>DATKBR010000082.1:0-24438 GCA_035513775.1 Candidatus Limnocylindria bacterium
CGAGCAGCTGGTCCTCGGTCCGCGTCAGGTCGATGACCTGCGTCGAGCGGGGCTGGATGTCCGGCGCGGGCCGCCACCCGAGATCCCGCAACGTGGCCGCGATCGCGCCGTCGGGATCCTCGAGCTCCGGGTCGATGCGGAGGTGGGCGATGCCGAGACCGGCCGCAGCCCGCCGCGCCGCATCCGTGAACGCGCCGAGCGCCGCCGAATCGAGCGGGCCGGCGGTGACGGGGCCGCGCGCCGCGTACCCAAAGCCCTTCGGCAGCGGTCGCGGATGGCGCACCAGCACCTGGGCACCCACCGGGCCAGCCGGACCATCGACCACGACGCGGGCGGATCGCCAGCCGTTCGGGCGCTTCACGACGGACCATGGCGTGGCCTGGAGGAAGCTGGGCGCGGACGAATCGGCGACGAACCGGTCCCAGGCCGCGTCATCCGAACGGAGGCGCGCCGCGTCGACTGCAGCGTCCACCGCGGCCGCGGCCGTCGCCGGACCCCCTGTCGCGACGTCGGCCATCAGCGGCGCACCCGTCGGGCCATGGCCGCCAGGACCCGGCCGGCCGCGTACCGCCACGGGCGCGCGACCCACTCGTGATTGCCCGACTGCTCCACCCACACGCCCCCGAACTGCTCCTTGAACGCGAGCAGGCCGTGCATCTCCTCGCCCTTCACCGGCTTGCGTCGGGCGCCCGGCGTGTCGACGCCACCGAGGTCCATCTCGGCTCGACCCTCGCGCATCGCGATCTGCATGCCGCGCCAGATCAGCAGACGGACGGCGCCCGGGTACTCGTCGCGGAGCTCGAAGTCGTCGGCGGCATAGCCGTAGGTCAGCCGTTCGCCGTGCCGATGGAACAAGGCGCCGGCGACCAGCCGCTCGTCGGGCGTGCGAGCCTCGAGGTACAGGGCATGACCCGCCGCGATGGCGTTCGTCGACCAGTCGAGGAAGGTGCCCACGTTGTACAGGAGCCCGCGGAAGCCGCGCCGGTCGGCGGTCACGCCCAGGGCCGCGTAGAAACGGCGGAGCGCCGGCTCGAGCTCGCGTGGCTCACCCAGGTCACCGGGCGCCAGCACGAAGCCCTCGCCGTTCTCGGGGGTTGCCCGGGCGTCGAACCGGGCGACGCGCACGTCCTGCTTCTCGGCGCGACGGATCAGGTTTCGTGACGACTGGCTGATGAGCCCGAACTGCGCCGCCTCGTCGGTCCCGAGCGGCACCCCGACGCGGTGCCGTGCCACCTGGATCTCCTCGATCGGCGTGAAGCCGCGTGCCGCGAGCAGCGCCGGATAGCCGGTCTCGGCGCGAATCTCGGCATCGCTGGAGAGCACGTCGACGCCGTGGGTCGCGAGGTAGTCGGCGATAGCCCGAAGCCGATCCGCCGTCGTCTCCGCCGGCTCCCCCGCCGATACCGGCCCGCGCGGGAGGTAGGCCCCGCTGCCGCCGATCCACGGCCATGGGCGCGAGATCGAGAGGGCACGGAAGCCATCGTCGAAGACCATGAATCGAGGCTGCCAGCCGTGCCGGCTGCGGTATTCGCCGTACGCGCGCGACTGGAAGACGTCGCCGCCTGGAACGTCGACCGTGTGCGCGTCCCAGTCGGCCAGCTCGTCGGGCGTCGCGTCGTGGATCGTCCAGGGCATCGGCGGCACGTTAGCGGTCAAGCTCGCGCCCGGCGTTGCAATACGTCGCGCAGGATCGCCGACATCGATCGCAGCTCGGGGATCCGGAGCACGAAGGCCACGCCCGCGTACGCGACGCCACCGAGCAGGGCCGCCACGCCCGCCCCAACGAGCACGGTGACCTTGTCCGATCCGGGTACCGGTCCGACCAGTGCCTGGAGCGTGATCGCGGCCACCACGCCGGCCGCCACCGCCGCGAGCAGCGATCGAGCGCCGACCCAGAGGATCCCCGCCACGTCGAGGTCCGGCTCACGCCGCTGAAGCACGATCAGCAGGACGCCTGCCTCGACCCATGCCGCCACCGCGATCGCGAGACCCAGCGCGGGCAGGCCGAACTGCCCGACCAGCGCGAACCCGAGCGTGGTGTTCACGACGACCGCGAGGATCGCTGCGAGGACCGGGGTCCGGGTGTCCTGCCGGGCGTAAAAGGCCCGAGCGAAGACGCCGATAACGGCGTGCCCGGTCAGGCCGATCAGGAACGGCAGCAGCGTCTCGGCGGTGAGGACCACGGCCGCGGCGTCGAAGCGGCCGTAGCCGAGCAGCAGGTCTACTGTCGGCAGGCGCAGCGCGATGCCGATTGCCGCGATCGGCAGCATCACGAACAACAGGATGCGGGTTGCGCGCGCGACGAGCTCGAGGTAGCTGCCCGTGCGCCCGACGGCGAGCTCGCGCGACATCGACGGGAAGATCACGATGCCCAGCGGAATGCCGATCACGCCCATCGGGATCTGGTACAGCGCGAACGCGATCGTGAACGCCGTCACCGCCCCGAGCCCGACGCCGGTCGACAGCGACGTCATCACGACCATCGTGATCTGGCTTGCGCTCAGGCCCAGCACCCGCGGGCCCATCAGCTTGAGCAGCTTGCGGGCCTGATCGTCCGACAGGTCGATGCGCGGCGAGAACCGGAAGCCGACGCGACGCAGGGCCGGCAGCTGCACCACCAGCAGCCCGAGCGAGCCGGCGACGACGCCCAGCGCGAGGCCGGTCACGCCCATGCTGTCGCTGAGCACGACGGCGGCGCCGATGATCGCGAGGTTGTAGACGATCGGAGCGATGGCGGACGCGGCGAACCGCCGTTCCGAGTTGAGCGCCGCCGTCGCGACGGCACCCATGGCGAGCAGGATCGGCGAGGCGAGCATGATCCGCGTCAGCTCCACCGTCCGGTCGAGCAAGGGCTGGCTGAACCCCGGCGTGATCGCGGCCACGAATTGCGGCGCCCAGATGAACGCGATCGCGGCGAAGACGAGCAGGCCGATGAGCATGAGGTTGATGAGCGTCGAGACGACGCGCCAGGCACGGGACGGCTCGCCGTTCGCGACCAGGGCGCTGACGATCGGAACAACAGCCGAGGCCACCGCTCCTGCGGCGACGAGCTGGAAGATCAGGTCCGGGATCCGGAATGCCGCAAAGAAGGCGTCGAGGTCCTCGCCGGCCCCGAACGTCGTCCCGATGACGACGACGCGGACGTAGCCGAGGACGCGCGCGACGAGATACGCGGCTGACACGACCAGGCCGGCCTTCGCGAGCGCGACGGCAGAGCTGCGGGGCGGCGAGTACGCGGCCTCGGCGCCGGCGGGCTCCTCGAAGCCATCCTCGATGGTCAACGCGCGTCGGCCGCGGGCGTGGCGCGAGCCCTCGGGTGGGCATCGACATAGGCGGCACGGAGGCGAGCGGCCGAAACGTGGGTATAGACCTGCGTCGTGGCCAGGCTCTCGTGCCCGAGCAGCTCCTGGACCACGCGCAGGTCCGCGCCGCCGTCGAGGAGGTGCGTGGCGAAGGAGTGCCGCAAAGTGTGCGGCGAGACGCCCTCCGGCAGGCCCGCGAGCCGGTACAGCCGATTGATCCGGTAGCGCAGGCCGCGCACCCCGAGCGGCACGCCGTCTTGGTTCAGGAAGATCGCGTCCGGCTCGGGTCCCGGCGCCCGGCGCCGGGCGAGGAGCTGCGGCCGCCCGTCGTCCAGGTATGCCTCGATGGCCGCGATCGCGGGCCGCCCAAGCAGCCCGATCCGCTCCTTGCGGCCCTTGCCGAGTACGCGGACCTCGCCCCGCTGCAGGTCCAGGTTCGAAAGCTCCGCGGCGGCGAGCTCGCTGATGCGCAGACCCGCGGCGTAGGCGACCTCGACGAGGGCGCGGTCACGGATCGCGATCGCCTCGGCGACGGGCGACGGGCTGCGTCGCTCGCCGGCGCGCTCGGCTTCGATGGCCGCCAGCAGCCGCTCGATCTGGTCCACCTCGAGCACGCGCGGCAGCCTGCGCGGCAGACGCGGCGTGGCAATGGAGCCCCACGGGTCGCCCGCCGCGAGGCCCGCCCGCGCGGCGAACCGGTGGAACGACCGGATCGCGGCCAGGCGCTGGCTCACCGACGTGCGCGCCCCGGATCCGACCAGCTTCGACAGGTATGCGCGCAGGTCCGTGCGCGCCGGCGCTCGCCAGTCCGCGCCGCGTTCCGCCAGCCAGTCGAGGTACGCACCGACCGAGGTCGCGTACGAGCGGAGGGTGTGCTCGGACGCGTCCCGCGCGCGCAGGCTGAGCAGGAATCGGTCCAGTGGCGTCTCGGCGGTGATACCCACGTGCGGAGGCTACGCCCCCCGCGGGGTCAGGGTCAGGTCCTCGCCGTCGCCCGCGTCGATCGGCCGCCACGCCGCGGCGCTCTCGGGCCGCCGCCGGGCCGCCCTCCGCCTGGCCGCCCGCCGGGTCGACGCGCCGGCGTGAGCGCCTCGGGATCGGGCGGTCCGCCCGGCAGCCGCAGGCCGATCGGTGAATCCTCGGAGGGAACCTTGATCGGGGCCCCATCCTTCAGGCACCGGAAGACATCGCCGAACTTCGCGACCGGCCCGTCGTCTGCATCGTGGAGCGCGCCGATCGGCTCGTGGTTCGTGGTGAAGTCGCACCTGGGGTAGTTCGAGCATCCCCAGAAGACGTTGCCGGTCCGGCGCGCGCGACGCGGGACCAGCTTGCCGTCCGCGTTCTTCGGGCAGACGACATCGAACGGGAGCGGCGGAGGCGGCTCCGGCCCCTCGCGCTTGATGTAGCCGCACTCGGGGTAGCGGTTGCAGCCTACGAACGGCCCGAACCTGCCCTGCTTGCCGGCGAGAATCCCCGTGCCGCATTCGGGGCAGGTCTCGCCCTCGCCGGCCTGGGGCGGCGCCTCGTCGCCGGGCAACGGCCGGGTTTCCTTGTGATCCGGATACGTGGAACAGGCGAGGAACTGCCCGTTCCGCCCGAGCCGGATGACCATGGGGTGGCCCAGCGAGCAGACCTCTTCGGTCTCGATGACCGGGCGGCTCGTCGACTTCCTCTTCTCCTCGACCAGCGTGCGGAGCGGCGTGAAGAAGTCACGGAGCAGCGGGACCCACGCACGCTTCCCCTCAGCGACATCGTCGAGGTCGGCCTCCATCTTCGCCGTGAACGAGAGGTCCACGTAGTCACCGAAATGCTCGACGAGGTAGTCCGTCGTCAGCCCGCCGATCAGCTCGGGACGCAACCGGCGCTCCTCGACCCGCACGTAGCCGCGGTCGACGATCGTCGAGATCGTCGCCGCATACGTGGACGGGCGACCGATGCCGTGTTCCTCGAGCGCCTTGATGAGCGAGGCCTCCGTGAACCGAGGCAGCGGCTCGGTGAAGTGCTGGGTCGTGGGGACGTCCGCGACGGTCGTCTCGTCGCCCTCGGCGAGGGCCGGCAGGCGCGCCTCCACAGCGTCGTCGAGCGCGTCGGTCGCAGCGCCTTCCGCGCTCACTCGGGCGTCACGAGCCTCGTCGCGGCCCTCGGTGTAGACGCGGGAGAAGCCGTCGAACAGCGTCCGGGTCGCCGCCGCGCGCAGCCCGTAGGGGCCGGCCTCGAGCTCGGCGGTCGTCGTCTCGAGCTCCTTCGTTTCCATCTGGCTGGCGAGGGCACGCTGCCAGATCAGCCGGTACAGGCGCAGTTCCTCGGGCTTGAGGAAGCGTTCGAGGGAGTCCGGATCGCGCTGGAACGAGGTCGGCCGGATCGACTCGTGCGCCTCCTGGGCGCCCTTTGCCTTGGTCTTGAACGGCCGGCCCTTGGGCATCGTGTAGCGCTCGCCGTACCGCTCGCGGATCACGTCGCGCGCCTCGCCCATCGCCTCGCCGGCCATCGCCACCGAGTCCGTGCGCATGTACGTGATCAGCCCTACGTGGCCGTCCGGGGACTCAATGCCCTCGTACAGCCGCTGGGCGATCGACATCGTTCGCTTGGGGCTGAAGCTCAGCTTTCGGCTCGCCTCCTGCTGGAGAGTGGAGGTGGTGAACGGCGGCGCCGGACTGCGCTTCTGCGTCTTGGTCGCGATGGAGGTCACGCGTGGCCGCAGCGCGCGCAGGGCCTCGGCGTGGCCCTCGGCCGCCATCCCGTCGCCCACCTCGATCGGCTTGCCGTCGATCTTGACGAGCTCCGCCTCAAACTCCTCGCCCGCCTGCGTGGCGAGCAGCGCGCGCAGGGTCCAGTACTCCCGCGCGACGAAGGCGTCGATCTCGCGCTCCCGCTCGACAACGAGGCGGACCGCCACGGACTGGACCCGGCCGGCCGACAGGCCGCTGCGGACCTTGCGCGACAGGAGCGGGCTCAGCGTGTAGCCGACGAGCCGGTCCACGATCCGGCGGGCCTGCTGGGCGTCGACGAGGTTCGTGTCGATGGCCCGCGGGTTGGCGAAGGCATCCTTGATCGCGCGCTCGGTGATCTCCGAGAACGTCACGCGCTTCGTCTTGGACTTGGCGACGTGGGCTGCCTCGGTGACGTGCCACGCGATCGCCTCGCCCTCGCGGTCCAGGTCCGTGGCGAGATAGACGGTGTCGGCGCTCCTGGCCGCCTTCTCGATGTCGGCGACATGCTTGCGCCGATCCTCGGATACCACGTACTCCGGTTCGAAGTCGTGCTCCACGTCGACGCCGAACTTGCCCTTGCCCGGATTCTCGGGCAGGTCACGGACGTGCCCGTAGGAAGCCAGGACACGGTAATCGGCGCCGAGGTAGCGCTCGATCGTCCGTGCCTTGGCTGGGGACTCGACGATCACGAGGTGCTTCGGCATCGCGGCGGAGTATACGCACGCACCCCTTACACGCCGATCAACTGCCGATTTACCGCCGGCTCGCCCGGGCTCGTGCCGCCGTCAGGCCTCGCGCACGCGGCGAAGGAAGTCCTCGTCGATCTCGAGGTCCTCGGCCTCCGCCGGCTGGTCGCTGACGACGGGCGTAAGGTCGTCGCCCTCCTCTCGATCGCGGAGGACCTCCACGAACCGGATCGCCGACATCGGAAAGACGAACGTCGAGCTCGAATGGTCGATGAACACCGGCTTCTTGCCGTCGATAGTGCGAGGGTTCGTGCACACGATGGCGATGTCCGACGGGGTCGGCTCCTCGAGGAGGTCGACCGCGAGCGGCTGGTCGTTGGTCAGGTGGAGGATGGCCCGGATCACGTCGGGACGATACCAGCGGCGGCCCGGCGCGTGGACCCGGCGTTGGTCCTGCTCCGGCCGTCTCAGGCGGCGACGGGGTTCGCGGCGGCGAGCGGGCCCGCCGGCTCGTAGCGGCCGTGGGCGGCCAGCACCAGGCCGAGCACCTCCAGGCGCGTAACCGCTCCGAGTACCGCTCCGACGCTCATTCGGGTGACGGCGACGATCTCGTCGACCGTCACGGCGCCGTGCACCAGGGCCTCCGCGACCGCGATCTCGGCGGCGCTGCGGCCGCTGAGGACCGCGGAAGCTGACGGCAGCCTCACCTTGGAGCGGCCCGCGCTGCCGCCCTCCCCGGGCCGCCTCGACGCCGGCAGCCCTGCCGAGCCGAGCAGCCCCAGGTCGTCGAGCAGCTGCGGAACCCCGGACACGATCCGCGCGAGGTCGTGCCAGTCACGCAGGAAGCCATTGCAGCCCGCGGAGGCGGGAGCGTCGATCGGGCCCGGCACGAGGAAGCACTCACGCCCCTGCTCGAGCGCCCACGACGCCGTCACCAGCGCGCCGCTCCGGGCGCCGGCTTCGACGACGACGACCGCGTCCGCCGCACCGCTGATGAGCCGGTTCCGCTGCGGGAACGTGCCTTTCGTCGGCTCTACCCGCGGAGCGTATTCCGAGACGACGGCCCCACCGGCATCAACGATCGCGTCCGCCAGTCGTTCGTGTGCGCGCGGATACAGGCGCGCATGACCGCCGCCGATGAAAGCCACCGTGTTGCCGCGTTGTGCCAGGACGGCGGCGTGCGCCGCGCCGTCGATGCCCACTGCCAGGCCCGAGACCACCGTCGCTCCGGCGCGCGCCAGCGCCGCCCCGATCCGGTTGGCGAGGCGGCGTCCCGTGGGGCTCGGATGGCGCGTGCCAACCACCGCGACCACATGCCGGCTGGCGAGCGACTCCAGGCTGCCGCGGACGAAGAGCGCCGGCGGCGGGACGTCGATCGCCAGGAGGCGGCGCGGGTAGTCGCGGTCCGCCGCGGCGACGACCCGGATGTCGAGCCGCTCCACCTCGCCAAGGATTGCCCCGGCGTTCCCGGCAGCCTCGACGATCGCCGCCGCGACCGCGTCCGTGATGGGCTGCCCGGCGCCGTCGCGTGCTCGACTCGCCTCGATCAGCTCGCCGGCCGCCGACTGGCGCTGTGCGATGTCCAGGACCGCGGCGGGCGAACCAGCCACGTCGACCAGCCGCCCGAGGGTCATGGGGCCGAGGCCGTGGACGGAAAGCAGGACCGCGAGCGCGTCTCGATCGCGCGCCGGCACGCCGGCATGCGTCGCATTCGGAGGCGCCCCCGGAAGCCCGGCACCCGCCCCGTCCGGCCCGCCCGCGCCGACCCCGAGCATCGTCAGACCGCCAGAGCGACGTTGGGCCGGCTCGAGGGCGGGCGCCAGCGAGCCGCCTCCTCGAGGTGCTCGATCTCGACCGCGTCGGCGCCGCCCAGGTCGGCGACCGTGCGGGCCACGCGCAGGAGCCGCTCGGTGCCCCTGCCGGAGAGCCGCTCGCCGTCCGCGAGGTCCGACAGCCGGCGGGCCGTGATCGGGCGCAGCTGCGCGATCGTGCGCAGGGCCCGCCCGCTGATCCGCGAGTTGAGACGACCGCCCAGGCGCGCCTTCTGGATGGCGCGCGCGGCGGCAATCCGCGTCGCCACGACGGACGAGGCCTCCGGATCAGGCCCCGCGACCATCGCGGCCGCCTTCATGCGCGCGAGCGTGACCCAGACGTCGATCCTGTCGCGGAGCGGCCCTGAGATCCGTCCGACATACCGGTCCGGGACGCCCAGCGGGCAGCGGCATCGATCCTCGTCCCCGGAGTGTCCGCACGGACACGGGTTCGTCGCGGCAACCAGCTGGAACCGCGCCGGCAGCGTCGCCGCCCCGGAGGCACGGACGATCGACACCCGGCCGTCCTCGAGTGGCTGCCGGAGGGCCTCGAGGACGTCCCGCGAGAACTCAGTCAGCTCGTCGAGGAACAGGACGCCGCCGTCTGCCCGGGTGACCTCGCCCGGCGTGAGTGCCCGCCCGCCGCCGACGATCGCCGCGTACGAGCTGGTGTGGTGCGGCGCCCTGAATGGCGGCGTACGGACGAGCGCGCGCAATGGGCCTTCCCCCGACACCGAGGCGACGATCGTGGCCGCGAGGGACTCGTCGTCGGACAACTGCGGGAGGAGCCCCGGGATCGTGCGCGCGAGCATCGTCTTGCCGGTCCCCGGTGGTCCGATCATGAGCAGCCCGTGGCCGCCCGCCATTGCGACCTCGAGGGCCCGTCGCGCTTCGACCTGGCCGCGGACGTCGGCGAGATCCGGCACGGCCATCGTCTCCGTGAGGGCCGGCACGGCGGGCGTCGCGGAGCCGGCGCCATCAGGTGCGAGCTCGACTCGGGCCGGCGGCGTCGGTGCCGCGCGGCGTCGGGATCGCAGCGCGTCCACCGCCTCGGCAACGGTGGCCGCGGCCACGATCTCCAGGCCGCCGATGAGTCGCGCCTCGTCGGCACCATCCGCGGGAACGATGACCCGCCGGACGCCGCGACGCGCCAGCGCCGCCACCATGGGCAGGAGCCCCGGCACCGGGCGAATCTCGCCCCCGAGCGAAACCTCGCCGATCATCGCGGCGCGGCCCGCCCGCGCGGTGAACTGCTCCGACCCGATCAGGATCCCGATGGCGATCGCGAGATCAGCCGCCGAGCCCGTCTTGGGCACGTCGGCGGGCGCCAGGTTGACCGTGATGCGCCGCGGCGGATGCACGAAGCCGGAGTTGCGCAGAGCGCCGCGCACCCGCTCACGCGCCTCGCGGATCGACGCGTCGCCCAGCCCGACGATCGTGAAGCCGGGCAGGCCCGGCGCGACGTCCACCTCGACGCGGATGACCCGCCCATCGAGGGCGACGAGCGTGGCGGAGAGCAGGGTCGCGAGCACCCCGCCACCCTACGAACCGGCGCTTATCTGGCGCTCACCCGGCGCCCGACCGGTGTCCGTGCGTCGGCAGCTGGCTACCGCCGTCGCGGGCGGCACCGCGCCCCGGGTTAGCGAGCCCGGGCGGCTCCCTCGCGGGGCGCCGGGGTGCCGACCGTCGCCGCGACCTGCGGCGCGAACGAGGCGTCGATGGTTTGCGCGAGCTCGATGATCGCCTTCGACAGCGGCGAATCCGGCTTCGCATAGCAGAACGGGGAGCCCGTGTTCTGCGCCGAGATGGCGACCCTGTACTCGTTCGCGATCTTCGTCTCGAACTCGCGCTTCAGAGCGCTTTCCGCGGCGCCCACGGAGATGCCGGTGAACGCGTTCGAGCGGTTGAGGGCCAGCTTGAGCCGCTTCGGGTCGAAGCCGACCTTGCGCAGCGCCTCCAGCACCAGCCTGACGTTCTTCAGGCAGGACAGGTCCGCGGTCATGACCACCTGGACCTCGTCGGCGTGGTCCAGGATCGAGAGGACGAGGTCGCCCAGGCGCTTGTCGACGTCGACGATGACGTAGTCGTACATCGACCGGAGCATCGCCAGCACGGCCGCGAAGCTCTCCGGGTTGACGAGATCCGCCTCCTCGGGCGAGGTCGGCGCGAGCAGCAGGTCGACCCCCGAGTCGTGATTCACCAGCACGGACTTGAGGAGCTCCGCGTCCACCAGCGGCGCATTCATCAGGTCCGTGACGCTCTTGCGATCGTTGCCGAGGTCCAGGAACACCCGGTGGTCGCCGAACTGGAGAACGGCATCGACGAGCGCGACCTTGCGGTCGAGCTCTGTGTGCAGCGCAATCGCGGTGTTGATGGCGATGGTCGTGGCGCCGACGCCGCCCTTGGCGCCGTAGAACGCGATCATCTTGCCGAGCGGCGGCCGCACCCGCGACACGCCACCCTCCTGCGGCCCGAATCGGGACAACAGGCCGCGCATGCGGGCCAGCAGCTCGGCCTGGTGGAACGGCTTGACCAGGTAGTCGTCGGCGCCGGCGCGCAGGCCCCGGACCTTCTGCTCGACCTCCTTCTCGGAGGTCAGCATGATGATCGGGACGTGGCTGCTTGCGCCCTCGTCCGCCCGGATCTTCTCGACGACCGCGTAGCCGTCGACCTTGGGCAGGCTCACGTCGAGCAGGATCAGGCCCGGCGACTCCGAGGCCCAGATCCTGAGCGCCTCCTGCCCATCGCCCGCGACCGACACCGTGTAGCCGGCCTGCTTGAGCGTGTATTGCAGGAGGCGCTGGACGTTCGCCTCGTCGTCGACGACCAGGATCTTGGTCATGCCCTGTCCCCCGTGGCCACTACTCTGCCGAGCCTCACGAGCCCTGGCCCATTCCTCGATTGATGTAGCCGGTCAGCGGCTCGACGAGCCGCGTGAACTCGGTCGGGATCACGAACTTGGTCGACGGGCTGTTGCCCAGCGACTTGAGGGCCTCGAGGTACTGGAGGGCCATGGTCTTCTCGTCCACGCCCTTCGCTGCCCCGAAGATCCGGGTGAGCGCCTCGCTGAAGCCCTCGGCGCGGAGGATCGCCGCCTGGCGCTCGCCCTCGGCCTTGAGGATCTCCGACTGCTTCTGGCCCTCGGCATTGTTGATCGCGGCCTGCCGGTTGCCCTCGGACTCGGTGATGACCGCGCGCCGCGTCCGCTCGGCGGACAGCTGCCGGTTCATCGCGTCCTGGACGTCGCGCGGCGGGGTGATCTCGCGGATCTCGACGGTGGTGACCTTGCCGCCCCAGCGCTCCGTGACCTCGTCGAGCTTGACGCGGAGGACCTCGTTGATCTGCTCGCGCTTCGACAGGACCTCGTCGAGAAGGATGTCGCCGATGACGGCGCGCAGGGTCGTCGTCGCGACGCCCTGGAGGGCGCCCGGGAAGTTGGCGACGTTCACGACGCTCTTGAGCGGATCGGCGATCCGCCAGTAGATGAGGAAGTCGACATTGATCGGCGCATTGTCCCTGGTGATGGTCGTCTGGCTGGGGACTTCGATGAACTGCTCGCGGGTATCGACCTTCACCGGTCGATCGATGATCGGGATCAGGAGCCGGAGCCCCGGATCGCGAACCATGGATTCATCGGTCTTGCCGAGGCGGAACACCACCATCCGCTCGTACTGCTGCACGACGCGAATGGACAGGTAGATGATCACGAGAACGACGACGACCACGAAGCCGCCGGCTGCCAGGAGAATTGGGAGCTCCACCGTTACCTCCGATCCGCGCCGTGCGGGGAAACCCGCCCGGTCACGTGCCCACCGATGATGACGCGTCCGGCTCGACCGTGAGTGTCAATCCCTCAACCTTGACGATTCGAACGGGCGTGCCGCGCTCCAGCGTGCGCCCGTCGGCGGTTCGCGCGCTCCATTCCTCGCCCCCGGCGACGACGGATCCGATAGGACTGAGCGGCGAGCGCACCTCTCCGGTCGAGCCGATGATGCCCTGCCCCCCAAGCGCGGCCGCAAGCCCGATCCTGCGGGACCGGACGGCGCCGACCACGATCAGCACCATGATTACCCCCAGCGTAGCGGTCACGACCATGATGACCGGCGGCGCGACGCGGACCAGTGGCTCGAATGGGTCGACGGGGCCCGAGAACAGGGCAGACGCCCCCAGCGCAAAGCACACGAGCCCACCCACGCCAAGCAGGCCATGGCTGGTCACCGTGAGCTCCAGCCCGAACAGGACCATCCCGAAGATGATGAGGAGCAGGCCACCGACGTTGAGCGGCAGCGTCCCGAGGCCGATCAGCGCGAGCAGGACCATGAGCGCGCCGAGGATCCCGGTCACGAAGTTGGGGCTGTAGAGTTCCGCCAGGAGCCCGGCCGAGCCGGTGCTGAACAGCAGCAGCGCGATGGTCGGGTCGGACAGCAGTCGGATGATCGCGAGGAACGGGTTCATCGCCTGCTCGCTGGTGGTTGCGCCGGTGAGCTCGAGGGTCACCGGCTGGCCGCCGACCTCGACGGTCTTGCCATCGGCGAACGCGAGCACCTCCTCGATCGTCGCGGCGATCCCGTCGACCGCGCCCACCGCGACCGCCTCCTCGGCCGGCGAGGACTTCGCATCCCGGACGGTGCCCACGGCCCACTCGACGTTGCGATCACGGGCATTGGCGATCGAGGTGATCTTCGCGATCGCGTCGTTGAGGACCTTCTGGCCGAGGGTCCCGTCGATGTCCTCGCCGTCGCCACTGATCGGCGACGCGGCCCCGATGCTGGTGCCCGGCGCCATCAGCGCGAGGTTCCCGGACAGGGTGATGAACGTGCCGGCACTCGCGGCGAAACCACCCGCCGGGGCAACCCAGACGATGACCGGCACCTGCGCCTCGAGGATGGACCCGACGATGTCGTTGGTCGAGTCCAGCCGGCCACCCGGCGTGTTCAGCTTGATCACGACCGCGGCGACGTTGCGGCCCTCGGCCAGGGTGATCGAATCCTCGAGGTACTTCGCCATGCTGCCGTCGACGATCCCGGTCGTCGGCAGGACCATCACCTCGGGGCCCGCGGCGCGCGTGCTTCCCGCCAGCAGCAGCCAGCCCATGGCCATCAGCGCGAACGGGAGCCGAGAGATCCGCCGCCGCGGCACGTCTGGCCGCGCCCCTCTGGACATGGTGATCACTACCTCCAGGGGGAGTATCGCACCGCTGGCCGCGAGCACCATCCGGCGAGGTTCAGGCCGTCACGCCCTCGAGGTGCTCGAACACGAGCGCGCTCCACGATTCCATCCGCTCGATGACCGCCGCGACGTCGGCGGGATCGGCGAAGTCCCCGGCCAGCTTGTCCGTCTCGCGGATCGCGACGGGGCGGCCCAGCGCCTCCGCCACGTACACCGCCCCGACGTGGACGCTCCCTACTTCGGTGGTGTCGTCGTTGAGCAGCCCGATCAGGGTGAACGCCGGCTCGAAGTCCGCGCTGACCTCCTCGCGCCACTCCCGGCGCAGGCCGCCGGCGAGGTCGCCGTCGCCCGGGTTGAGGTGCCCGCCGACGCCGATCGTCCAGCGGTCGTGCAGGCGCGCATCGCCTCCCGCCTGGGTCCGGCGCATCAGGAAGTAGCGCGGCCCGTCGCGGAGGACGAGATACGGGATGACCTGCTTCCACGAGCGGTCGACCTCGACCTCCGCCCGGGGCCTGAACTGGCCGTCGCGCGCGACGAGCGCCTCGAAGGCATCGAGGCCGTCCGTGGTGATGCCGAGCCAGCCCGGGTCGGCCATGAGCGACGCGCGGGGGATCACGAGGACCAGCTCGCCCTGGGTCATGCCCCTGGCTCCTGCTCGAGCGTCGCGCGCGCCGCGACGAGGCGCGTCTTCAGTCCGGCCACGCGCTCCGGACCGGGGACCACCGGCTGGCTCTCGTCGGTCATCTCGTCGAGCTCGGCGAGCCATGCGTCGAGCGCGTCGCGGTAGGCGCGCAGGTACCCCGCGATGGGGCGGGCATTGGTGGCGATGATTCCGGCGCCCATGTCCGGGTCACCGCGGGCGAGGCGCGTCACGTCGCGCCAGCCGCTCGCCGCGAGCCGGCGGGCCACGGGCCAGCGCTCGGCATCCGCGGCAACGCTCTCCACGAGCGCGGCTGACGCGATGAGCGGGAGGTGGCTGATCGCGGCGACCGCGAGGTCGTGGTCGATCGCCTCCATGCGAGCGGGACGCGCCCCGGCGGCGGTGGCCAGCGCTTCGACGCGCTCGACGTGCCGCGCGTCCGTGCCCTCGGCGACCACGATGACCCAGGGCCGGTCAAGGAACAGGTCGGCCGTCGCGGATCCGACGCCGGTCGTCTCGCGGCCGGCCATCGGGTGGCCGCCGACGAACGGCAGCCCGAGGTCCTCGGCGGTCGCTGCGATCACCGCCTTCGTGCTGGCCACGTCGGTGATCGTGACACCGGCCGACAGAGCGCCGTTCAGCGTGCCGGCGAGCTCCTCGAGCGCGGAGAGGATCGCCAGGGGCGGACCGGCGAGGACGACCAGGCCGGCGCCATCGAGCGCCTCGGCTGCGGTGGCCGGCGCGACGTCGAGCAACCGTCGGCGCACCCCTTCCGCCGGCCCCGTCCCGTCGGGTGTCCAGGCAGCGAGCCGGGTAGTTGAGCCTGCCTCGCGGAGGGCCAGCGCGAGCGAGCCGCCGATCAGGCCGAAGCCAAGAAATGCGATCCGGGCCGGAAGCTTCGAGGCGGCGCTGCGGCGTGCGGCGTCCGTCACGTCAGACCTGCTTGCCGTCGTCGCGCCGCCGGATCACCGTTCTTTGCTCCCGCGTGCGCCGCTCGAAGCTGCCCGGCGGCCCGGGAACGTCCGACGGGTTCACGCGCCGCTCCCGCTTGCGGCGGCTGTCCAGCCGGCGCTCGGCGAACAGGGTCGAGCCGCAACGGGGACAGCGGCTCTCCTCGGCGAAGAGGGTGTCGAGCCCGGCGGTCGTGTACACGACTCGCCCGCAGACCCGGCACGCAAGGGTGGGCATCGTCCTGGACTCGCCTCGCGGCTACGGGGCCCGAATCGTAGCGGGTCACTCCCCGAGCCGTGCCTCGTGGAGCGGCTCGTAGCGCGCCGGGCCGCCGCCGAGGATGCTCCGGAAGAGGACTACGCGATCGACGATGAAACGCGCGTCGAGGCTTGTTGCCGCCCCCTCCAGCGCGTGCGCCGCCGCGGGGCCAAGGCGCACGCCGTCCGTCCGCGCGATGGTGAGGTGAGGCGTGAACGGCCGCGTATCGAGCACGAGGCCGCACTCGCCAGCCGCCGCGGTCAGGCCGTCGGCGAGACTTGCCAGTCGATCGGCGCCCTCGCTCACCCCGACCCACAGGCTCCGCGGCCGGGCCTGGCTGGGAAACGCGCCGCCGCCCGCCAGGACCACCTCGAACGGAGCGTCGGCGCTCGCCAGGGCATCGGCGCCGGCCTTGAGCGGCGGCACCCGCTCCTCCGGCGTCGGGCCGAGGAAGCGCAGGGTCAGGTGGAGCCCATCCACGCGGACCCACCGGATCCGTGCCGTCCCATCACCCACCGAAGCCTGGACGCGCTCGATCAACTCCCCGACGCGCGCCCTGGCGTCGTCAGGGACGGGCACGGCGAAGAAGAGGCGCACCATCCCCGGCTCGTCGACCGGCGCCTCCCAGCGGTCGCCGCGACGCCCGCCCCGCGGCGGACCGGTCCATCGCCGCCCATCGCGCGCCGGCAGCCCGCGTTCCCCGACCGGGCGTCGATCGCCGGGTTGAGCGCCCTCCCCCGTCATCCGCCCGCAGCCTGCTCGCGCTCCCAGACGTCGCGGTCGTGGCGGAGGATCTCGAGCGCGCGCGCCGCGTCGCGCCAGCCGACGACGTCGACCATCTTGTCCTCGAGCAGCTTGTACGTGTTGAAGAAGTGCTCGATCTCGATCAATCGATGCGGCCTCATCTGCTCCAGCCGTTCAATGTGCGCCTGGTTCGGGTCGGCTTCGGCGACGCACAGCACCTTGTAGTCGACACCCTTGTCGTCCCGCATCTCCAGCACGCCGACCGGGCGGGCCCAGACGCGGCAGCCCGTAAACGTCGGCTCGTCGATGATCAGAAGCGCGTCGGTATGGTCGCCGTCGTCGGCGCGGGTGCCCTCGATGAAGCCATAGTCGAAGTTGTAGAAGACCGCCGACGAGAGCACCCGGTCCAGCCGGTACACGCCCGCGTGCTCGTCGAACTCGTACTTGTTCCGGCTGCCGCGCGGGATCTCGACCACGATCTCCACGCGAAGCGGGAACGTGCGCGCGTCGTTCATACAGGCGCGGGGGCGAGCTTGCCGGCGAGCTCGCGGTCTATCGAGTCGTGCTCCGCCCACCAGCGAATCGTGTCGGCGAGGGTCTCGCGCAGCGGCCGGAAGGCCAGGCCGAGGTCGCGCGTCGCTCGGGTCGTGTCGACCTGCTGGGCGTTGTCGAGGATCCACTCGATCGACCCGCGGTCGGGCAGCGCGCCGAGGCGTCCACCAACCAGGTCGTTGACACGGGCGAAGGCGCGAACCGCGCCCGAGCGGAGGAAGGTCCTCCGCCGGCGCAGCCCGGTGAGCTCATCGATCAGCACGGCCGAGTCGCGGTGACTGACCACGCCGGAGGTGAGCCCGAACCGGCTGCCGGCTGGCTGGTCCAGGGCGAGGACGATCCCGCGCGCCACGTCTCGGACGTCGACCCACGGCGCACGGCTGTCGACCGCCAGGCCGCCGCGCAGCAGGTTCGTGACGAAACCACTGCTGGTGCCCATCGCGGTGTCCTCCGGCCCGATGACGGTGCCCGGGTGGATCGTGACGCGTGGCAGTCCCGAGGCCTCCAGCTCGCGCCCCACGAGCTCGGACTCGACCTTGCTCCGCAGGTACGGGTCGGTCCAGCCCTGCGCGCCGGGCGCGGCCAACGGCGTGTCCTCGCTCACCGGTGAGTGGCCGAGCGCGAAGACCACAAGCGAGCTGATGTCCACGACCTTCGATGTACTCGCGTCACGGGCCGCCTCGAGGATGGTGCGTGCCAGCGGCGCGTTGTTGGCCATCGAAGCGGCCGCCCTGCGGTCGTACCGATACGTGGCCGCTCCCTGCACCAGGGCATCCATGCCCTGCAGTGCGGCGTCGATGACCGGGCGCTCGCCGGCGTCGCCGGTGACGACCTCGACGCCGAGCTTCTCGAACAGCGAGCCGCTGGGCCACGCGTCGCGGGAGACGATCCGAACCCGGTGCCCGGCCTCGACCAGCGCCCGCACCGTCGCCCGCCCGATGAAACCCGCGCCCCCCGTGACCAGCACCCGCATCGCCGACCCTCCCGAGCAGGCTAGTCGTTGTAGAGGCGTTCCTCGATCAACTTTTCCTGGACGGGTCGTCCCGTTGGGTCGAAGCACGAGAAGTCGAAGTGCTTGTGGAACTCCGTTTCGACGTTGTCCGCGCCACTCCGGTTCTTCTCGACCGAGACGACTACCCAGTCGCGGAAGCGCTGCGCCTGGTACGGGTTGAACTCGATGTTGACCTTCGCGACGATCTGGTACTTCTCGTTGAGGATCAGGATGATGTCGGCCTCGTAGTTGATGGCCGACGAGCCCCGCAGGTGGTGGTGGCGCAGGCGCGCCGCCTTCAGCCCTTCCTTGTCGGCGGCGACTATCGCGATCGTCGGGACCTTCTCGGTCAGCGCGATGTCCTTCAGGCCGTTGACGACGAAGGTGACCTTTTCCGACTCGCTCGCCGGCTCCGGGATCTGGGGCACCTTCTGCATGTAGTCGATGATCAGGAGCATTCGCTGCTCGCCGGACTTGTCGCGGTGCTGGCGGATCAGCTCGCGAATGTTCTCGACGGTACTCGCCGTCTGCGAGCCGCGCAACAGGTACAGGTTCCCGCCGTACCGGGCGATACGGTCCAGCGCCGGCTTGAGACGCGGGTTGGCGGCGAGATCGACCGGCTCGTCGCCGGTCTGGGACCAGCTTCGAACCACCTCGGATCGAACGTCGGTGATCTTGATGGCACCGGTCGAGGGCTTGGTGTTGGGCAGGTTCGGCAGCGCGGATTCCATGGCGATGAGCCGGTTGAGCATGTCCGCGTCGTCGTGCTCGAAGTTCACGTACAGGACGTACGCCTGGCCCGAAGCGGCGACATTGCGGGCCATCTGCAGGGCCATCGTGGTCTTGCCCGTGCCCTGCGCGCCGCCGATGAGCATCAACTCGCCGGGGCGAATCCCGCCGCCCAGCATGCGGTCCAGCGGCGCCATCCCGAGCGGGATCGGCTCGAACTCTGCCAGCTCTCCGGTCGCGACCTTGGAGCGCACGTCGGCCAGCACGTCCAGCGCGGTCCGTGGGACCATCGAGCCGCTGCCCGTCTCGAGTGCCCATGGCTTCTGGGCGGTCGCGGTCCTTCGGGACCTCGTTCCGCCGGCTTCCTCGTTGCCCCCGTTCACGCGGTCGTGCCTCCCATCCCAGCTTCCTGCGACGACATCGTGCCCAGATCGTCCCATAGCCGGGTGATGGTGCGAATTCCCGTCTCATAGTTCAACAGGACCATCGTTTCGTTCGGGGCATGTGCGTTGTCGTCCGGGTTGGTGAACCCGAGCATGACCACCGGCAGTCCCAGCACCCTCTCGAAGAGGGGCGCGACCGGAATGCTCCCCCCGGACCGGATGAACACGGGGGCCTGGCCGAACGTCGCCTTCAGCGCGGCGGCAGCCGCCTTCGACACCGGGTGGTTGGTGTCCGTGCGCATCGGATGCGCCGTGCCCAGGTTCCGGACCTTCACCGTGACGCCCTTCGGAGCCACCGCGAGCACGTGGTCGCGAAACGCCTCGAACAGCTTGTCGCCGTCCTGGTCCGGCACGAGCCGGCAGCTCACCTTCGCGTGGGCTTGCGCCGGGATGATCGTCTTGCTCCCCTCGCCGGTGAAGCCGCCCCAGATCCCGTTCACGTCGAGCGTCGGGCGGATGCCGCTGCACTCGAGCAGGGTGAAGCCGGGCTCGCCCGGCACCAGGGCCGGGACACCGATGATCTCCCGGTACGCGTCCTCGTCGAACGGCAGGCGGCTGATCTCGAAGCGCTCCTGCTCCGTCGGCGGGATCACGTCGTCGTAGAACCCGGGCACGAGCACGGTGCCGTCGGGCGCCTTCAGCTCCGTGATGATTCTCGCCAGCGCGTTGGCGGGATTCTGGACCGCGCCACCGAATGACCCGGAGTGGAGGTCGATCGGCGCTCCCTGGACGTCGATCTGCGTGTACAGCATCCCGCGCAGCGACGTCGTGATCGCCGGCACGTTGCCCTCGAAGAAGCCCGTGTCGCTGATGACGACCGCGTCGGCCCGGAGCCGCTCCCGGTTCGCGTCCAGCCAGCCGGGCAGGTTTGCCGAACTGGACTCCTCCTCGCCCTCGAACACGAAGCGCAGGTTCAACGGCAACTTCCCGCGAGTCGCGAGGATCGCCTCTGCCGCCCTGAGGTGCATGTGGAGCTGGCCCTTGTCGTCGGCGGCGCCGCGGCCGACGACTCGACCGTCGCGCACGAACGGGTCGAACGGAGCGGTCTCCCACTGCTCGATCGGGTCGACCGGCTGCACGTCGTAGTGGCAGTAGACGAGGATCGTCGGTGCGCCATCGGCGTGGAGCCAGTCCGCGTACACGATCGGGTGGCCGCCGGTCGGCGCAACCTCGACGTGCTCGAAGCCGATCCTGGTCAGCTCGCTCGCGATCCACTCCGCCGCGCGGCGCAGGTCGGGGGCATGCTCGGGCAGGGTGGAGATCGACGGGATCCGGAGGAGCTCGAAATACGACTCGAGTCGCTCGTCGCGGGTTGCCTCGAGTTGCGCCTCGACGCCAGCATCGACAGTGATCACCCGGCGATGGTAGTCGAAGCGCATCGCCGTCTCCGGATACGTTCATTGGAGCAGGCGTACCAGGTCGGCCAGACCGCCAGATGTCGCCATGGGCGGCGCGTGGCGGACTCGAGGTCGGTGTGGCGCGGCGACGTCTCGAAAGATCAGCCCGGGCCACGCTCACGCCGGCATGAGTCGTCCCGACCCGTCCGAGGATCCTCACGAATCCGCGCCGCCAATCCCGCCGCGTGCTCCAGGGGGCGACGTCTGGCAGGAAAGGAGCTGCCCCGAGGTTACCGGGTGAAGGGTGGAGCGGCAGTGCCCTCGAGCCGGAGTGGCTGCCGGTGGAGCTACGACCAGTTGCGGTGCGCCTTGCGGGGCGCGCGGGAATCGAGCTGCGCCCGGCGGGGCCGGGCGCAGGATCGTTCGCGAGGGTGGACGGGCCGGCGGGCAGGCCCGGGGGTCAGGCGGGGTTGGGGGCGGGCGATGACTTCGGCTTGGCGCCGGGCTTGACGGCGGGGGTCGGCGTCTCGCCGGCCTCGTCGTCGGGGCGATGGTGGCGGGCCGGCAGACCGTGCAGGTCCTCCTTGGGCGGGAGGTCGCTGAACAGCGCCTCGAACCCTTCCCGGTCCACCGTCTCCTCGGCGATGAGCTTTGTGGCCAGTGCGTCCAGGCGGTCGCGATGGACCTCCAGGACCTGGCTGGCCCGCTCGAACGCCCTGTCCACGATCGCGCGGACCTCCTCGTCGATCGTCTTGGCGATCTCGTCGGAGTAGTTGCGCTGCTCGCCGATCTCGCGGCCGAGGAAGACCAGCTCGTCGCGCTTCCCGAAGGACAGCGGGCCGAGGCGATCGCTCATGCCGAACTCGGTGACCATGCGCCGGGCAAGGTCGGTCGCCTTTTCGATGTCGTTGCTGGAGCCCGTGGTGGTGTCGCCGAAGACCATGCGCTCCGCGACGTTGCCGCCGAGCAGGCCCGCGATCTTGTCCTCGAACTCCGTCTTCGACTGGAGGTAGCGGTCCTCGGTGGGCAGGGCCATGGTGTAGCCGAGGGCCATGCCGCGGCTGATGATCGTGACCTTCTGGACCGGGTCGCACTTCGGCAGGACGCGCTGCACGACGGCGTGCCCGCCCTCGTGGTACGCGATGATCAGCTTCTCGGCGTCGGAGATGACGCGGCTCTTGCGCTCCGGCCCGGCCACGATCCGCTCGAGGGCCTCCTCGAAGTCCGTCATGGTGATGACCTTGCGGTTGCGCCGGGCGGCGAGGATGGCGCCCTCGTTCATGAGGTTGGCGAGATCAGCGCCGGAGAAGCCCGGCGACTGGCGCGCGATGTCCTCCATCGAGATCGACTTGTCGAGGGGCTTGCCCTTGGCGTGGACCTTGAGGATCGCGACGCGACCCTTCATGTCCGGCCGGTCCAGGATGACCTGGCGGTCGAACCGGCCCGGGCGCAGGAGCGCCGGGTCCAGCACGTCCGGGCGGTTGGTGGCGGCGACCACGATCACGTTCGTGTTCGTGTCGAACCCGTCCATCTCCACCAGGATCTGGTTGAGCGTCTGCTCGCGCTCGTCGTGGCTGCCACCGAGGCCGGCGCCGCGCTGGCGCCCGACCGCGTCGATCTCGTCTACGAAGACGATGCACGGCGAGTTGCGCTTGGCCTGGTCGAACAGGTCGCGGACGCGGCTGGCGCCGACGCCGACGAACATCTCGACGAACTCCGAGCCGGAGATGCTGAAGAACGGCACGCCGGCCTCGCCCGCGACGGCGCGTGCGAGGAGCGTCTTGCCGGTGCCCGGAGGGCCGACGAGGAGCACGCCGCGCGGGATGCGCGCGCCGAGGGTGTTGAACTTCTCCGGGAACTTCAGGAACTCGACGACTTCCTGGAGCTCTGTCTTGGCCTCGTCCACGCCGGCGACGTCGGCGAAGGTGACAACCTGCTTGTTGCCGAGGAACATGCGCGCGCGGCTCTTGCCGAACGACATGGCCTGGTTATTGGTGCCCTGGGCCTGGCGCATCATGAAGTAGATGAAGCCGCCGATGATTATCAGCGGCAGCAACCCGGTGAGCACCAGGCCGATCCACGAGTTGTCAGGGGCCGGCTTTGGGTCGAATGTGGGTGCCGCGACCGCGCCTCGCTCGGCGGCGTCCGCAATGTCCTGCGAGACCTGGGTCAGGACGTTCGCGATGGTGACGGTGTATTCCGGCTCCGCCGCGTCCGCTGCCTGGGACGTCAGGAAGACGCTGAGCGTCTCGCCCTGCTGGACGACCTTGGCGACATCGCCCTTCTCGACGTCCATCAGGAACGACGCAGGGCCGGAATACGCCTTCGTGACGGGAGTTTCGGACGAGCCGAGCCACGTGTACAGCAGCGCGGACACGCCCATGACGAGCACGAGCATCAACAGCCCGTTACGCATGAACCTGGGATTCAAGGAAGTGAAGCCTCCGAACGATCGGGCCGCCGGCAATGCGGCAGCCCCTGCACGAGTATAGCGACGGCCCCTCGTTGGCCCTCTATGGCCCGTTCGGGTGTCGCAGCGTGGCAGAGGGACGGGGTGCTTCGGGCGTTTCGGACGTAACGGAAGCGCTACGAACGTCGTTCGAATGTTGGTAGCTGGGACAGGATTCGAACCTGTGACCTAGCGATTATGAGCCGCTTGCTCTACCACTGAGCTACCCAGCCACGGCCGCGAATTCTAGCGTGCCGCGCAGATCCGGCCACGACCGGCAGGTCAGGCCGAGGGCCGGGCCACGTGCAGCCGCAACATCCGCGCGGCTGAAGATCGGGCCGACAGCCGACGCGTGCCGGCCGAGGGCCGCGTCGATCATGGCTTCAGCCCAGCCGACGGAGCCTGCCGGTCTCGACCTCGTACACCAGGCCGTGGACGGGGGCGTCCAGCAGGGTCGGCTCGTCGCGCAGGATCTCGACCTGCTCGCGGACCTTCGCATCGAGATCGGCGAACGCGCCGAGCTCCATGTTCGTCGCGGATCCGGTGGTGTCCTCGATGCGGGCCCGGATCGCAGTCTCATCGGCGCCGTGGAGGCCGCACTGCGTGTGTGCGATGACGACGATCTCGCGCGTGCCCAGGATCTGCTGGCTCACCACGAGCGAGCGGATCGCGTCCTCGCTCGCCAGCGCGCCCGCGTTGCGGATGATGTGCGCGTCGCCCACGCGCAGCCCGAGCGCGTCCTCGACGTCGATCCGGGCATCCATGCAGGTCAGGATCGCGAGCCCGGTCAGGGGCGCGGCGGTCAGCGCCGAGCGATCGAACGCCTCGGTGAAGCGTTCGTTCTGCTCCAGGATCCGCTCGAACTCGCCGTTGACCGCCACCGCAGTCCCTGGCCGGTCCCGTTCCCTGCGGCCGTCAGGCGCCCGCCGAGACGCCGCCATCCCCGCCGCGGTAGCGATCGATGATCTCGCCGATCGTCATCTCACCGTAGCGGCTCGCCAGCCGATCCCGCGCGACGCGCCACATGGTGCGCAGCGGGCGCGGGCCGGCAGCGTCGAGGTCGCCGAGGCGCATGTCGCCGAAGCGCTGGATGCCGGGGATCCGCATCAGGTCGTCGGCGAGGGCCGACGCGGCCTCGTCGAGCGTGGATTCCCGTTCGAGCCCACCGAGGGCCGGTGACGTCCCCGAGGTACCCGAGGTACCCCTCGCGGGTGTCGGCTGGCCGATCGCGCGATCCACGGCCTGGCGCGCCCGGTCCGCCGAGCGGTCGAGCTCGGAGACCGCGGCGGACATCGCGGCGCCGGGGTCGGGCTGCGCTTGTTCCGATGCCGGGGCGGCGGCCGAAGCCGTCGCGGCCGACGCCGTCGCGGCTGCCTGTAGCTCGGCGGCCGGCGGATCGGCCATTGCGCGTGACGAAGTCGGCGGCTCTCGGCGCGGGCGCCCGGCCGTCGGCTTCGCGCCGCCCCCGCCGCCGCCGTCTCCGCCGCTCCTCCCGCCTCCGCCACTTCCCCCACTGCCCCCTGCCCCACCGCCGGTCGGACCCTTCGGGGGCGTGGCGTCCGTCCCGCCGAACCGTGCGCCCATGGAGGTCCCGATCAGTGCCGGCACGTCGATGCCGGTGAGGCCCTTCACCGTGGCGCTCGCCTCGGTGACCGTGCGGGTGGT
>DATKBR010000083.1:0-22304 GCA_035513775.1 Candidatus Limnocylindria bacterium
GCAGCCGCAAGCGGGGATCGGCCCGCACTACGGAGCCGCACTCGGGACCGCGGGACTCCTCGGCTATACTCCGGGCCGTGCCCGCCTGATCCTCACTCCCTGCGGAGCCATGCCCCGATGAGCCAGCCGACCCCCCTCACCATCGCCATCGTCGGCGCCACCGGCGTCGTCGGTCGGACGATGGTCCAGGTGCTCGGCGAGCGTGAGTTCGCGATCCGGGAGCTGCGGCTTCTCGCCTCCGGGCGATCGGCCGGCAGGACGGTCCAGGTCGACGGTCGGACCACCGAGATTCGCGAGGCGACCGGCGAGGCGTTCGATGGCGTCGACATCGCGCTGTTCAGTGCCGGCGCGGACATCTCGCACGATCTCGCGCCCCAGGCGGCCGCGCGCGGCGCGACCGTGATCGACAACTCGTCGGCGTGGCGCATGGAGCCGGGCGTGCCGCTCGTCGTGAGCCAGGTCAACCCGGCTGACCTCGAGGACCACGAAGGGATCATCGCCAACCCGAACTGCTCGACGATGCAGCTCGCGCCCGTGTTGATGGCGCTGCGGGACTCCGTCGGGATCCAGCGAGTGGTCGTGGACACGTACCAGTCAGTTTCCGGGACCGGTGCCGACGCGGTCGCCGAGCTGGAGGGGCAGATTCGCGCCCACGTGGCCGGCGAGGCGAAGCAGGTAAGCGTGTACCCGCACCCGATCGCGTTCAACGCCCTGCCCGAGATCGATACCTTCCTCGACAACGGCTACACGAAGGAGGAGTGGAAGGTCGTCACGGAGAGCCGCAAGATCCTGCACTTGCCGGAGCTGCTGATCTCGTGCACCGCCGTTCGCGTGCCCGTGTTCGTGAGCCACTCCGAGGCGGTCCACGTGGAGACGCGCGACCCGCTGACCCCGGAGCGGGCGCGCCGGCTCTTCGCGGCCGTGGCGGGCGTTGTCGTCCAGGACGATCCGTCGACGCACGAGTACCCGCTTGCCAGCAAGGCGGCCGGGCGAGACGAGGTGTTCGTGGGCCGCGTGCGCCAGGATTCGTCCATCAAGGACGGGCGAGGTCTCGCGTTCTGGGTTGTCTCGGACAACCTGCGCAAGGGTGCGGCGACGAACGCCGTCGAGCTGGCCGAGGTCCTCGTGGAGCGCGGTTGGATCCAGGCGCGATCGCGACGGCCCGGGCAGGCTGTTGCCGGCACTTCCGAAGCTACACCGCCACGGCCGACGCCCGCGGGTACACCGGGCGTCGAGACGACCGCGTGACATCGGCGGGGGCGACGACGGGCGGTAGCACGGATACGGTCGAGGCTCGCGGCGCGGCCCTCGAGGAGATTGCCGCGGAAGTGCGCGTTTGCACTCGCTGCCGGCTCTCGCAGACGCGCACCAAAGCGGTCCCGGGGGAGGGCCACCCAGACACGGAGGTCGTGTTCGTGGGCGAGGGTCCCGGCCAGACCGAGGACCAGCAGGGCCGCCCATTCGTGGGACGCGCCGGCGACCTCCTCGTGAAGCTCGTCTCGACGCTCGGCTGGCGCCGGCAGGAGGTGTTCATCACGAACATCGTCAAGTGCCGGCCGCCGGGCAACCGCGACCCGGAGCCCGACGAGATCGCGGCGTGCGCGCCGTATCTCCAGCGACAGCTGGAGGTGCTTGATCCCGCCGTCGTCGTGACCCTTGGGCGCTTCTCGATGGCCCACTTCCGGCCGGGCGAGCGGATCACCCAGATCCACGGCACCGCCGTCGTGGCCCCGCCCGCGACCGGCGCCCGCGACGCGCTCGCGTATGCCCTCTATCACCCGGCAGCCGCGCTTCGCAGCTCCGAGGTGGAACGCCAGAGCTACGACGACATTGCCGGCCTGCCGCGAGTGCTGGGCGACGCTCGCGCGCGACGTGCCGGTGTCGCGGGCGAGGCGCAGCGATCCGCCGGCGCCATGGCGGCGGATCTCGCGACCGGGCCCGCGCAGCCCGCGCAAGGTGCGCAGCCCGCGGAGCCCGCCGCCCCCTCCGAGCCGGAGGTACGCGCCCCCGGTACTCCTACCCGGAACCTCATCGAAGATCCCGGCGACGACGCGCCGACCCTGTTCGAAGCGGAGGACTGATGCCGAAACGACGCAGCGCACCGACGCCGGACGCGGGCGACACGCCGCTCCGGATCATCCCGCTCGGCGGGGTGGGGGAGATCGGCAAGAACATGTACGTGTTCGAGTACGGCGACGACATCGTCGTGATCGACTGCGGGCTCATGTTCCCGGACCCGGAGATGTTCGGGATAGACCTCGTCATTCCGGACGTGACCTACCTGCGCGAGCGCAAGGATCACGTCAGGGCGTTCCTGATCACCCACGCCCACGAGGACCACGTCGGCGGGCTGCCGTACATCCTGCCGAACTTCCCAGGCGTGCCGATCTACGCCTCCACCCTGGCCCGCGGCCTGCTGGGCAACAAGATCAAGGAACACAAGCTCAAGTCGAATCCGTTGCTGCCCCTTGACCCCGGCGACGAGCTCCAGATCGGGCCTTTCACCGCGATCCCGTTCCGCGTTGGCCACTCGATCCCGGACGCGATGGGCATCGCGCTCCGCACGCCGGTCGGGACCGTGGTCCACACCGGCGACTTCAAGTTCGACCACACCCCTGTCGACGGCAAGCTGTCCGACTTCGCCATCATCGCCAAGCTCGGCGCCGAGGGCGTCCTGTGCCTCGTGTCCGACTCCACCCGGGCAGAGAGCCCCGGCTACACGCCGTCCGAGCGGACCGTGGGCGAGGCGTTCCGCGAGATCATGGAGCCGCTGGACGGGCGGGTGATCGTCGCGACGTTCGCCAGCAACATCGCGCGCGTCCAGCAGGTGCTCGACGCGGCCGCCACGTTCGACCGCAAGGTCGCCGTCATCGGCCGGTCCATGGAACAGAACTTCCGGATCGCCGCCGACCTCGGGTACCTCAAGCCCGGGCCAGACCAGATGGTCTCGAAGGACCGCATCGGGGACGTGCCTGACGGCAAGATCGTCATCGCCACGACCGGCTCGCAGGGCGAGCCGATGTCCGGGCTCGCGCGCATGGCCAACCGAGACCACCGGTTCGTCGAGATCGAGACCGGCGACACCGTCATCGTCAGCGCGAGCCCGATCCCGGGCAACGAGGAATATGTCGCGCGCACGATCGACAACCTGTTCAAGGCCGGCGCCAACGTCATCTACCACGCGATTCGCCACGCGCACGTGTCCGGTCATGCCAGCCAGGAAGAGCTCAAGCTCATGCTCAACCTGGTACGGCCGCGCTACTTCATCCCGATGCACGGCGAGTTCCGGATGCTGGTCCATCACGGCCGGCTCGCCGTCGACACCGGCGTGAGCCCGGAGAACGTGTTCATCAT
This sequence comes from Candidatus Limnocylindria bacterium, assembly GCA_035513775.1. Classification (GTDB taxonomy): domain Bacteria; phylum Chloroflexota; class Limnocylindria; order Limnocylindrales; family CSP1-4; genus UBA5189. The sequence goes on from DATKBR010000083.1 coordinate 3,355, forward strand.
CGAGAACGGCGTGCCCATCGAGTTCTGGGCGGACGGCTCCGCCAGGCGAGGCCAGCCGGTGCCGGCCGGCTACCTGTTCGTGGACGGGCTGTCCGTGGGCGAGGTGGGCGAGTTCGTGTTGCGCGACCGGCGCGCCCTCGCCAACGACGGCATCTTCATGATCGTCGTCACCGTCGACAAGCAGACCGGCGCCGTGCTGGGGCAACCGGAGATCATCACCCGCGGCTTCGTCCACGGGAACGAACAGGACCCGATATTCGCGGAGGCAATCCGGCGCGTCCTCGAGGCGGTGGAGAACCCGGGCGACCACATCAGCGAGATCGCGCTCCTCAAGAGCCAGATCAAGGACGCCGTGTCGCGCTACCTGTTCGAGCAGACCAAGCGCCGGCCCATGGTCTTCCCGGTCGTGGTCGAGGTCTAGGTTGGCCAAGCGCAGGCGCCAGGCCCGGCGCAAGCGAGCCCCGCTGCGCCTGCCAGGCTTCCGGCTGCCCGACGTCGGGCGAGACGTCGCCCGCTCCCTGGTGGGGATGGCGATGCTCGTGATCGGGGCGATGACCCTTATCGCCTTCCTGCCCGGCGATGGGTCAGTGACGACGTGGTTCCGGGACACGGTGGGACCGTGGTTCGGGACCCTGCGCTGGCTGCTCCCGTTCCTGCTGCTCGCCACCGGCTGGTACGTCGAGTGGGGCCCGGGGAAGTCACCGGGTTCCGGCTGGGGCCTGACGGTGGTCGGGGTGGGCGTCGCGTACGCCGGTCTCCTGGGCGCGGCATCGGTCATCGTTCCGGCCCTGCCGCCGCGGGGCGCGGGTGGCGGGCGCGCCGGGACCATGTTCGCCGACTTCTTCGTCCCGCTCGTGACCGCGCCGGGTGCGATCCTTCTGCTGCTGGGGATCGCCACCGCCGGCGCCCTCATCGCGTTCAACCTTCGCCTGCGAGACGTCGCCCGGCCCGTGACGACCACGGCCCGCTGGTTCAGCACCTCGGCCGCGGATAGCCTCCGGCGCGAGCCCCCGCCGCCGGGCGCCCCGCAGGGTCGCACGCGTGGCGGCGCCGCCGCGGACAACGGCACCGGGTCGGAGCCGGGCTCCGTGCGGGCCGGTGGGCGAGCCCGGGGCGCGAGGATCGCGGGCACCGCCACTGACGTGCCCGGCCAGACGGGCCTGTTCGGGGAAGACAGCCCGGCGCCCATGCCCTCGCCGGTGCCGACGTCTGCGACATTTGCGCCGGCCCGCACGCCAGGCGCGTTGGGCGCGGTCTCCGCCGCCACGGTGCAGGCGGACCGCCCACGGCCCGTGCGCGACCCCGATGACATCACCGACGCATCCGATTCGCCGCCGACCCGGGAACGCATCGACTACACGCTGCCCGGCCTCGAGCTCCTCGACGCGACGGTGGAGCGCATGAACCCTGCCGGCGACGAGACCGTCCACAAGCGCACCGAGGACATCATCGTCAAGAAGCTCGCCAGCTTCGACATCCCGGCCCAGATCGTGGGCCGCAACGCCGGTCCCGTGGTGACCCAGTACGAGGTCCAGCCCGCGGCGCACGTCAAGGTCAGCCGGATCGAGGCACTTTCGGACGACCTGGCCATGGCGCTCGCGGCCCGGACGCTGCGCATCGAGGCGCCGATCCCGGGCAAGAGCGCGGTCGGCATCGAGATCCCGAACCAGGACTTCAACGTCGTGACGCTGCGCGGGATCCTCGAGACACTGGACTTCGCGGGCTCCGGCTCAAAGCTCACGTTCGCGCTCGGGCGCGACGTCGCCGGCCGCGCCCAGGCCGTCGATCTGGCGAAGATGCCGCACCTGCTGATCGCGGGCGCGACGGGTTCGGGCAAGAGCGTCATGGTCAACGCCCTGATCACGAGCCTTCTCTGCAACGCGACTCCGGACGACGTGCGGATGATCCTCGTCGACCTCAAGCGGGTGGAGCTGGCCGCGTACAACCAGCTGCCGCACCTGCTGGTGCCCGTGATCACGGAGCCCGAGAAGGCCAAGGCCGCGCTGAAGTGGGCGGTCAACGAGATGGAGGGCCGCTACCGGCGCTTTGCCGGCGCGACCGCGCGCAACATCAGGGCCTACAACGAGAGCCGGACGGACCCTGATGACCGGATGCCGTACATCGTCCTCGTGGTCGACGAGCTCGCCGACCTGATGATGCGCGAGGGCAAGCACGTCGAGGAGCCCATCGTCCGGCTCGCCCAGAAGGCCCGAGCCACGGGCATCCACATGGTCCTCGCCACCCAGCGACCCTCCGTCAACGTCGTGACTGGCCTGATCAAGGCGAACTTCCCGTCACGGATCGCCTTCGCCATGGCGTCCCAGATCGACTCGCGGACGATCCTCGACGCGCCCGGTGCCGAGGACCTCATCGGTCGCGGGGACATGCTCTACCAGCCGTCTGACCTGCCGCGGCCCATGCGCCTCCAGGGCGTGTTCGTCTCCGATCACGAGATCGGCAAGGTCACCAGCCACTGGAAGGACCAGATCGAGGACCCGCACTACGACATGGCCATCGTCGAGAGCGACGAGGATGGGACGGCACCGGCCGACGACCTCGGCGACGAGGACGCGGACCGGCTGCTGTCCGATGCCGTCGACGTCATCCGGGAGTACGATCGCGCATCCGCGTCGCTGCTCCAGCGGCGGCTCAAAGTCGGCTACGCCAGGGCGGCCCGCATGATCGATCAGCTCGAGGCCCGCGGTTACATCGGCGCATTCGATGGGTCGAATGCCCGAGTGGTGCTCCGGCGAGAGAGCGTGGATCATGGCAACGGTGGCGATCCGGGCGATGATTGACCGATGACGACACGGGACCACGCCAGGCGGGCGGCCCAGCGCTTCGGCGCGGGCGACCGTGGCGACCCCGTCGAGGCCGGCCCTAGCCTGCCGGACCGCTTCGCCGCGGCGCGCGAACGCAAGGGCGTGGACCTCGCCCGGGCGGAGCGCGAAACGAAGATCCGCGTCCGCTACCTGAGTGCGCTGGAGCGTGGCGACTATCGCGACCTCCCCGGCGCCGTCTATACGAAGGGCTTCCTGCGCAACTACGCGATCTACCTCGGGCTGGACCCGGAGGACGTGCTCCGGCAGTGGCGCCGCGAGCGCGGCGATCAGGTCGGCCCGGAGCCGGTGATCGTCCCGCCCCGACCGCTGGACGAGCCGTCGCGCCCCCTGAACTTCTCGCCATCGGTGGTCGTCGCCGCGCTGCTGACCGCCGGCGTCGTGCTGTTCGTCATCTACCTGTCCTCGCAGCTGCTGCGCTACTCGCGGCCACCCGAGATCGCGATCACGAACCCGGCGACCGCGGTGATCGAGGTCGACGAGTCGACGACGTCGTTCCGCCTCGCCGGCACGTCGACGCCGGGCTCCACCGTGACGATCCGGGCCGCCGGCCAGACCCAGCCGATCCGGGTCACGACGCTCGCCAGCGGCGAGTGGAGCTTCCAGGTGGACTTGCGTCGCGGGCAGAACCGCTTCGAGATCGATGCCATCAATCCGGAGACGAGCAAGTCGTCCGAGACGCCGCGGACGGTCGTGATAACTGTGCCCTTCCTGGTCATCCAGGCACCGACTCTCGTGGTCAACCAGCCCGTCGAGGGCACGACCTACGGCAACGGCGCGATCGCGGTCGAGGGCACGACGACCAACGCGACGACCGTCGCCGTGTCGGCTGCGTTCCTCGGCGCGGTCGTTGCGGAGGGCGCCAGCCCGCCGGCGCCCGCGCCTGCGGCGACGCCCGGCGCGAGTGGTGGCCCCGACCCCGGCCCGACGCCGCAAGCGTGGCCGAACGTTGACGTCGCCGAGGACGGCTCGTTCGCGTTCCCGCCCCTCGAGCTCACCGCCGGTCGCTGGGCGATCACCGTCACGGCCACCTCCACGGAGGGCAAGACCGCGTCGCTGACTCGCCAGGTATCCGTTGCCTACAGCGGCATCAACGTCGTCGTCAACATCCGCGGCGGGCCCGCCTGGATCAAGGTCTGGATCGACGGCCAGCTCCAGGGACCTGCCGGCGGCACGGTCTACGCAGCGGGCAAGACTCTGACGTTCAGGGCCGAGAAGTCGGTCGAGGTCCGGACAGGATCGTCGGGCAGCACGCGCTTCACCATCAACGGCGTGAGCCTGGGTTCGCTGGGCAGGCCCGGCGTCCCCGAGACGTGGCTCTTCGCGCCGCCAGCAGATCCGGTCAAGACCCAGCGGCAGTAGCCGTGGCCGGCGAGCTCATCGTCCTCGCCGAGCGGCTGCAGGGCCTGTGCCTCGGCCGCGGGTTGACGGTCGCCGTCGCCGAGTCATGCACCGGTGGCCTCGTCGCCGCGACGATCACGGAGGTCGCCGGTTCGTCCGGCTACTTCCTGGGCGGCGTGGTTGCCTACGCGAACTCAGCCAAGACAGCCCTCCTTGACGTCCCTGAGGCAGCGCTGGAAGCCCACGGCGCCGTGAGTGCCCAGGTCGCGAAGGCGCTGGCCGAGGGAGCGAAGGCGCGCTTCGCGTCGACGCTCGCACTGTCCGTCACCGGCGTGGCTGGTCCGGATGGTGGCTCGAGCGAGAAGCCGGTCGGACTCACCTACGTGGGGCTCGCCGGTCCGGGTGGCGTCGACGTTCGACGGTTCCACTTCGCCGGGGACCGGGCGGGCAACCGCGACGCGGCGGCTCTCGCGGCGCTGGAGTGGCTTATCGAAGCCGCGGAGGCCGGCGGATGACCCGGACGGCGCTGGAGCTCGGCGCCGGGCTCGCCCCCGTCCGCGATGCACGGCCGATACGCGCCGGCGAGCGGATCCACGTCCTCGGGATCGCGGGGGCGGGAGCCTCCGCTGCCGCCATCCACGCCGCGGCCCAGGGTGCGATCGTCACCGGCTGCGACCCGGGTGGGCCGTCGCCGTACACGCCGGCGCTCGAGGCACGCCGGATCCCGATCGCAGGGTCCCACCATCCGTCGCACGTCACGGACGGGCCGCGCCTGGACCGACTGGCCGTCACCAAGGCGCTCACGGCCGTTGCCCCGGATCACCCGGAGCTGCGCGCGGCCGCGAACCGCGGCATCCCCGCCGAGCCCTGGCAGCAGGTCGTCGCCGATGCGGCACACGGCCGCAATCTCGTCGCGGTCGCCGGCACCCACGGCAAGTCCACGACCTCGGGCTGGCTGACGTGGGTGCTCGCCGAGGCGGGCCTCGACCCTTCCGCGTTCGTCGGGGCCCTGCTGCCGGCGGCGCTCACCGGCGGGCTGCCGGCAACGGCCAGGGTCGGCACGGGCGCGTCCTTCGTTGTCGAGGCCGACGAGTACGCCGGCAACTTCGATGCGTACCATCCCGACGTCGTCGTGCTCACGACCATCGAGTGGGACCATCCGGACGTGTTCGCGGACCGCGCGGCGGTGATCGACGCCTTCGCGCAGTGGCTCGACCAGGTTCCGGACGCGACCTTGATCGCGAACCTCCAGGACCCGGGGGTCGTGGAGCTGCTGGGCAGGGTCCAGGCGTCGCCAGGTCGATCCGGGGCGATCTTTGGGGTCTCGCTGACGGGGCAGGACTCGGACCGGACCGCCGCCGCGGAGCCGGCCGAGCTGTGGATCGACCGACGGCTGACCGGGCAGATCGTGGAGCGGACGCCCGACGGGATAGTCCTCGATATCGACGGGCTCGCGGATTCGACTCGCCGGGTCCACCTTCCCGCGATGGGGGACCACAACGCGTCGAACGCCCTGCTCGCGCTCGCGGCGGCCGCGGGTGAGGACCCGCGGCCACGCGACGAGGTCGATCGGCTGACCTGGGCCCTGGCGAGCTTTCCAGGCATCGGGCGACGACTCGAGCGCAAAGGCGAGGCGAAGGGGGTGGTGGTCTACGACGACTACGGCCACCACCCAACGGCCATCCGCGCCACGCTCGCCGCGATTCGCCAGCGCGAGCCGGACCGGCGCGTGTGGGCCGTGTACGAGCCGCTCACCTTCCACCGTACTGCGGCGATGATCGTCGAGTTCGCCGAGGCCCTCGCCGAGGCGGACGCGGTGGCCGTCGCGAACATCTGGGCCAGTCGGGACCTGGACACGACGGTGACGTCGCCGGAGACGCTCGCGGCCGCGGTCCGCGCCCGCCGGCCCGACATCACCGCAATGGCGTCGGGTAGCGTCGAGGAGACGGCTGCGTGGCTCGCCCGAAACGTCGCCGAGGGCGACGCGGTCCTCGTAATGGGCGGCGGGCGCAGCTACCGCATCGCCGAGCTGCTCCTGGAGGCGCTCGCAGGCTCCTGATTGCCGATCGGGCTCGAACAGGCATACTGACGCTCGACAGCAGTCGCAGATCCGGTGTGGGCAGCATGCCGCGCCGGCCCCAGGAGGTAGCCGACGGTGAGTGGCGAAGTCTCGTTCGACGTCGTCAGCGAGTTCGACGCCCAGGAGCTCCGGAACGCGCTGGACCAGGTCCGGCGCGAAACCGTGCAGCGCTACGACTTTCGGGGCGCGACCGTTGACCTCCAGCAGGGCAAGGACGAGCTCGTCCTCGTGACCGATGACGAGTACAAGGCCGCAGCGGTCAAGGACCTCATCCTCTCGAAGGCAGCGCGCCGCGGCCTGTCGCTCAAGGTGTTCGAGTTCGGCCAGGTGGAGCCGGCGGGCGGCAATAAGGTTCGCCAGGCGATCGGGCTCCGGCAGGGCCTGCCGGACGACCTCGCCAGGAAGATCACGAAGATCATCCGCGACGAGTTCCCGAAGGTGAAGTCGCAGATCCAGGGCGACGCCGTTCGGGTCTCGGGCAAGTCCAAGGATGACCTCCAGCGGGTGATCACGCGCCTGCGAGCGCTGGACGAGGTCGTCGAGCTCCAGTTCCAGAACTACCGGTAGTCGCCGCGATGGGCTCGTCGGTCGTCGCGCGCGTGCTCGTGATCCTCGTCGTGATCATGCTGGTCCTCAGCCTCGTGCTGACCTCTCTCCCTGGCCCGGTGATGCCCGGATGACCGACCAGCTCGAGACCGAGCCGACCCTCTCCCCGGAGGCCGCTGCGGACGCGGAGGCGCAGGCCGCTGCGGACGCCGAGGCAGAGGCTGCGTTCGCGCCCGCGACGGTGCCCCCGGAGCCCGACGCCGAGGCAGCCGGCCCCGAGACCGGCGCCGACAAGCCACCGCTTGAGGCCGAGCCACCGATCGCCGCCGAGCCACCGATCGCCGCCGAGCCAGTCGTGCGTGGGGCGGACGTCGCGGAGCCTGTCGCGCCGACAGAGCCGGTCGAGCCGACGGAGCCGGTCGAGCCGCCGGCTGACCCGAAATCCCAGGCGGCCGAGCCGCCGGCCGCGATGTCCGTCGGCCGCATGTTCGCGGACTCGATCCGCCGCGCCGGCGTTCGCTGGGCGTTCACCGTGCCGGGCGAGAGCTTCCTCGGACTCCTCGAGGGCCTTGAGTCGGTCGGCATCAACGTGGTCGCGACGCGCCACGAGGGAGCGGCGGCATTCATGGCGGAGGCCCATGCCCAGCTGACCGGGCGACCTGCGACCTGCATCGGGACCCGCGCCGTCGGTGGGTCGAACCTCGCAATTGGCATCCATACCGCGTATTCGGACTCGAGCCCCATGTTCGCGTTCGTCGGCCAGGTCGAGCGCACCTCGCGGGGTCGCGAGGGCTTCCAGGAGATCGACGTCGCGGAAACCATCGGGCGGCTTGGCAAGTGGTCCGCCGAGCCCACGGACGTGCCGTCCGCGGTGCAGGCCGCCGTCGACGCCGTCGACCAGGCGCTCAACGGGCGGCCCGGCCCCGTGGTGCTGTCCGTCGCCGAGGACCTCCTCGACGAGATGGTCCCGCCGGAGCTGCAGCCGACGCTCAGCCGAGTGCCGCCGCCGCGCCCCACCGACGATCAGATCCGGGACGTGGTCCAGCTCCTGGCCGGCGCGGAGCGACCCGTCATCCTCGCCGGCGCGGGCGTCCTGCGCGCCCGAACCTCCAACGACCTGCTTCGGCTTGCCGAGCTGCTGCGCGTGCCGGTCGTCGCCTCGTGGCGCCGCGCCGACGTGATCTCGAACGACCACCCGCTGTACCTCGGCATGACCGGCTACGGCTCGCCACCCACGGTCCGGGAGCGGCTCGCGAGCGCGGACGCCATGCTCGTGATCGGATGCCGGCTTGGCGAGATCACCACGTTCGGCTGGTCCATTCCGGCGCAGGACACGCGCTGGGCGCACGTCGACGTCGCCCCCGGCGCGATCGCAGCGGACCTCCCGCCGGCTGCGATGACCGTCACCGCCGACGCGCGCATGTTCCTGCGCGCGGCCGTCACGCGCCTCGAGTCGCGCGGCGTACTCGATGCCGCCGGCGCCGACGCACGATCGGCGAGGAACGCGGACGACCGCGCCGCCTGGGAGGCAGCCACGATCGTGGATGACCATCCCTGGGACGGCCCCGGCGTCCATCCGGGCAAGGTCGTCGCGACTCTTCGCCAGCTGCTCCCGGACGACGGAATCGTCACGACGGACGCAGGCAGCTTCGGGACGTGGGCGGCGCGCGGCTTCCGCTTCCGGCGCCCGGGCACGTTCCTCGGCTCCACCTCCGGAGCGATGGGCTACGGCCTGCCGGCGGCGATCGCGGCGGGGCTCGTGCACCGTGACCGCGCCGTGGTCGCCCTCGTCGGCGACGGCGGCTTCGGGATGACCCTCGCGGAGGTGGAGACCGCGGTTCGCAGCGGGCTCAAGACCATCGTCCTCGTGTTCGACAACCAGCGCTACGGGATGATCCGGACCTACCAGGACCGCCGGCCCGGCGCTGCCGCGGTCGCCACGGACCTCGGCCCGATCGACTTCGCCGCGGCTGCCCGGGCGATGGGCGCCCGCGGCGTCCGCGTGGACGACGACGCGGCGTTCGAGCCGGCCCTCCGCCAGGCGCTCGTGTCCGAACGCCCGAGCGTGCTCCACCTCGTCGTCGATCGCCGCTGGGAGGGCGTCGACAGCCGACCGTGAGCGAAGAGCGAGACCCGTACGCGGTGCTCGGCGTCCCTCGAAACGCCTCGGTGCGCCAGATCCGGACGGCGTATCTCGTCCGGGCGCGTCGGTCGCACCCGGACCTCGTCGGGGTTCGCGGTCTGGAGCTCATGCGCGACATCAACGAGGCCTGGGAGACCCTGAAGGACTCTGCGCGTCGGGCGGCGTACGACGCAGCGACTGGGGGCACGGGAGCGACGGGAAGCGCCGGCGCCACGCCCCGGGTGGACGACGATCCAAACCGGCCCTTCTGGACCGGCGCCGCCGGGCCGCCGCCCGGCCGGCCGTGGGGCCACGTCCTCGATTTCGGCATCTTCGCCGGCTGGTCCCTCGGCGAGATCTCGCGGCGTGACCGCGGCTACCTTCAGTGGCTGCTCAACCGACCCGAGGCGAAGGCATTCCGCGAGGAGATCGTGCGCCTCCTCGACCCCGACGCCCAGGACCCGGCGCAGGAGCGACGTCGCGGCAGGCGCTGAGCGCCGGAGTAGGGTTCGACCTGTCGCGTTCCCGATCGTCCCCTCGTGCCGCGCCCAGCGCGCAGCTACGCACGCCGGCTGCGCTTCGGCGGGTCCTTCGCGACGCTCGACTGCTTGTCCAGGATCTGCTTGAAGACCTTGCCCATGCCCGGCCGCATCAGGTCGCGCGCCGCCGCGGCGGCGTCTCGGTCGCGCCGCCGGAGGCGTGACGCCTCCCGCGCATCGAGGTCGTCCTCACCGCGATCGCGGGTCTCGTCTGCCATGCGCGGATCGTGGGAGGAAGGGCCGCCCGCGTCAACCGGCTCGGGCACCGGCTCGGGTAGTCTCTGGCCATGTCCGACAGCCTGAAGCGCCAGCGTGCCGGCGCGTACGCCACGGCCGACGGCCGGTTCACGGCCGAGGCTTCGTCCAGCGGGTGGCTCCTGTTCGATGCGGAACAGACCGATGAGCTGGGCCTCCCGCTCGCCCGTGGCCCGTTCCCCACGCTCGACGGTGCGAAGGCCGCGATCGGGCCGGCCAGGAGCACTCCCGCTCCAGCCTCCGATCTGGCCCGCCGAGCTCCGCGGGGTGCGCCGGGGGACCGTGCAGGCGCCGGCGCGAAGAAGAAGGCGCCCGCTCGCTCGACCGCGGCGGGGTCGACGCCGAAACGAACACCGCCGGAGCTCAAACGGCCACGTCGTCCGGCCGTCGTCGTGCGGGAGATCCGAACCGTGGATGGCGATGCCCTCCGCGCGCTCTGGGCGGAATGCGGCTTCAAGTCACTCGGCGATGACGACCGGAGCCTGGCGCGGCTCGCCCGGCGGAATCCCGGACTGGTTCTCGTCGCCGCGGAGGGAACGCGGGTGGTTGGTTCGGCGCTTGGGGCATGGGACGGGCGGCGCGGGTGGATCTACCACGTGGCCACGGCGCGCACGCATCGCCGGCAGGGGATCGCGGCGCGGCTCATCGCAGAGATCGAGAGCGGGCTGCGCGCGCTCGGCTGCCCCAAGGTGAACGTCATGGTCCGCCACGAGAACGACGACGGCGCGGCGTTCTGGCGGTCCCAGGGCTACGGCGCGGGTCCGGCCCGGCAGCTTGCCAAGGAGCTCGACACGGGCTGACCGCACGGAGCTCGTCCGCTGGGCGATCGACCGCGGCCTGGTCAGTCCCGGGGTTTCGCCGTGTCCTTGGGTCGCGGGAACATCGCCGGCATCGACGCACCCAGTGACGTCGCCGAGCGATACCCGAAGACCCCCAGGGCGAGGAAGCAGACGACGAACCCGGCGAGGCCGGCGAGGACCGCGAGAATCGCATCGTGGGTGAGCAGGAGCGCGAGGGTTGCAACCAACCCTGCAGCGACGGCCGAGCAGATGACGGAGATCATGCCCGGCGCGGTCGTGAGCCCGTGGGCGATCTCCCCGACTGCGCCGACCTCGCCCTGCCGTGGCCCGTAGAACCTCGCAACCGAGTCGAAGTCGTCGTACCCGTTAGTGATGAAGTACGGCTCTAGACCGGGCACGATCTCGAAGTAGGCGTGCCGGAGGCGGCTCATACCCTGCAGGTATCGCAGATCCTCGGAGCTCGCCCCGATGATGCGTCCCAGCGTCGCGAGCCCGACGAAGAGATCCAGCGCCAGCACGGACGCCGCGACGATCAGGAAGCCGTCCGTGAAGCCGGTGGCGTTCGAGATCAGGCCGAGGACGAGCAGCGTCGCGGAGAGGAAGGCGAGGAACATGCCCGCCCGAGCAAACGCCTCGTTGTAGACCAGCGATCGCGCCGTCAGCAAGCTCCAATGGTCGGTGCTCAGGATCTGCAGCGCCCGCGGATCGTCGATCGGGCGCCGTGATTCCGCAGGCTCGGCCTGTCGGTGATCGCCGGTCTCGATCGGCCGGCCCTCCGCCTGGGCGATGGGAACGAATCGCTCCTCCATCGGCGCGCCCTCCTGGAAGTCCACGCTAGCCGCCCGACACCGCAGGGATCACGTGCATCACGGCTTCGGGGCGAACCGGGGTCGCGAGCGTGGCTCGCTGGCCCTCGACGAACACGTTGATATGCGCGCGGATCACGGGACCGGAATCCACGAGCCGGTTCCGGATGCCGGGCACCTGGACGTCCAGGTCGTCGATCACCTCGGCGACAGTCGCGCCACGCGCTGCCACCCGGCGGGGCGCGCCGGGGAAGAGCGCGACCAGGGAGCGCGGCAGGTGGACGTCAGCCATGACAGCTCGCCGAACGTCAGCCGACGACCGCGGCCTCGACCGACCAGATCGACGGCAGGTTGTCCGCGATGAGCCGCCACGAGCGGCCCTCGTCGCGGCTCCCGTAAAGCTGGCCGGTGCTGGTCCCGAAGTACACCCCGACAGGGTCGAGCCGGTCTACCGCCATCGCCTCCCGGAGCACGCCGAGGTAGGCGTTGTCCTTGGGCAGGCCGTCGTCGCTTCGGATCCACGAGTCGCCGCCATCGTTCGTTCGCCAGACCGCGGCGTGGCCTTCGGGCATCAGGCGGCCCTTGTCGGGAGTGGTCAGCGGGATCGTCCATACGGTCTTCGGGTCGCGCGGGTGGGCGCCCATCGGGAAGCCGAAGTCCGACGGCAGACCCTCGGTGATCTCGGTCCACTGCTTGCCGCCGTCGGCCGAGCGATACACGCCGCAGTGGTTCTGCTGGTACAGGAGCTCACCGCCATCGGCGGCCATGACCAGCTTGTGCACGCACTGCCCGAACTCGGGATCGGGGTTCGGGTCGAAGTCAGCCCGCACGCCCTTGTTGCGCAGCTCCCAGGTCGCGCCAGCGTCGCGTGTCTCGAACGCGCCGACCGCCGAGATGCCGACCCAGACGCGGTCCGCGTCGGTGGGGTGGGGGACGATGGAGTGGAGGCACAGGCCGCCGTTGCCGGGCTGCCAGTCGGGTCGCGTCCAGTGGTTGGTGAGGCCCTGGACGTGCTCCCAGTTCACGCCCCCGTCGCGGCTCCGGAACAGGCCCGCCGGCTCGACACCCGCGTACACAGCGTCCTTGCCTGCGGTGACGTTCCAGATAGTGGTGATCTTCTCGCCGTCGTCGCCGTACGTGATGCCCTCGCTGGAATGGCTCCAGGTCTCGCCCAGGTCGTCGCTGCGCCAGACGGCCGGGCCGTACCAGTTGCTGCCGCCCGCGGCCAGGATCGCCCCGCTCCCGGGATCGACGATCGCGTCGTGGATCGGCCAGCCGTCGCACATGGGGCCGCGGACCTGCCACGCGTCGCGAGACGTGTCGCCGTCGAGCACGAACAGGCCCTTGCGGGTACCCACGAGCAGGGCGGTTCGCTGGGACATCTCGCTCCTCCGGATCTCGTTGCGCGCCGCTTCCGCCGCGCTCCTTCGTGGTCTCCGCGCAGCCTACCCGACCTGCGCCGCCGCGGGCCCCGGCCGTGCACTGGCCCGCTCCTGGACCTGACCGGCGCCTGACGGCGTAGATTCGCGGCCTCAGCCACCGGAGGTGCGCCATGGCCGTCGCCGCCCCCAAGTTCAGCGGCTTCTCGCGGGCGGGGATCCAGTTCCTGGCCGATCTCGCCGCGAACAACGACCGGGCCTGGTTCCAGCCACGCAAGGCCGAGTTCGAGCGACTCCTCAAGGAGCCGATGGAGGCGATGATCGGCGCACTCGCCGAGCGGCTGCGGGAGCGCGGCGTACCCATGCTCGCCGACCCGAAGCGGGCGCCGTTCCGGATCTACCGGGACACCCGCTTCAGCAAGGACAAGTCGCCGTACAAGACACACCTGGGTGCCACGTTCCCCTGGGTCGGTGGCACGGGCGCGCTTGCCACCGCCGGCGGCGCCCACGAGGAGCGTGCCCACGGAAATGGCGGCTACTTCCACCTGGAGCCAGGCGAGATGTTCGTGGGCGGCGGCGTGTGGCAGATGGATCGGCCCAGGCTGGAGGCCTTTCGAACGGCCGTCCGCGACGATCCGGATCGCGTGCGTGCGGCACTTGAGGATCGGGCGTTCCTCGCCTGGTTCGGCGACGCGCACGGCCACGACGAGCTGAAGCGGTACCCGCCGGGTTACCCGCAGGACCACCCGCTGGCCCGGATGTTCCTGTGGAAGGACGTCGTCTTCGGACGACGGCTCGCCGACGACGAGGTGACCTCTGCGGACCTGCCGGATCGACTCGCCGATGGGTACGCCGGTGCCGCGCCGGTGTTCAGGTTCCTCGCGACCCTGGGGCCGGCGCCGGCGCCCGAGCGGCGGCGCTAGGACTCGAACGGCTCCAGGAACGCCCGGACTAGGCCGCCAAGCGAGTCGAGGTGGTAGCCACCTTCCTGGACAATGACGGTCGGCAGGCCGATGGCGTGCAGGATCTCGCCGGCGTCGCGGTACCCGTCGAACGTGATCCGCAGGGGCGAGTTGGGGTCGTCGGCAGCGGCGTCGACCCCGAGCGAGACGACGAGCGCCGACGAACCATGCCGGCGAGCGGCATCTGCCAGCGTCGCGATGGCGTCGAGCCACGGGCGGTCCCCGCTCTCCGGCGCGAGAGGGAGGTTCAACGAGGCACCGGCGCCCGGCCCACTCCCGGTCTCGTCGGCGTAGCCCACGAAATGCGGGAACCAGCCGGCTCCGGGGTCGACGTGCACGGAGCCGTAGAACACGTCCGGGCGTTCGTAGAAGATCGAGGCCGTCCCGTTGCCGTGGTGGGCATCCACGTCGACGATGGCGACCCGCTCATGCCCCGCGTCGCGCAGCGCCTGCGCTGCGATCGCGGCGTTGTTCAGGTAGCACGAGCCGCCGTACGCCGCGGTCGTTGCGTGGTGGCCCGGCGGGCGACACAGGGCATACGCGGCGGCCTCGCCGGCAAGGACCGCGTCCACCGCCGACAGGGCGCAGTCGGCGGCGGCCCGAGCGGCAGCCCAGGTGCCCGGACCCACCGGGGTCATTGTGTCGAACGCGTAGCTCCCGGCGCGCGCCTGGATCGCAGGTGGAACGCGCCCGGGTAGCCCGTCCAGCATTGCCTCGGTCGGGAACGCGTACGCCACCACCCGGTCCTGGCCTGCCAGCTCCGGGATGCCGGACTTGAGCCAGTCGTCGTGGATCGTTTCGAGATGGCGGAGGAAGGCCGGATCGTGTACGGCACGGAGCGCAGCGTCGTCGTGCGGCTTCGCCTGGACGTGCTCGTACTCGGGAAGCGACAACGTTGCGAGGATGCGATCGATGCGCTCAGGAACCTCGTCCCCGGGGTCTGGCAGCCCAACCCACACGGCGCCATTCCCGTCGTGTAGGCGCGTCTGCGGCGACCAGAACACTTTCGTCACGCGGCAACTCTGCCATCCGGTCGAGGCAGCCGTGCGCTGAATCGCGATCTGGGCTCAAGATTCCTTCGTGCCGATGACCCCCGAACGAACCCTCACGCAGCGAGAGCTCAACCGCGTCCTCCTGGCGGGGCAGCTGCTCCTGGACCGTGCGAAGGGCTCGATCGTCGACGGCCGAATCGTCCTCGAACCGTTCGAGGAACTCTCAAAGCGGGACGCCGCGGCCGTCGAGCGCGAGCGCGCGGAGCTGCAGCGACTGCACGCCTGAACGCGCGGTACGATCTCGCGACCGATGACCTCTCCGCAGCGGTTCCGGACGACGATCCTGCAGACCGGCAGGACGGCGATGGGCTTCGAGGTCCCGCCGGCGGTCGTGGACGCCCTCGGGGCCGGCAGGCGTCCTCCGGTCACCGTGACGATCAATGGCTACACGTACCGGAACACCGTGGCCGTGATGGGCGGCGTGTACATGATCGGGGTCAGCTCAGAGCATCGGGGTCACGCGGGCGTCACGGGCGGCGAAGAGGTCGAGATCGAGCTCGCGCTGGATACCGCGCCGCGCGAGGTTACGGTCCCCCCGGACCTCGCCGCCGCGCTCGACGCCGAGCCGGCAGCCCGGCAGGCCTTCGACAAGCTCTCGTACTCGAACAAGTCCTGGCACGTCCTCCAGGCGGAGGGAACGAAGGTCCCCGAGACGCGCGCGCGGCGGATCGAGAAGTCCGTTGCCGCGCTGCGCGACGGGAAGGCGCGCTGATGGCGGTTACCTACCGCATCCCGGGCGCGGTCCTGACCGAGCGCGAGCATTCGGTGCCGCTCGATCACGCCCGACCCGCCGGCCCCAGGATCACCGTGTTCACCCGCGAGGTTGCCGATCCCGACGGCCTCGACAAGCCGTACCTCCTGTTCCTGCAGGGCGGCCCTGGCTTCGAGGCGGCGCGGCCCACCGCGACACCCTCCGGCTGGCAGAAGCGAGCGTTGAAGGATTTCCGCCTCCTGATGCTGGACCAACGCGGGACCGGCCGCTCCACGCCCGTCGGCGACATCCCGGGCGAAACGCCGCAGGCCCAGGCCGAGTTCCTGACCCACTTCCGCGCGGACTCGATCGTCCGGGATGCCGAGCTGATCCGGCAGGAGCTCGACGCCGACCGGTGGAGCATCCTCGGCCAGAGCTTCGGCGGTTTCTGCGCGATGACCTACCTGTCCCTGGCGCCGGAGTCGCTGCGCGAGGCATTCATCACGGGCGGGCTGTCGCCGATCGGTCGACCGGTCGATGACGTATATAGGGCGACGTTCGGCCGGCTCGTGGAGAGGAATGAGGCCTACTACGCGACCTACCCAGATGACCGGCGCCGGGTCGACGACATCCTGGGCCGCCTGGAGAACGAGGAAGTCCGGCTGCCGTCAGGCGACCGGCTGACGGGACGGCGCTTCCTCCAGCTCGGCTTCAAGCTCGGTGCGAGCACGGGCTTCGAGGACATGCACCACATCCTGGAGCTGCCGTTCGGCTCGCGGGCCTTCCTGCACGACGTCGAGGGCATCGTCGGCTTCGGCCGCAACCCGATCTACGCGACGCTCCACGAGGCGTGCTACGCGGATGGCGGCGCCACGCGTTGGGCGTCGGATCGCGTGATGCCCGACGAGGTCGCGGAGCGGCGCTACTTCACCGCCGAGCACATCTTTCGCTGGATGTGGGAGGACTTCGGCGAGCTCGCAGCGCATGCGGGTGCCGCCGACATCCTCGCAACGCACGACTGGCCGCGCCTGTACGACGCCGATCGGCTCGCGCACAACGAGGTGCCGGTCGCGGCGACGATCTACGTCAACGACCTGTACGTGGATCGAGCCTTCGCCGAGGAGACAGCCCGCCAGATCCGCGGGTTGAAGCCGTGGATCACGAACGAGTTCGAACACGACGGACTGCGCTCAAGCGGCGAGCGCGTATTCGACCGCTTGCTCGACCTGGCGCGCGGCCGCGCCTGAGCGCACCCGCGATCCGGGAGTGCCGCGGGCTAGAACGCTCGCTTCAGGACGATCAGTCCGACGAAGAAGATAACGATTGCCGCGACGAGCATTTCCGGCGGCCACCCGGCCACCATGTTCGTCGCGTCGTTGACGATGTTGCCCACCGAAGAGAAGAGGTCGACGGGTTGCCCGAGCTGCGGGGCGCCCCCGCCGCCGCCGCCAACTTGTCCCGCCGGCCCGTTGTTGATGCCACCGCCGTACTCGACCATGTGCGGATCATCGCACCCGACGCAAGGGGCCAGGGAATCCGCCGACCCATGTCGCTTCGGGATGGCGTACGGTGAGCGCGCTCATGAACGACGACGACGACAGCCGGCAGGGGATCCGGGCCCGCATGCGCCCTGGGCGTGCCGAGCGCCCCCGCAAGGCAGGGGAGCCGAACGTCCTGACCGGCGCGGCCGTGCCCAATCAGCTGTCGGGCCTGACGACGCAACCCGCGAACGTCACGACGGGCACGCGACCCGGAGCGCAACCGGCCCCCGTCCCGGCGAGGACCACGCCCGCCACACCGGCGGGCCGGCAGCTGCCCGCCATCCCAACTCTGATTTTCCTCGGCTTCGTGGGGCTCACGGCGTTCCGGATGCTGGGCCAGGTCCTCGAGGGCGCGACGACCGATCCCACCCCGGCCCCGGGCGCGACGGCCATCGCGCCCGGCCCCGTGCGGTTCGGCACGAACCTCGACGACGACTGCACGGTCTCCGGCGAGGCCGCGACGTTCGACGCTGGCGCGGACGTGTGGTGGTCTGCCGAGATGGCGACGCGCCAGGATGCGACTGCCACGGTAGTGGTGATCGTGCGCCGCGACGGCGCGGAGATCGAGCGCGAGGTCGTGCCGCCGGACGACTCCGGCACGCCCTGGTCCGTGCTTTGCAGCGGGGGCCCGGTGGCCGACAGGGATGGGGGCACCTACCGCGTCGAGGTCTGGAGCGAAGGCGTGACCGTCCTCCACGCGGCAGGTGAGTACGCGATGGCGCCAGGGTCCGGCTGACCCGCGAGCGAGCGGGCTGCCGCAGGCCTCACATCGGCTCGAGGACGAGCAGCGGAATCGCCCGCGAGGTCTTCTTCTGGTAGCCGTCGTAGTCGGGCCAGACGGCGACGGCGCGCGGATTTTCGCGGCCTGAACCGAACGCGTCAGGGCGTGCCGGAGGCGACCGGGTTGTCACCGGCGCCCTCGCGCGTGAACCAGTCGCCGGGGTAGAGCTTTCGAGCGTCGGCCTTGCGCTTGTCGCTCAGGTCGCTCTCGTCGACCTTCTGGCGGAACGCGGCCAACGACGAGCGCTGCATACGCTCGACGATCTGCTCCATGGTCTCCGCCGCGAGGATGCCCTCGAGGTTCGAGAAGACCGGCGTCAGTCCGGCCGCGATCGGAATCGATTGGGTCGTCCCGAAGATGTCCAGGTTGTGGCGGTCCATCTTCTCGGGCAGGAGGCCGCCCCGGAGCTCGTCCACGTAGGCGATCGAGCTGCACGCGGCGAAGAACCAGATGCGGTACGTGTCGGTCTTCCACGCCTCGTCGGCCTTCATCTGCTCGAGATCGTTCTTCTTGCCGATGACGTAGTGGCTCCGGGCGACCGCGTTCGGGCCGACCAGCCGGCCCGCCTTGTGGAGGGCCGAGTTCACGCCGATGACGAAGTTCTCGTGGGCCGACTTGTCCTTGTCGAAGTCCGGCCCGATGCCCCGGCGCGCGTGGCCGGAGTACAGCGTCAGCTCGGACTCGTTCAGGCCCTTGGCGAATGCCGCCTTCGCTCCTGTGCCCGGCGGGATGAGCGTGATCGAAAGCGTGATGTCCTTCGTAACGCGCTTGCCGGTTGCATCGGGATAGGTGACAGACTGCTTGCCGGTCCACGTCTCCGGCACCGACAGCGTCTCCTCCTTGTCCTTGTCCTTGTCTGCATCACCGCCGCCATCGGTGCCCCCGGCCACCTTGGGCTTGGCCGCCGCGCCACCCGCGGTGAGCGTCATCTTGTGCTGCTCGAACCAGGCCCGGGCCATCGGCAGCTCACGTTCGTGGCTGCCACCCTCGTCGTAGCCGAGCGCCAGCGTGACGTCGAGCTTGTCGTCCGCGAAGAGCCGGCCGTAGTCGAGGTGGTGCTGTTCGAGCTGGCCCGGCGCCGGCGCTCGCTTGTCCAGCGCCTTCATCGCGCTCGCGTTGAAGCCCTCGCCGTCGGTGATCGTGCTGTCGGCCCGGAACTGTTCGATAGCACCCCTGGTCTCGGGCCCGTAGTCGCCGTCGTCCTTGTACCGGAGC
>DATKBR010000084.1:0-45956 GCA_035513775.1 Candidatus Limnocylindria bacterium
GGTACAGGAACGGCCAGTCGTCCGTCGCCGCCTTCGGTGCAGGCTGGCCCGGATCCGGCACCTCGTCGACCGAATCGCCCGGCGGCGGCCCGCCGGCCAGCGCATCGATCTGCGGCCCGACCGCGAAGATCGCCTTGCGCTCGTCGTACATCTTCAGGATCGGGGGCGACTCGAACGTCGCGTCAAGCATCGTGGCGATCTTGGAGATCAGCCACTCCTCCCGGTAGTAGTTGTAGAGCACGAACACGCCGCCGGGCGCGAGATGGTCGCGCACGGACTGGAACGCCTGGTCGGTGAACAGGAACGACTCGAGGCGGATGTTGGCGGTGGCGCTGACGAGGGTCAGCGAGTCCGGCAGGGCGAAGATCACGAGGTCGTACTGCTTGTCCGTGCCGCGCAGGAATGCCCGGCCGTCGTTCTCGTAGCGGGTGACGCGAGGATCCTGGTACGGGCGATCCGGGTGGTGGTCGATGCCGAGCTGCATGATCGCCCGGTCGATATCGACCGCGTCGACGTGCCCGGCCCCGAACTCGAGCGAGATCGCCACGTCCGTGCCGGATCCCGCGCCCACGATCAGGACCTCGTCGTACGTCCTGTCCGGGAACCACTTGTAGAGCTGGTCGTAGAACTCCTCCTTGGGCGCATCGACCGGGTGGAGCGCCTGGTGAGGAATGCCGTTGACGTTGACGTACATCTCGCCGTTGCTGGCGGTGTAGGTGTTGATCCGGTAGTACGCCGACCAAGTCTCGTCGCGGCTCGTGTCGTTGTAGGCGATGACGAGGACGAGGCCGAGGGCCGCGGCGGCCGGGATCCGGAGCAGCCCGACGTGCTTGCTGCCCGCGATCAGCAAGGTCACCAGGATTGTGGCCACCGCGAACCAGAGCAGCGGCGTGGTGCCGGCCGCGGACAGGATCGTGAACCCGGCGATGCCCAGCATGGAGCCCGCGATGTCCCAGCCGTAGGCCTGCAGAGGCGGCATGGACCGCAGCAGCGGCCCCAGCGGAATGGCGAGCGAGGCCATCAGCGCCGTGACCAGGGCGAACACGATCGGCAGGACCAGGAAGTTGACGTCCGCCGCCCGGCTCTCCGCCAACCCGAAGAACAGCTCGTCCGTGGAGTCGACCTGGACGTTCAGCTCGAGCTCGGTGATCAGCCACACGACCGCGAGCAGCAGGATCGGGAAGATCGCGCTCGTATCGAACTGCCGGCGGCGGCTCAGGAGGATGCCGATGCCGATGCCCAGGAAGCTGGCCATCAGCAGGAAGTTCGAGAAGAAGCCGATGTAGCGGACCTCGGCCGGAATCCAGCGGATGAGCAGAAGCTCGACGAAGAGGAGCGTTCCGCTGGTCAGGACGAGACGGGTGCGGTTGCCGCGCAGGCGCTCGAACAGGTCGAAGGTGCCTGCGCGCGGCTCCGATCCCGGCTCGGGGCCGGTTGACATCAGCGGAACGGTAGCAGGGCTGGCCCGTGCCTCATGACCCGCTTTTCCGGAGGTAGCCTCATGGCACGCTCGCGGCGGGCGGGCAGCACGCGCAGCTGTCCTCGGCCGATCCCAGGACGGCGCCTGCGGCGTCGCAGCAAGGGCTGGCATCGGGCGCGCCGCCGAGGTCAGCAAGCATGGGCAGCGGGTTCCGCCGGGCGGGCGCCGCTGCGAGGTGTCGCTCGAGGTCCGCCAGCCGTCCGTCCAGCTCGGCGAGGCCGGTGATGCGATCCGCGACCTCGGCGCGGCGCATCGCGATCAATGACGGCAGCGCCGTCCTCGTATCGGAGCAGTGACCGGAGTGGCACCACGTCGCGATGCGCGCTGCGTCATCGAGGGGAAGGTCGAGGCGCCGCAGGTCGATCAGCAGGCGGAGGTGCTCCACGTCTGCCGCCGAGTATTCGCGGTACGAATTCTCGGCCCGAGCGGCACGGGGCAGCCACCCGGACCGTTCGTAGAAGCGAACCGTGTCCGTCGAGACGCCGATCCTGCCGGCCAGCTCGCCGATGCGCACGAGCTCAGCAAACCTTGGAGTGCCTCGAATGTCAAGCCATCGCCGCGGAAGGCTTCTCCGCCTCCAGCAGTGACTTGAGGCGCAGCGCCTCCTGGGCTTCCCCGTTCCGGACCTCGCCGGCCATGAGGGGCTCCAGGAGTCGGCGCCAGCCCTTGAACTCAAGCTCGCCGGCATAGGTCAGCCGCGTGCCGGAACCGTCCGGGCTCACGGTGGAGATCGCCGTCCAGTGGAGGCTCGGATGGCTCACCTTGATCACGAGCCGGCGGTCCGGGTCGAGCTCCGCAATTCGCATCTCGAGCATGCCCTTGATCGGGCCCTCCGCCATGCGGAAGCGGCCTGTCGTCCCGGGGCCGGGGCGCCCGCGGCCGTCGAAGGCGACATCGACCATCGGCGTCCACTTCGGGTATAGATCCGGGTCGAGGAGCGCGTCCAGCACGTCGCTGGGCGAGCGACGGATGGTGACGTCAGAGGAGTACCTGATCATTTCGCAACCTCCATGGTTCGCATCGAGACTGACTCGACGGCGTTGCCATGCAGGCAAACCTAGACCTTGAAGTCGCTCCAATGTCAAGCGGTGATTCGCGGAGACCTCCGAGCTGGTCCCCGGAGCCCGAGCGAAACGATCGCGACCGCGACGCCGACAGCGGCGAGGACCCCGAATCCCAGCCCGACACCTCCGGCCGTGACCTGGTTGCCGAGGATCGCGCCGGCGAGGCTGGCCCCGACGACGCCGCCGAGGTAGCGACCCGTGTAGTAGGTGCCCGCGGCCATGCCGACGCGGGTCGGCTCCACGGACTCCAGAGCCGCGGCCTGCCGCGGCGACGTCAGCCCGTTCCCGAAGCCCACGACGCCCAGCAGCAGCGCGACGGTGAGCGTGGTCATCCCGCCGACGTCGAGCCAAAGACCCGCAAGACCGACGGCGGAGATGGCCGAACCCACGACCACGACATTTCGCCTCCCGTTCCGATCCGAGAACCGGCCGCCGAACGGCGCGACGAGCGCCGCGACTCCGGCGATCCCCAGCAGCACCACGCCACTGGTCGTCGCGGTCTCGTGGAGCAGCCGCTCGGTGAGGAACGGCACGAGGATGAAGCTGCCGTGGAGGATGACGGTGGAGCCGAACACGCCGGCGACCGCGGCGGCGAAGGGCCGCTTGAGGAATAGCCGCGGGTCGACCGCCGGCCGGTCGCGACGCAGCTCCACCGCCACGAACAGCGCCAGCAGCGGCACGACGGCGAGGGCCGCCACGAGCCCGATGGCGCCGCTGCCGATGCGGATGGCAACCAGGAACGCGATGATCGCGAGCGAGAGGAGCGCCAGCCCCGGCACGTCGATGGGGACCGGCGCGCGACGATGCTCCGCGGCGTGGGCGGCCGGGTCCGGCCGGAGCCAGAGCCCGACGAACGCCGCCGACACGATGCCGAGCGGCACGGCGATCACGAACAGGGACCGCCAGCCGAAGCCGCCCACCAGGAGGCCGCCGATGAACGGCCCAATGGCCGCGCTGGTCGAGACCATCAGGTCAAACAGGCCGAACGCCTCACCCTGGCGCGCGGCCGGGGCGGTCTGGCGGATGAGGGCCGCGGAGCTCGTCGAGATGAGCGCGCCGCTGATCGCCTGGCCGACGCGAGCGACCTCGAGGATCTCGAACGACGAGGCGACGGCGGCAAGCGCCGAAGCCAGCGCGAAGCCGAGCACCCCGGCAAGGAACGCCGGCCGGTGGCCGTAGCGATCGCCGATCGAGCCGCCGACGGGCAGGGCGACGGCGACGGCGCCCAGGTACAGGGTGACCAGCGACGAGACCGCGTTCGCACTGAGCGCGAACTCGTGCTCCACGCCGGGCAGCGCGACGGCCAGCATCGTGGAGTTGAGCGGCACCAGGATCGCCCCGCTGGCCACCCCGAGCATCGCCGCCGAGACGAGGCGAGCGTCGGGCGCTGCTCGCCCGCCGGTCACAGGAGGCGCACGGTCCCCGCGGTGCCGTCGATCTCGACGATGCGGCCATCCGCGATCCGGGTGGTCGCCTCGGCGGCGCCGACGACCGCCGGCAGCCCGAACTCGCGGGCCACGACCGCGGCGTGCGACAGCACTCCGCCCGTGTTGGTGACGAGGCCGCCGGCAATGGTGAACACGGGCACCCACGAAGGGTTCGACGACGGGCACACGATCACGTCGCCGGGCTGGATCCGGTCGAAGTCGTCCTGCGACAGCGTGACCCGCGCGGGACCCCGGACCACGCCGGCCGATGCGCCGGTCCCGCGCAGCATGTCCGCCTCCGTCGACGGGACCCGCGGTCCGTCGAACCGGTCGCCGGTGGAAGGCTTGTCGGGGACCTTGCCGACGATGTACGGCGGCGTGCGCCGCTCGTTGCGCTCGTGCTCCCCGCGGCGCCGGCTGATCAGCTCGTGGCGCGGCCCGCCGTCGCGGAGTGCCTCGGCGACCTCGTCGCGGTGGAGGAAGAACACGTCGCCCGCCTCCCCGATGACGCCCGCGCGGAGGAGACGGCCCCCGACCCGCATCGAGAGCGCGCGCAGGCGTGCCTGCGACATCCGGTCGATCCAGTAGTTGTGACCTTCGGTGAGGTAGCCGATCTCGCGCGCATGGCCCAGTACCGTCTCGAACTTTGCGAGCTCGTCCGGGCGATCAGCCAGCGTCGCGCGAACCCGATCCGCGAGCTCGTCGGCGCGTCGCGCCAGTGCCGCCTCTCGCTCCCGTGCCGGCTGCGCGGGTTGGCGTAGCCGCAGCGCGACCTGGCTGAGCAGCAGCCGCGGCGCCTCGCCCCATGAGGCGAGCCGGAGGTCGTCATGGTTCTGGCCGAGGTGGCCGTGCTCGGCGAGGAAGCGCTCCAGCTCCTCAACGAACGCGGCGCCGCCGGGCAGCCTCCGGAGTGCCTCGAAATCGACATCCTCGGTCGAGTCGGCGCCGGACCCGCCGAGGTCCTGGATGGCGGCCGAGAGCTCCGGCGTGGCCGCGAGCCCGGCGATGGCCTCGATCCCCTCCGCGACCTCCTCGAGCTCGTGGTGGCCGCCCCCGAGCAGTGCCAGCGCCTCCGCGTCGTGGCCGGGGCCCATCGCCGCGTTGTAGGCGTCGGCGAGGTCGTCGAGGACCTGGTACGGCCCCATGATCGCGTAGAAGTGGAGGACCCACGCCCGCAGGTGTCCCGTCCACGTCTCCAGCCATGCGTCCGCCGCGGCCTCGCCCGGCAGGTCGTCGATCGGGAGGCTCGCGGTGCGCTCGAAGATCCCGCGGAGCTCGGGGAGGACCTCCTCCTCCCAGTACCCGCGGGTGACCGGGATCCGTGTTCTGAGCGTCTCGACCCATCGCGCCTCGGCTGCCTTCTCCTCGTCCTCGGGGATGTTCGCCCGGCCGGAGAAGTACAGCCAGCCGTTCCACGACACGGCGTAGTTGCGGAATGCCGACCCGAACTCCTCGTAGTGCGGGTTGAAGCTGTTCCCGATGACGTGGACGCAGAAGTCGGCCGCCAGCGGTGTCAGGGCGAACGGCATGTGCATGTCGTCGCGCTCCCACGTGAACTGCGCGTCTGCGGGGTCCTCGAAGACGATCGGGAAGTCGGCATCGCCCGCGCCGCCGGGGGCGTCGGCTTCCGTGCCCTCGCTCACCGTGCGGCGACCGAAGCGCCGGTGGTGATGGGCCGTGCCTGGAGCAGGTACCAGGTGCCGCCGGCGACGGCGGCCTCGATGTCGACCGCCTCGCCGAAGCGCGCTTCGACGTCCAGGCTGAGCGCGATCAGCGCGCCCAGGGTTTGGTCATCCAGCGCGGCGCCCCGCGGATCCTCGCCAGCCTCGAACGTGGCGACGCCACGACTCGAGCGATCCACGACGTACGTGTCCGGCGTGACCGTGCCCGAGACCATCGCGTCGCCGAGGCCGCGGACCGCGGTGATCACGAGCTGGTCGTCCCGCCCGGTGACGGGGTGGCGCGTGAACACGACGGCGGCAGCGTCCGCGGGGACGAGTGCCTGGACGACCACGGCCATCTCGGCATCGGCGGCGGACAGGTTGCGGCGCCGGCGATAGGCGATCGCGGCCGGACTCCAGAGCGAGGCCCAGCAGCGGCGCACGGCGTCCGCGACGCCATCCGGCGCGACGTCGAGCTCCGTCTCGTGCAGCCCGGCGTAGGACGCGGTCGAACCGTCTTCACCGACGGCAGACGAGCGGACTGCGAAGCGCGGCTCGAACCCGGCGGCCCCGACCTCCTCGACCAGCCGGCGCACGGCGGCGTCGAGGGCACCTTGCACGCCCGGCTCGAGCGGGGCTGCCCCCAGGCCGCCCGCGACCGCGACGACGTCCGCCGCGCCGGACTCACCGAGCGCCGCGTCGACCGTGGCGGCGAGCTGTGCCTTGAACGCGGCGGTGGTCAGGCAGAACCCGGGCGGCACCCGGAAGCCGAGCCGGCCAAGGCGATCGAGCGATGCGCCCTTGCCGCCGAGAGCCCCGGCGCCGGCGCCGTCACTGGCCGGTCGTCCGAGCCACGTGATGAGGTTGTCGAAAGCGGTCACGCAGTGCTCCGGGGCGAAGGTCTCGGCGGCAGGTCGCGCCGAAGGGCCGGAGTCTAGCAATCGCGAAGCGGCCGGATCTGGACGCGATCGGCGCGCACTGATCTCGTGCGGGACAGCAAAAGCCCGGCGGCCGAGCTTGTCGGCCGCCGGGCTCGAGGGGAGGGGGAGTTAGCGGATGGGGTTCTCGTTGGTCGGAGGAGTGAGGGTGTCGTCCTCCTCGGTCTCCTCTTCCATCTGGTCGCCGGCGCCCGCGCCGACCGCCTCGGCTCCGCCTTCTTCGTTCTCTGGGGCGGTGTCGTCGTGCAGATCGCGCTCTTGCTCGTTGTAGGTCATGGAAAGCGCCTCCTAAGCGTTCTCGTGCCTGATGGGCCGGCACGCCTCCGCCGTCGCGGTGGGTGCCCTGCCGAGGACAATGCCCCTCCACCCGTCGCATCCACCAATGCAGCGATGCCCGCAGGCCTTGCGAATCCGCGCCAGCGACGCCGCGGCTCACACGGATGGCGTGCTGGTGGCCGCGTCGCGGCGATCCGCCCACGATACGGCCGCTATACGGCCGCGACACAGCCGGAGTTTCGGCAGCCTTCCGGCAATGCCGGACGGGCAACCATCTGGACACTCGACCAGTTCCCACACCGTACCCCCGAAGGAGGCCGCGCCCAATGGATGCCATCACCCTGCTCAAGGCCGATCACGACAAGCTCAAGGGCCTGCTCCACGAGCTCGAGCCCACGACCGAGCGCGGCGTGAAGACGCGGACCGAGCTGTTCGCGCGGATCAAGGCGGAGCTGGCCGCCCACGAGATCATCGAAGAGGAGATCTTCTACCCGACGCTCAAGGCGCACCCGAAGGCACGCGAGATCGTCCTCGAGGGCTACGAGGAGCACGGCGTGGTCGACACGCTCATGGGCGAGCTCGAGTCCCTCTCGGTCGTCGACGAGACCTGGGGGCCAAAGGCCAAGGTGATGATCGAGAACATCGAGCATCACATCGAGGAAGAGGAAGGCGAGATGTTCACCAAGGCTCGGCAGGTCCTCGATCGTGCCGAGCTCCAGGACCTGGGCAAGGCGATGGCGGAGCGGAAGGCGGAGCTCGCGGCGCAGGCGCACAGCCCCGCCGGCTGAACTCGCCCCGTTCCGGGCGGGCAACGAAGTACCAGGACCTTCGCGCACCACCCGGTCGACCCAAATCCGGGTTGGGCGGGTACCACCCGGCCATGGGCCGAACGACCCATACCAAAAGTCCCAGTCCAGTGGGAAGGTTCGCCATGTCGGCATCAGGCGTCTGGTCGCCGCCTGACAGCCGGCGATGAGTGCCCACGCTCGAGAGGAGACTGTTTGAACAATCGGGGCAGCACCGAATCGCTGCGGAGGACGCTGCGCACCTTCGGCCTGCTCGTCATGCCCGTTGGGCTCTTCTGGTCGCTGATCGGCCTTGCCGTCGGCGGCCTGTCCATGGCGCTCGTCGGGATCATCGCGGCGGCGTTCGCGTCGTGGCTGCTCCTCGAATCCTCCCGGGAGCACCGCTCGGAATCCGACCTGGCGATGCGGGTGGCGGTGGCGACCCAGGTGACTGCCGTGTGCGCCGTCCTGGCCGAGCCCGTCATCGGCGCGGCCACCGCGCTCGGCTCGCTCATCCCAGTGGTCCTCGCCCTCCCGTACGTTCGACGGACCGCGCTCACGACGCTCATGGCCGTGAGCTCCGGCGTCGGCGCGTTCTCGCTCGCTGCCCCCATCGTCCTGCCGTGGGGATCGCGCTTCGACGAGTCCGTCCTCGCCTTCCTGCCCACCTCGACATTGGTGGTCGTCTACGTGCTGTTCCAGCTGTTCCTGTGGAACGCCAGCAAACGCCTCACCGACACCGCGTCCGAGCTCCGGCACGTCATCGAGATGTCGCACGACCTCGCCGCGACGCTCGATCCGGCCGACGTCGGCCATCGCCTGGCGCGGCACATCGCCCTCGTCGCCCACGCCGACGACTGCGTCCTGAGCACCTGGGATCCCGAGGGCGATCGCGTGGTCACCTTCGGCAGCTATCCGGCGGAGCGCGGCGCGACGCTCGAGCCGGCCTACGACCTGGACGCGTTCCCCGCGACGCGCCGGGTCCTCGTGGAGCGCTCCACGTACGTCGCGGACATCGAGAACCCTGCCGCCGATAAGGCAGAGGTCGAGTACCTGCGCTCGATAGGGCACCGGACGCTCGTGATGCTGCCGTTGGTGGTTCGGGGCAAATCGATCGGCATCGTGGAGCTGAGCTCCGCGCGGGCCGGGGCCTTCTCGGACCGCGAGGTGGACATGGCGCAGGTGCTCGTCCGCGAGGCGGCCGTCACGTTCGACAACACCCGCCTGTACGACGAGCTGCGCCAGCTTGCCTATCGCGACTCGCTCACCGGCCTCGCGAATCGCGGGCGGCTCCAGGACCGCGTCGACCACGCGCTGGCCCGCCTCCGGGGCCGCAGCGAGAAGCGCGCCGCCCTCCTGTTCATCGACCTCGACCACTTCAAGCACCTCAACGACCGCTTCGGGCACGCCCAGGGCGACAAGGCGCTGAAGGTCATCGCGGAGCGCATCAGGGCCATCGTCCGCCCCGGTGACACGGCCGGTCGGCTCGGTGGCGACGAGTTCGCCGTGCTGGTGGAGGACGTCGAATCGCCCGAGGTCGTCACGGCCGTGTGCGAGCGCCTGCTGGAGGGCCTGAGCCTGCCGGTCGAGCTCGACGATGCTGCCCCGATCGTCGGCGCCAGCATCGGCTACGCAATGAGTGGCCCGGAGGTGGCCTCCAGTGAGGACCTGCTCCGGAACGCTGACATCGCGATGTACGCCGCCAAGGCGGGCGGCCGCGGCCAGATCGTTGCGTTCCGCCCGGACCTGCTCGAGACCGCGTCGGCGCGCAGCGAGCTCGCGACCATGCTCCGTGGCGCCGAGTCGCGCCACGAGCTGCAGGTCCACTTTCAGCCCATGGTCACGCTCGACGATGGCGTGCCGGTAGGCGTGGAGGCGCTGGTGCGCTGGCAGCCGCCCGGCGACGTGCTCCACCTGCCCGCCGACTTCCTGGAGCTCGCCGAGGAGACCGGCGAGATCCTCCCGATCGGTCGGTGGGTAATCGCCGAGGGCTGCCGCCGGGTGCGCGCCTGGCAGGAGCGCCACGACCTGCCCAACCTGCGCCTGTACGTGAACCTGTCGGCGCGCCAGTTCCGTGACCCGGGCCTGGTGCCGATGATCGCGTCCGCCCTCGCCCGCTCCGGGCTGGACGCGGCGAATCTCACCCTCGAGATCACGGAGGGCACGCTGCTGACGCCGAACTTCGAGACCGTCCAGCGCATCGGCGAGCTGCGGGCGCTGGGACTGCAACTCGCGATCGACGACTTCGGCACCGGCTACTCGTCGCTGGGCTACCTCCACGCCTTCCAGATCGACGAGCTCAAGATCGATCGCTCGTTCGTGCCGGGCGGTGAGGGCCTCGGGGACGCCCACGTCCTCAGCCAGGCGATCGTGGAGCTGGGCCGCGCGCTGAGCCTCGACATGATCGCGGAGGGCATCGAGACCCAGAACCAGGCCGACTGGTTCCGAACCCTGGGCTGCCGCTTCGGGCAAGGCTTCCTGTACGCCCGCCCAATGCCCGCCTCGGAGATGGACAAGTACCTGCGCGCGCAGGCCGGGATGTCGCGCTCGGCGCGACCGGCTCAGGGAGGCGACCCGACGCCGGTCGCCGTGGGCGGCGCGCGCTTCGCCGGCACCGGCATCACCGACGTTCTCGGGGGCCGCAAGGCCGCCGGCTGAACGCGGCGACCTCGGCGCGTGCCGCGGGCATACTCCCCTCGACATGACGGGCGGCACGCGGCGGTCGATCCTTCGGCGACCGGCCGTCCCTCTCCTGGCGGCCATAGCCGGGTTGGCGATCGGCGTCACGATCGACGTGGCCCGCGGCGGCGGCCTGGAGACCTGGCTGGCGCGGCGCGGCATGGTCTTCGGCTACGAAGCCCGCGGGACGGTGGTCGACATCGGCGGGCGCGGCATCTACCTCGATTGCCGCGGCGCAGGCGAGCCCACCGTCATCCTGGAGGGAGGCTTCGGGAGTGGGGCGTCCGGCTGGGGCGCGACTCTCGACGGGATCGCGGCGTTCACCCGAGTCTGTGCGTGGGATCGCCCCGGCATCGGGCGAAGCGCACCGCGTGGCCTGCACTCGGCCGCCGATACGGCCGCGGACCTTCGCGCCGCGCTCAACGCCGCAGGCGAGCGAGGGCCGTTCGTGGTGGTGGCGCACTCGTTCGGTGGCGTCTATGCGCGCGTCCTCTCGGACGGCCCGGTGATCGATGGCGAGCCGGACTCCACGTCGGATGGGGTTCTTGCGTTCGTGATGATCGACACTTACGAGCCGGACATCGGCGTCGCAGACGACCTCGCGCTGCCGGAGGACATCCGGGCGTCGATCGCCGAGAGTCTCGACGAGACGGCGGCGATGCTCCAGGCGGGTGAGTCGCTCGACTGGGTGACGCTGCTCAAGGAGCTGCGGCTCGGCGGGCCGGTCGAGCAGCAGACTCTGCTGCTCACCGTGGATCCGTACCTTCGCTACCACGACCCCGATCCGGCGCGCCGCGACGCGATGGTGGCCGCGTGGCACCGCGGGATCGCGGCGCGCTACCCCAACGGCGATCTCGAGATCGTCCCGAACACCGGCCACATGATTCATCTCGAGCGCCCGAACCTGGTCATCGAACGGGTTCGCGAGGTCGTCCTGTCGATGCGATCACTCGCCTCGCCGGGGTAGCCCCGCACTGGGTCGCTCGTATGCGCGAAATGCGACGTTCGCCTGCACTTGCCCTCCGCGATGTGTGTCGCCGGCATACGAATGGCAATCGGCGAGCGCATGCCACGGCCGCTGCTGTATGCCCGGGCTCGTTGCGGGTCACCGGCAGACCACGGCGACGCCGCCAGGGCTCATATTCCGGCGACAGGCATCGCCAAGGGAGATCGAGGTAATCGGGGGCGGCAGAGTGGGCCGAGCGCGGGCGCAGGGGCCAGGGACCCCGACGGGGCTCAGGCCATGGTGTCGAGCAGGTCGCGCGGATCGCAAGCGACCCGATCGGGTCAGCCGCCCCCGGAATTTCGGATGCCAGGGACGGCACCATGGGCCCCGGCATACTTCGTGCGTGACGCAGTCCGCGGCGGAGATCGAGGAGGACCGCAACTTCTACCGGTGGTACGGCGCGTGGGCGCCGCTGACGCCGCCGGAGGTCGCGGCGCTCATGGGCGGCCTCGCGGCCCGCTGGTGGATCGTCGGCGGGTGGGCGATTGACGCCTTCACGGGTACGCCCCGAGAGCACGAGGACGTCGACGTCGCCTTCTTCCGCGAGGATCTGTCGAAGGTCCTCGCGCACCTCGAGCCGGGGCTGTGCGTGTGGTCGAACCTGGGCGGCACCCTGCGGCCGCTGCGCAAGCCGGAGGACCTGCAAGACGGCGCTCGCCAGCTTTGGGTCCGGCGCGACGGCGACAGCCCATGGGTCATGGACCTCGCCATAACGCCGCACGAAGGCGACACCTGGATCTCACCACGGGACGAGCGCGTGCGTGCGCCGCTCGAGGACGCCACATTCGTTGCGGAAGACGGCATCCGCTACCTATGCCCCGAGCTCGTCCTGTTCATGAAGGCCCGGTTCGCCCGCTCAAAGGACGTGGGCGACCTGGAGCACGTCCTGCCGCGACTCGACCCGGCCGCGACCTCGCGGCTCCGGGACTCGATCGCCCTCGTGCACCCCGGCCATGCCTGGCTCGCCCGCCTCGATCGTCATCCTCAGGGCCGCGGTGGCGCCTCGGCGCGCGCGACATCGCCGTCGCGGAAGGCGCGCATCAGCGCTAGGTAGCCGGGGATGCCCCGCTCGTAGCCCATCGCCCAGAACCCGGCGCCCGCGAGGCCGTTGTCCAGGGCGAGGGCAAGCTTGGGCCGGGTCGTCGCCGGCGAGTCATAGAAGGTGACCAGCCACTCCGCGCCGTCCTGTTGCCAGAACACCTCGGACACCTCGAGCCTGTCGCGGCCCGGGCGGAAGTCGTCGTCGAGTACGAGGTCGAGGTTGTTGCCGGGCACCCACGTGACGCCGCGCCCGATCACCGTCGACGACCGGCCCGGGGCCTCGAGGCGCCAGCGCATCCCGTACAGCGGCAGGCCGAGGAGGATTCGATCCCGCGGGACGCCCGCTTCCACGTACCGGTCGATCGACCAGCGCAGCGTGTACAGGCCGTCGCTCCGGTCGACCGGTGAGCTCGCGCCCGGCTGCGAGCCGGACCAGTGGTAGTCGTAGCCCATCAGGAACACTCGATCCACGCCGGCTGCCGCAGCTGCTGCGGCGTTGCCGACCCCTCGCTGGCCTGCCTCCGTCGCGACGGTGAGCTGGGCGTCTGGTATGGCCGATCGAAGGGCGGCTCGGAGCGCCACCAGGAACTCGCCGTACGCGCCGCGGTCCGCCTCGTCCAGCAGCTCGACATCGACGTTGATCCCGTCGACGCCGAGCTCGACCGCCAGCTCGACGAGCTCGCGCACGGTCCGATGCCACGGCGGCGCGGGCGGCGTGGACGACGGCCCGGCCGACGGCGAGGCGGGGAGGGGGAGGGGAGTGCCGGCGCCCGCTCCCGTGCCTGGGCCGCTTCCCGTGCCGGCGCTTGGCCCCGGGCTGGCGCCTGGCGTCGGCCGTGGAATTCGCCCGAAGAAGATCCCGTTCCGCTCCGTCCCGAAGCTCGTGAACACCAGCTCGACGCGCGCGTCGCGGGCATGCGCTTCGTCGATGAGCCGCCGGCCGATATCGCCGGCGATCCGGCGGTACGCGTTGGTCCCCGTGTGGATGGCGCCGTTGCGGCGCGCGCCGACGGAGAACAGCGCGACGGTCGTCAGCGGCGTGGCGCGAAGGTAGATCGCCATCGAGGCGGTCATCTGCCAGTACGGGAGATAGCCGTACAGCTCCGTGCCGCCAAGGGGTGGGCGTGGGGTTGGCGCGGGGGTCGGCGTGGGCGCGAGGCTAGCTTCGTCGCCGGCTGAGCCGCCCGGGTCGATCGCGTCGCTCGCCGCGGAGCTGGCGGGGCCCGAGTCCAGCCGGATCCCCAGGCCGCCGGAGAGCGCCACGCCCGCGGCGACCACGGCGACGACCGTGGGAACGAGGATCCGGAGCCGCGGGGACATCGAGCAAGGGTAGGCGATGCCCCGATCAGGTCTGGCGGGCGGCCCCGCGACCCCTGGTCACCGCGCTACCGTAGGGCGCGTGACGGACGACGAGCTCCTGGCAGTCGCGATCGAGCAGGCGCGCATCGGGCGCGACGAAGGCGGCGTCCCCATCGGCGCGACGATCCTCGTCGACGGCGCCGTCGTCGGCGCGGGGCGCAACCGCCGAGTCCAGCTCGGGAGCGCGATTCGGCACGGTGAGACGGACGCCCTCGAGGTGGCCGGGCGGCTCCCGGCGTCGGCTTACCGCCGGGCCACCATGGCGACGACGCTCTCGCCCTGCGACATGTGCACGGGCGCGATCCTGCTGTACGGCATCCCGCGACTCGTCATCGGCGAGAATCGAACCTTCATGGGCGGCGAGGACTACCTCCGCAGCCGCGGTGTCGAGGTCGTCAACCTCGATTCGGCCGAGTGCCACGGCCTCATGGAGGACTTCATCCGCGACCATCCCGATATCTGGAACGAGGACATCGGCGAGGGGTAGCGGGCTATCCTCCCGTCGTGATCTGCACGAGCTGCGGCACCGAGAACCAGCCGGGCGCGAAGTTCTGCTCCGAATGCGCCACGCCGCTCGCCACGGCCTGCCCGAATTGCGGCACCGCGAACCCACCGGCCGCGAAGTTCTGCTCGGAGTGCGCGACCCCGCTGCAGCCTGGAGCGAAGGCCGCGCCTACCGCGGCGCCGACCTTGGCGACCACCGCGCCGGCGGCACCGAACCCGGGCGCTCCCCCGGCCGAGGCGTCCGACGCCGCGCCAGCCGGGCCGGTCGCCGAGCGGCGACTCGTCAGCATCCTGTTCGCCGACCTCGTCGGGTTCACGACGTTCGCCGAGGGGCGTGACTCGGAAGACGTCCGCGAAACGTTGAGCCGCTACTTCGACCTCGCCTCGGAGGTGATCGGGCGGTACGGTGGCACGGTCGAGAAGTTCATCGGCGACGCCGTGATGGCGGTCTGGGGCGCGCCGATTGCCCGCGAGGACGACGCCGAGCGCGCCGTGCGGGCCGGCCTGGAGCTCGTCGACGCGGTACCGAGCCTCGGCGAGGGGATCCAGGCCCGCGCGGGAGTGTTGACCGGCGAGGCGGCAGTGACGATCGGTGCGGTGAACCAGGGGATGGTCGCGGGCGACATCGTGAACACCGCCAGCCGGCTCCAGTCGGCCGCGGACCCGGGCGTGGTGCTCGTCGGCGAGACGACCCAGCGTGCGGCGGTCGGCGCGATCGTTTTCGAGACGGCCGGCGACCGGGTCATGAAGGGCAAGCAGTCGCCCGTGCCGGCGTGGCGGGCCGTCCGTGTCGTCGCGGAGCGTGGCGGACGGAATCGGAGCGACGCGCTGGAGGCGCCCTTCGTCGGTCGGGATGATGAGCTGCGGCTGCTCAAGGACCTCTTCCACGCGACCGAGCGCGAGGGCAAGGCGCGGCTGATCAGCGTCATCGGCCCCGGCGGGATCGGCAAGAGCCGGCTCTCGTGGGAGTTCCAGAAGTACGGCGACGGGCTGGTCGACAACGTCTGGTGGCATGCCGGGCGGAGCCCCGCGTACGGCGAAGGGATCACGTTCTGGGCGCTTGGCGAGATGGTCCGGCGCCGGGCCGGCCTGGCCGAGACGGACGACGAGGCGACGACGCGGGAGCGGGTGGCAGCGAGCGTTGCGCAGCACGTGCCAGACGAGGCCGAAGGTCGCTGGGTGGAGGCCGCGCTGCTCGCCCTTCTCGGGGTCGGCGGCGGCGGGGCGCCCATCGGCTCGGACCAGCTGTTCGCGGCCTGGCGGACGTTCTTCGAGCGGATGGCCGCGACCTCGCCCGTCGTGATGGTCTTCGAGGATCTCCACCACGCCGACACGGGACTGCTCGACTTCATCGATCACCTCATGGAGTGGAGTCGCGGTGCCCCGATCACCGTAATCACCCTCGCTCGCCCGGAGCTGCTCGAGCGCCGGCCGGGGTGGGGTGCGGGCAAGCGGTCGTTCACCTCGGTCTACCTCGAGCCGCTCCCGCCGGCCGACATGGAGCGGCTGCTCGCGGGGCTCGTGCCGGGGCTGCCGAAGGCGACCGTCGACCGCATCGTCAACCGCGCCGACGGCATCCCGCTCTACGCGGTCGAGACCGTTCGCATGCTCCTGGCCCAGGGCCAGCTGATCAAGGAGGGCGAGGCCTACCGGCCAACCGGCGACCTCGATGACCTTGCCGTACCGGAGACCCTGACCGCGCTGATCGCCGCGCGCCTCGACGCGCTCGACGCCGCCGACCGGGCCCTCATCGAGGACGCGGCCGTCCTCGGCCAGAGCTTCACCCTGTCAGGCCTGGCGGCGGTGTCCGGACAGGACGCCAACGCCCTCGAGACTCGCCTGCGGGCCCTGGTCCGCCGTGAGCTGCTGGTGCTTGACATGGATCCGCGCTCGCCGGAGCGCGGACAGTACGCGTTCGTGCAGGCGCTCATTCGCGAGGTCGCCTACAACACGCTGTCGCGCAAGGACCGCAAGGCCCGACACGTCGCCGCCGCCCGCCACTTCGAGAGCCTCGCCACCGATGAGCTGGCCGGCGGGCTTGCCGGCCACTACCTGGCCGCGCAGCGCCTCGCCGCCGACGAGGACGAGGCTAATGCGCTAGCCGCGCAGGCACGGATCGCCCTGCGCGGCGCCGCAGAGCGAGCGGCCGCCCTCGGTGCGTACGAGCAGGCTCGAAATTTCCTGGAGCAGGCCCTGGAGGTCACCACCGACCCGGCGGGAAGGGCGGAGCTCCACGAGCGCGCGGTCGTCGTGTCGCTGAACGTCCTCGATCTCGAGCCGCTGATCCGGCATGCCGCCGGGGCAGAGGAGGAGCGACGGAAGAGCGGCGACCGCGAGGCGATCGCCACCGCCGTGGCGCTCCACGCACAGTCGATCAACACGGCGCTCAGCGATCCTAAGGCTGCGCTCGCGATGCTCGAGGCCGCCTGGGCGGAGTTCTCCGATCTCGAGGAGACCCAGGCGGGGGTCCACCTCATGGCCTCGCTCATGCGCGCGTATCGTGGACTCGCAGACAACGAGAACGCGCGAGCGTGGGCTGACCGGCTCCTGCCGATCGCCGAGCGGCTCGGCGATCTCCCGTCCATCTCTCGCGGGCTGCAGGGCCGCGGCGTCAGCCTGGCGGTGACCGGCCGTCCGCGCGAGGGACTCATCCTGCTCCGCGGCGCGCATCAGCTCGCGCTGTCGAACGATCTCCATGACGTCGAGCTCAGCAGTCGCATCCTGCTGACGTTCTACGAGCAGTGGGGCGAGCCAGCCGTGGGCCTGGCGCTCGGTCGCGAAGGCCTCGAAATCGGGCACCGGCTCGGGTCGCGCGCGTACGGTTTCCAGATGGTCGGCAACAGCGTCATCTGCGCGTTGCGCATCGGCGAATGGGACTGGGCGGCCACGATCCTCGAGGAATGGCTCGAACAGGAGTCTGACGACCAGCTCTGGATCGAATTCCGGATCGATCGGGCGCTCCTGCACGCGCAGCGCGGACTCGACCCTTCGGCCGACATCGAGACCGCCGCCCGGCGGCGGGCCGGCGTGACCGATCCCCAGTACGAGTCATACGAGCTCTTTGCCAGGGCCGTGGCCGCGCTGGCGACGGGCGACCTCGCCGCCGCCGTCGAACATGCCGAGCGGTCGATGAGCATGACCGACTACTTCACGCCCCTGGCCATTCCGCTCGCCGCGCGGGCAGCGCTGTGGGCGGCCGACGTGACGACCGCGCGCCGGCTCCTGGAGGTCCCCGCCATGGCCCGGTTCTGGGGTCCGGTGCTCGAGGCGGACCGGGCCCGCATCCGCGCCGGTATCGCCGCGCTCGAGGGCCGGACTGTCGAGTCGATCTCCCTGTATCGCGAGGCAATCCGGTCCTACCGGGCGCTGAGCCTCCGGTTCGAGGCGGCAATGGCCGCGATCGACGTCGCGACCGTGCTCCCAGCTCAGGACCGCTCGATCCCAGAGATCGAAGACTGGCTCGATGCCGCCCGGCGGGAGCTGGACCGGCTCGGGGCGCGCCCCTTCGCGGACCGCCTCGCCACGGTCGTCGCGCCTGCGAGCGAGCCGAAGCGAGGGCCCGGCGAGCCACTGGCGACGGCATCCGCCGCGCGGCCCAACTGAACGCAGCGATGGCGAAGGTCGATCAGGCGGAGGACCAGCGCAAGGTTCGGCTCGCCACGTCCATTGCGGTCCGGGTCGCGATCGTGGTGCTCGTCGTGGGCCTCGTGGCGTGGTGGGTCTACCTCGTGCGCGAGGTCGCGGTGCTGGCGTTCATGGCGCTCGTCATCGCGGCCGCGATCCACGGTCCCGTGGCGAGCCTGGAGCGCCGAGGCGTGCCGCGCGTCGGGGCGGTCCTGATCGTCTACCTGGGCCTGATCGGCGTGGTCGCGGTGATGCTCGGCGTGATCGTCCCGCCGCTGCTGGCGGAGGCGCGCGAGCTGGCCACGGACCTGCCGGCGCTCCTCGGCGAGCTGTCCGGCCGCCTCAACGCGATCCTCGCCCAGCTGGGCCTGTCGACCGGCGGCAACCTCGTCGACGTACTCCTCGGCCAGCTCGGGTCTGTCGGCGGCATCCTCGCCCGGATCCCCGGGATCATCGTCAGCTTCCTCGCAGCGCTCGTGTTGATCACGTTCCTGAGCGCCCTGATGGTCCTCGACCGTGAGCGAGCCAGGGACTGGGTCATGCGCTTCGTCGCGCCCCACGATCGACCGCTCCTCGACGGCCTCCTGCACAAGGCCGGCTCGCGACTCGGTGCCTACGTCCGCGGCCAGCTGCTGATCATGCTCGTGACCGGCGTCGGGTCCTGGGTGGGGCTCACCCTCATCGGCGTGCCGTTCGCCCTGCCCCTCGGCATCTTTGCCTTCCTGACCGAGGCGATCCCGCTCGCCGGCCCGGTCATCGCGGGCATCGCCATGATCGCCGTGGCGTTCATCGAATCGCCGATCCAGGCGCTCCTGACGCTCGTCCTCGTGATCATCATCCAGCAGGCCGAGTCGCTGGTGCTCGTGCCGGTCATCCAGGGCCGCCTGATCAAGATCTCGCCGGTCGTCGCGCTCCTCGCCGTGCTTGCCGGCTCGGCGCTCGGCGACATCCCCGGCGCAATCCTGGCGATCCCGCTGGTGGCCATCGCGATGGTCGTGATCAACGACGTGATCCTGCCCTGGCGCCGTGCCCAGATCGGGGAGGACCCGCCACCCGACCCGCCACCCGTTCCCGTCCCGGAGACCGCGGGCGCGCCTCCCACCTAGCGAACAAGGTCGGTCC
The DNA here is from genome assembly GCA_035513775.1 of Candidatus Limnocylindria bacterium. Lineage (GTDB taxonomy): Bacteria > Chloroflexota > Limnocylindria > Limnocylindrales > CSP1-4 > UBA5189. Next base: position 18,967 of record DATKBR010000084.1, read on the forward strand.
CAACCCGCTCGTTCGGGCGACGCCTCAGCCGGCGATGCCGGCGCGCTCGTCCAGGTGCTGAAGGAGTTCGTGTGCGGCGAGCTCCACGTCCTTGTGGCGCCACTCGGCGGCGCGGAAGTGGACGGCGATTATCCCGGTGCGGTGGACCCGCTGGAAGTCACCGAAGACGAACGCGTGGCGCGACTTGGTCTCCTCGGTCGCCCCCTCGGTGAGCCCGAGATGCCAGAGGCCATACTCCTCCCAGGAGTGCGTCTTGAGGAAGCGATTCTGGTCGGCCGCGCGCGGCTGGCGCTCGCCCCAGTCGCTGCGCAGGACGTAGCGGCGAGACTCGATCATGCGGACGGCGTGATCAAAGGCAGCCGGATTGATGGTGTATCGGGGCACGTCGCCAGTCTGCGCGCCCGTCGCCGAACCAGCCTCGCCGTCCACGTCCCCAGCGCAGGAAATTCATGCCAATTGCTGCATATCTGGTCTGCGGCATCTCGGGGAATGCCGCCGAGTCGGCCCGCCCGCCCGCCGCCGAGTCGGCCCGCCCGCCCGCCCCGCCGCGGAGTCGCCCGCCGGCGCCCGTTTTCGTCAGAACTCCACCAGGTGCACGCTCGTCACCAATTCCTTGTCAAAGAGTCACCTGGTGAAAATCTGACAGGCGCAGGCCACGCCGGCTGCCGAATCCACGCACGACCAGCGCGCCGGCCACGACTCGTCCTCCGACGAAGATGCATGGAGTGAAAACATGACGGAGATCGGCGCACCGGGCGGTGATGGCTAACGCGGAAGTCGTGACCACCGCGGCCGCTCGTATTACGGCGACAGGCATCGCCAAGGGCAACGACAATGGAGTCCCACGAACCACGTATACGAAGCCGGGCAGGAGCGCCAGAACGGGCCCAGCGATGACCACTCCCAGCGAGCTCGGAATCCTCCTGTGGAACCAGGCGACGGATTGGCCGTCGTACGAAGCCGCCGCAAAGCGCGTCGACGAGCTCGGCTACGACAGCCTGTGGGCGTGGGACCACCTGTACGCGATCTTCGGCGACCCGAACCAGCCGATCTTCGAGGGCTACACGACCCTCGCCGCGTGGGCGAAGGTCACGACCCGCGTGCGACTGGGCCTGCTCGTGGGCGCGAACACGTTCCGCAACCCGGGCGTCGTCGCGAAGATGCTCACGACGATCGACCACCAGAGCGGCGGTCGCGCGATCGCCGGGCTCGGCGGGGCGTGGATGGAGCTGGAGCACACCGCGAACGGCATCGACTTCGGCTCGGGTTTCGGGCAGCGCCTGGACTGGTTGGAGGAGTCCGCGGCCGCACTCCGGGAGGTGTTCGCCGGCGGCACGGTCAGCTCCGGACCCGGCGCTCGCTACGCCTTCGACGAGCTCGTGCTCCTCCCGCCACCCATCCAGGAGCGGCTCCCGATCATGATCGGCGGATCCGGCGAGAAGAAGACCCTGCGCACCGTGGCTCGCCACGCCGACATGTGGAACGCGATGGGTACCCCGGAATTCCTCCGCCACAAGCTCGACGTGCTCCGCGGCCACTGCGACGACGCCGGCCGCGACCCGGTGGAGATCGAACTCACGGTGGGCTGCAAGCCCGTAATCCGCTCCACCGCCGAGGCGGCCCAGCGGGTTTGGGAGCAGCAGATGGCCCACAACCGGACGCCCATGGCGGACGTCGTCGACGACGATACGTTCTGGGTCGGCACGCCTGAGCTCGTCGCCGAGCGAATGGCCGAGCGGAAGGACCTCGGCTTCCACACGTTCATCGCCGAGATGGCGGCGCCGTTCGACGACGAGACCCTCGAGCGCTGGATCAACGAGGTCCGCCCGATGGCCGACGGGGCCTGATCAGCTGGCGACCCGGCGACCTCGGCCGCGGGCAATCAGGGGCGCCCCGCTGGCGACGCGCGTGAACAGCTCCTGGTAGGCGTCGCCGACGCGCGTCCAGACCATCGAGCGGGTGTGCTCGTGGGCGAGCGCTCCCATCGCGTGCCGGGCCGGTTCGTCGCCTAGCAGGCGCGTGATCGCCGCCGCGAGGGCGTGTGGGGTCGGCGGGACGAGCACGCCGCGACCGTCGGCGAGGAGCTCGGCGGCATATGCGTAATTCGTCGCGACGATCGCGCGGCCGGCGGCCATCGCATGGGCCAGGGTGCCGGAGACGAGCGTATCCAGGTCCTGCCGCGGCGATACGAACACGTCGGCCGCCTGGAGCCAGCGCGCGAGCTCGACCCGACCGACGAACTCCGGGACGAAGCGAACGTGATTGGCGACCTTCAGGGCCGTGGCGCGTTTCGTGAGCGAGATTCGGTATGCCTCGCCGTCGCGCAGGCGGACGTCGGGGTGCGTCGCGCCGACGATCACGTATGTCGCGTTCGGGCGAGCCTTGACGATCTCCGGGAGCGCGTCGATGACCAGCTCATAGCCTTTGCCCGGGCCCAGCAGGCCGAAGCTGAGGATCACGTCGCGATCCGCGAGACCGACGCTCGTCTTCGAGACCTCGGCGGTGGTTATCGGCAGGTCCGGCACGCCGTACGGGATCACCTCGACCAGCTGCGGGTCGACGCCGTACGTGTTGGTGAGCACGGTCGCCGCGGCATCGGACATGACCACGACAGCGGACACGGACCCGACCAGCTCGACGAGGATCTCGCGCTGCCGTGCCGTCGGGGATGGCGCCAGGGTGTGGAAGGTAACCACGGTCGGCAGCTTGAGGGGACCGACGAAATCGAGGACGGCCTCGCCATCGTCGCCGCCCCAGATGTGCTCCGCGAACTGGATCGCTGCCACGTCCGCGCAGCGCTCCAGCGAGCGGGCCGTTCGGGGATAGTCATCGCGCTCGTCGCGCCGGATCTTGTGATGGACTTCGAACGCGTAGGCCGCGACGGGCTCGACAGGTTGCAGCGCCACGATCTCCCGATCGGGGGTGACGCGGCTCAGGTCGCCGGTGAATGCGGCGATGCCACATTGGCGTGGCGGATAGGTCGAGACGAACGCGGTTCGGACGATATCGAGTCTCCGATCACCGAGGCCGGCGCGGGCAACGCATTCGGCGAGGTCGGCAGAAAAGGAAAAAGCGGCCCGCCCCTGGCGGGCCGCTTCGAGGATCCCTAGGCCGCGCGGACGCGCTCGGCTCGGGGGCCCTTCGGGCTCTGGGTGACGTCGAACTCGACCTTCTCACCGCCGACGAGGCGGTCGAAGTCGAGGGTCGAGTCAAGGCCGCCGCGATGGAAGAAATATTCCTTGGCATCGTCGGCTGCGATGAAGCCGAAGCCGCGATCGGCGACGACCTTCTTGATGGTTCCGGTGGCCACGAGGGACCTCCTTCACTTCCCGAACGAAGGGAGGGAAGCACGCACGGTCTGTTCGAGAAGGGGGTCGACCACGCGGGTTCGCCACGAGAGGTGACGAGGCACGAGCGTAGCACCGATGCTCGAACTCAACAGCCACCGACGGGCCGCGAACCGAGCCGGGGCGTTGGTGAGCCCCCGTGCAGCGAAGGCGATTAGGCTCGCTCCGTGTCCGCACCACGCGACCCAGAGCGGCTCCTCGACGGGTTGAACGACGCCCAGCGCGAGGCGGTCACGCTGACCCGCGGGCCGCTCGCGATCATCGCCGGCGCGGGGTCGGGCAAGACGCGCGTGATCAGCCATCGGGCGGCGTATGCGATCGAAACAGGCGTCGTGCCTGCGGACAGGATCCTGCTGGTCACCTTTACGGAGAAGGCGGCGGGCGAGATGGTCGAGCGCATGGCGGCCCTCGGGCACCGCGGCGTCGCCGCGCGGACGTTCCACGCCCACGCGCTGTCGCAGCTGCGGCACTACTGGCCGAGCCGGCACGGAGGCGAGACCTCGCCGCGGATCCTGAGCTCCAAGGTGGAGCTGCTCTACCCGCTGGCGCGCCGCCTGCCCGGGCACTACAAGTTCACCTCGCCGAAGGATTTGGCCGACGCCATCGAGTGGGCCAAGATCCGGCGCATCGAGCCGACCCGCTGGCTCACCGACGGCGGCGACCGCGCCCCCATCCCGGCGGACCTCTTCGCCCGCCTTTACGCCGATTACGAGCGGACGAAGGCGCGAGCCGGCGTGCTCGACTTCGAGGACATGCTCGTCGAGACGGTGCGGCTCCTGGAGCAGGACGAGGCCGCGGCCGCGACCGTCCGCGAGCGCAAGACCTGGTTCAGCGTGGACGAGTACCAGGACACGAACACGCTCGCTGAGCGGCTTCTCGAGCTGTGGCTCGGCGAATCGCGTGACCTCGCGGTCGTCGGCGATCCGGACCAGACGATCTACTCGTTCACCGGCGCCACGCCGGACTTCCTGCTCGGCTTCGAGCGGCGCCACTCGGGAGCGAGAATCGTCGCTCTCGTCGAGAACTACCGATCCAGCCCGGAAGTCCTTGCCTTCGCCAACCGACTGGTCGCCCCGGGCCTGCGCGGCGCCCTGCAAGCGACTCTGCCGGCGGGTCCCGCACCCACGATCCGGCGCTTCGTCGATGACGCGGCCGAGCGCGTGGCGATCGTCGGCGGTATCCAGTTGCTGCTTGGGGAGGGGTTCGAACCCGGCGAGATCGCGATCCTCGTCCGAATCAACGCCCAGCTGCCGGAGCTGGAGCAGGCGCTCACGCACGCTGCCATCCCGTTCCGCGTGCGCGGCCAGCGATTCTTCGACCGGCGCGAGGTCCGCGACGCACGCCAGCTGCTGCGCCGTCCCGGCCCATCGCCACGCGGCAAGGCCATCGGGGCCGCGGCTGGCGCGGCCCTCGCAGGCGCGATTCGCTCTCTGTTCCAGGAGCGCCTCGGACTGGGCGCCGCCGGCGCCGGCGGCGCCGGCGGTGTCGATGGCGAACCGACGGGCGACGAGGGTCGCGAGCGCGCCGCATCACTCGAGCTCATCGTTCGAATGGTGGAGGACCTGGTGACGTCGAACCCAGCCGCGACGGTCGCGGACGTCCTCGCCGAGCTCGATCGTCGCGACGGGGAGGAGGCATCGGGCTCCACCACCGGTGTGAACCTCCTCACCTATCACCGCGCCAAGGGCCTGGAGTGGGACGCCGTCTTCCTGCCCGCGCTCGAGGAGGGCCTCCTGCCGATCCGCCAGGCCAAGGAGCCCGACGCGGTCGACGAGGAGCGACGGCTGCTGTACGTCGGCATCACTCGGGCGCGGCGCCACCTCGCGCTGTCCTGGGCTGCGCGTCGCACCGGGCAGGCTGGCAAGGAGGCGAACCGCAAGCCGTCGCGGTTCCTGGACGCGCTCGAACCAGCTCGCACCGGCTCCCGATACCAGAACCCGGGAGCCGCCACTCGTCGCATCGCCGCGCTCGAACCCCTCGACGCGGCCGCCTCGGTCGATGACGCTGCGGAGCGCCGACTTCTCGAGGCGCTCCAGGTGTGGCGTCGCGATCGCGCCCGTGCCGACGCCGTTCCCGCCTACGTCGTCGCCCACGACGCGATGCTCTTCGCGATCGCCGAGGCTCGGCCGGAATCGATCACGGCCCTCGCCCGCGTGAAGGGCATCGGCCCCGCAAAGCTGGACCGCTACGGCTCCGAGATCCTCGAGATCGTCACGCGCCCCGGTCCGGGCGCCTGACCCGCTCGCCGCTAGCCGCTCGTCGCTAGCCGCTCGCCGCTCGCCGCTAGCCGCTCGCCGCCGCGCCCGCGTGTCGCACCGAGTGCGCCACTCGCACTGCTCCCCACCTCGGTCGGGTGCCGCCGCACGCCCACGCAGGGCATCGTTCCGTTGCTCCGTCGCCGCACGCCCGCGCCGGGCATCGTTCCCGAGCCCAGTCGCCGCACGGCCCGCGCCCGTCAGTCGCCCTGGAGCCCAAGGATGAGTTAGTTCCGCTCATGCGGAACTACCGGAGCGAAGACCGCAAACGGCCCGGCAGTGTTTGCGATCCGCGTCGCTCCGCGAGCGTGGCGTTGGCTGGTCGCGGAGGTTGCCACCCGGCAGGTATTGACGATCCAGGAGTACACAGACGACGTATCTGCTGCGGCGCCCGGGCGTCGAGGTGCCCGGCAACGGTCAACCCCGCAACTCCGAACGTGAAAGCGAGGTTGTCGACCGGCTCCGCAGGCCTATCGCCCAGTTCAGCCCGATCGCTCCATGGTTTCGCTTCGCTGGAACTATCTGCAATCTCGCCTCCAGCGGGAAAGACGAACGGCCGCCGCGATCGGGCAACTGCTAGTGATCGGGCAACTGCTAGTGATCGGGCAACTGCTAGTGATCGGGAACTGCTAGTGATCGGGAACTGCTAGTGATCGGGAACTGCTAGCTCGCCGCGAGCGTGAAGCTGGCAGTTCGGCCGGCCTGAGACTGCGGCTTGCGCGATGGCGCAAATAGAATATAGTTGCACTGTCAACTATTGACGAGTCAACCATCCGCTTTCCGCCCGGGCCTCTGGCCTGCGGACCTCGAAGGAGCCTCGACCGCCATGGCGATCGCAACCCAGCCGCCCACCGCCACCGCCGAACTAGCCAGCGCCGCGCCCGCAGTGACTGCCGCGATCGCCGTGCCCGCCGCGACGCCCGACGTCGCCGTCCGAGACTTCGCCGGCCGAGCCGACGACGCCACCATCGAGCGCACGGCCGCCGGGCTTCGTGCCAAGGGCTACGCCGTCCACATCGTCGACGACGGCGCCGCAGCCAAGGCGACGATCCTCGATCTCCTGCCGGAGGGCGCCGAGGTCGGCCAGGGCGCATCGCAGACGCTCGAGGACATCGGCGTGAGCGCAGCGCTCGAGGAGTCGGGCCGCTTCGACGCAGTCCGCAGCCGAACGCGATCCATGGACCGCTCGAGCCCCGAGGGCCTGCGCGCGATGCGCAAGCTCGGCGTCGGGCCGGACTGGTTCGTCAACAGCGCGCACGCCGTGACGGAGGACGGCACGATCCTCGTCGCGTCGAACACCGGCAGCCAGCTCGCGCCACTCTCGTTCGGCGCCGGCCAGGTCATCTTCGCCATCGGCTCGCAGAAGCTCGTGCCGGATCTCGCCACCGCGTTCCGCCGCCTGGAGGAGCACATCCTGCCCCTCGAGAACGGGCGAATGCAGGGCCTGTACGGCGTCGACAGCGAGATCAAGAAGGTCCTGATCATCCACAAGGAGTTCCGGCCCGGCCGATTCACGATCGTGCTGATCAAGGAGCCCGTCGGCTTCTGATCTGCCGGCCGTCGTCGGCCGTCGCCGGCCTTCGCCGCTCTTCGCCGGCTGCCGCGGCTGGGTGCGGCGCGGCGTGGCCACTCGGCCGCACCGTGGCCACTCAGCCGCACCATGGCCACTCGGCCTCGCAACTTTCCGCTTGAAGCGAACAGCCAGCGCGCGGAATCGCGGCCGCGCCCCGATTGCGGCCGTCGGCGGAGCCTGACCAGCCCGGACCACGATCCGGCCGAGCGTCGATCGTGCTCGTCGCCGGGTCCGCCAGCACGGCGAACCGTGTGATCACGGGCGAAGACGGCGAACACACCCGTACCTGTTTCCTTGAAGCGGATTTCTGCGGCTCGACCTCGACGAGCCGTGGGTTGGCGGGCCAGACCTCGTGGTTCGGGTTCGAAGGCCCTCGGCTCGGGCGCTGCCGGTGCGCCAGTTCGGTGACAGGAGCGCTACACTCTCGGGACAGCAAGGAGTCCCGATGAGCGCGATGGCGGCGTTTGCGAACGAAGTGAAGCGAGTCAAGAAGCTGGGTGTCGCCACGGGTGATATCGCGGCAGCGACCGGCTCCCAGCCGGCGACCGTGAATGCGTGGGCGCGCGCCACCCGGAGCCCGAGCGGCCTCCGGCGGGAGCGGCTGCTGGAGCTCGTCTCGCTGGTTGATCGGCTAGAGAAGCTGATGAAGCCCGCCTACGTCCCGCTGTGGCTCCTCAAGCCCGTGCCGGCGCTCGACGATCGACGGCCCCTCGACCTCATCTCGAAGGGCAGGTACCGCGACGTATCACGCCTTGTCGCCGAGCTCGAGAGCAACTCCTTCTCCTGAGCCGGAGCGTGGCGTCGCGGCGGCAGACCGACAAGCTCCCGGCGCCGCGCATTCGCGTCGCGGGCACGTGGTGGCGCATCACCCGGGCGACCCTCGACCCGCTGTTCCTGGCCCCCGAACCGGCCGACGGTCGCTGGCAGCGCGGCAGCGTGATTCGCGCCGCCTACCTGGGAGACGACGAACCGACCGTGTGGGCCGAGTGGTATCGCCACACATCGGAGGCCGCGGTGCCGCCCGACCAGCGGCTGCCGGTGGCGATCTGGCGGGTCGATGTCGAGCTCGAGGATGTCGCGGATCTCACCGCGGCGGGCGTGCTCGAGGCCCACGGCATCGAGGGTTTGTCCCCGACGCGTCGTCGCTGGCCACCGACGCAGAGGATCGGGGAGGCGTACTGGCGCGACGGAGCTCGGGCCGTGCTCGCGCCCTCGGCGGCTCGCGCCAGCGGCCGCGTCCTTGCCGTCTTCCGAACGGACGGGGCCGTGCCGGGTCTCACTCCCGTGCCGCCGCCCCGGCGCCACCGATCGCTGCCTCCCATCCCGCCGGGGCTCCGGACCTGAGGGGGAACTCCGGGGCAGCCCCAACGCGGCGTAAATCGCGGAAAGCGCGCATCGTGGCGAGGTGAGTGACCTCGAGGGGCGGCCGCCGGAGCCCGACGCGCGCGTGAGCGAGCCCGACCCGCGGCTGCCCGAGCTGGCGGAGCGCCTCGGAGCGCTCGCGGGCAGTCGCCCGCTCGGGGACCAGGCGAGCGAGGACGCGACGCGGAGGGCGACCCAGCTCCGCGACAGCCTTGCCGCGCACGTCCTGCCGCGGGCGCGGAGCCTCGATGCGCCGCTGCTGGTCCTGCTGATCGGCCCGACCGGTGCCGGCAAGTCCAGCCTGATGAACGCGCTGGCCGGTTTCGACGCCAGCCCGTCCGGCGTGATCCGCCCGACGACCCGCGAGATCGTCGTCCTCGCGCGACCCGGCGCGCGGGACAGCCTGATCGGCGACGGGCTGCCGCTGTCGGTGCTCGCCGGAAGCCGGATCCGGTACCTGGAGCGCGAGGACATGCCCGAGGGCGTGGCGCTCATCGATTCGCCCGATGTCGACTCGATCGAGCACGCCAACCGCGAGCTGACCGACCGCCTGGCCGAGGCGGCCGACCTCGGCGTCTTCGTGACCACGGCGACCCGCTACGCAGACCGCGTGCCGTGGGAGGTGCTCGCGCGGATGCGCGATCGAGGCCTGCCCCTCCTCGTGGTGGTGAACCGGATGCCGCCCGATGCCGCCGACGGAGAGACCGTCCTCGAGGACGTGACCCGGCTGCTTGCCGACGCGGGGGTTCACACCGACGGCGTCGAGCTCGTATCGATCGACGAGGGCGCCCTTGACCCGTCGGTCGACGGCCTCGCGCGCGACGCCATCGAGCCCATCCGCCAGCGCATCGATGCACTGGGCGCCGATCGGGAGGCGCGCCGGGCGCTCGCAGCTCGCGCGCTCGCCGGCAGCCTCGCGGGACTCGCGCCCCTCGTCCAGCGCGTCGCCGACGACCTGGAGCACGAGGCGATCGAGGCCGACGCGGTGCGTCGGTTCGCGACGCATGCGTTCGAGACGGAATCCGCGGCGCTCCGGGAGCAGCTCGCCGGTGGCACCTTCCTGCGCGCCGAGGCGTTGCGCCAGTGGCAGGCATTCGTGGGCGCCGACGAGATCACCCGCTTCTTCTCGAGCGGGATCGGCAAGCTGCGCGGGACTTTGTCGGCGCTTATCCGGGGAACGCCGCGCGCCCCCGTGGCGGAGGTTCGCGAGGACGCCCTGGCCGACCTCACCGCGCTGGGTCGCGCCCACGCCGGCGAGGCCGCCCGGCGCACCGCGACCGCATGGAGCGAGGAACGCTCGACACGCGAGCCAGTGGCGCGCGATGCGGGCCTCTGGTCCGTCTCGCCTGGCTTCGACGCCGCGATCCGCACCCGGCTCGAGGACTGGGTCGCGGGCATCGCCGAGGACGTCCAGACCACCGGCGGTGGTAAGAAATTCCTCGCTCGTGGTGCGTCGATTGGGGTGAATGCAGCCGGGATCGGCGTGATGCTCGCGACCTTCGCCCACACCGGCGGGATCACCGGCACGGAGGTGGGCGTCGCCGCGGCGACGGGCTTCCTGAACCAGAAGCTGCTCGAGGCGCTTTTCGGCGAGGCGGCGCTGGTGGAGATGATCGGCCGCGCCCGCACGAACCTGGCGGCGGCGATCGAGGCGACCTTCGCCGAGGAGCTCGCGCGCTACGAGCGAATCGTTCCTGACGGCGCGGCACTGCGAACCCTGGCCTCGGACATGCGAACCGCGGCCGCGGACATCGCCGCGCTCCAGCCCGTGCCGCCGGCGTGAAGCGCGCGCCTTCTCCCGCCCCGGAGTCGATCCAGGCCGAAGCCGCCCTTGCCGCCCTCCAGGACGCTATCGCACCGGCGCGCGTCCTCGGTCTCGACTTCACCCGTGCCGAGGCCGTGGCCGCCGAAGGATCCGAGCGGCTGGGCATCTCGCCCGAGGCGTACGTCGTCGCGCTCGTCGGCGGGACCGGGGTCGGCAAGTCGACCATTCTCAATGCCCTGGCCGGCGAGGTCGTCAGCACCGCGGGCCCCCGCCGGCCGACGACCGGCGAGCCGGTCGCCTGGGTAGCCGAGACCGCAGCCGATCTGGTGCAGCCGCTCCTGGAACGCCTCGGCATCAAGGGCCCGCGAATGCATGCGCGCGACGACCTCCGCACCGTCGTAATCGTCGACCTGCCCGACATCGATTCGCTGGAGGAAGGCCACCGGGCGATCGTCGAGGCCATCCTCCCGAAGGTCGACGTCGTGGCGTGGGTCGTCGACCCGGAGAAGTACGCGGACGCCGTGCTCCACGACGACTTCCTGCGCGAATGGATGGCCAGGCTGGATCGCCAGGTCGTGATCCTGAACAAGGTGGATCGCCTCGACGGCGAGTCTCGCCGCAGGGTGGCGGGGGACCTCGGTCGGATTGTGCGCCAGATCGTTGCCAAGGACGTGCCCGTGATCCGCACGGCGGCCGCTGCCGGCGAGGCCGGCATCGCGGAGCTGCGGAGCTGGCTTGCCGACGCTGCCGCCGCGAAGGCGATCGTCGCCGCCCGGCTCGCCGCCGCCGCTCGGGCGTCGCTTGCCGAGCTCAAGGCCGCGGCCGGTGTCGGCGGCTCGGGATGGACGCCGCTGGTCCACGAGGCTGCCCAGCGCCGGGCAGTCGACGGCGCCGTCGAGGAGGTGCTTCGGGTCGTCGACCTGCGGGGCGCCGAGCGCCAGGCCGTCGCCGCGACCCGCGCGAGGGCGCGCCGCCGAGGCACGGGGCCCCTGGGCATGCTCACGTCGGCGCTGTACAAGGCCTCCGGGCGGGAGCGGAAGGCCGCCGACCCGGCCGGGTTCCTGCGCGCGTGGCAGTCGCGCGGCGGCCTGACCCGTGCCACCGAGCTCGTCCGCCGAGCCATCACCGACGCGCTGCCGGGCATCCCGCCGGCCATGCGCGCGCGCTACGCGGCGACCGGCGAGGGTCGTGACCTCGAGGCGCGGCTGGGCAAGGCGCTGGACCGCGTCGTCCTCCGACATGCCGAGGTCGAGGCGCCAAGCAGCCGCCTGTGGCCCGCGATCGGGCTCCTGCAGGCTGCCAACACGCTCCTTCTCGTGTTTGCGGTGGCGTGGGTGATCCTGTGGGTCATCGCGCGACCCGAGGTCGCGAGCTACGACCTGCCCGTGCTGGGGCCTGTCCCGGCGCCGATGGTGCTGCTGTTCGTCGCGCTTGCCGCGGGCTACGTCCTGGCGCGCCTTCTCGGGCTCCACGCGGGCTGGCTGGGGCGTCGCTGGGCGCGCCGGCTCTCGGGTGACGTTCGAACGGCAGTGCGCGAGATCGTAGCCGCCGACGCCTTCGCGCCGATCGCCCTCATCGAGGAGGCTCGAGCTGCCCTCGCCGCCGCGGCCGTGGGGGATTCGGCGCGCCGCAGCGGCGATCGTTGAGGCTGCCGCCGACTCCCCAAGGGCCAGGTGGCGGCGCCGAGGGTCACGCGGCGGCGCCCTGGCTCACCAGCGGACGGTCACGCTGGAGCCGGTGCGGGCGAAGACGTCGTATTAGAGGTCGAGCAGCTTCTCGTCGGGCTCGCCCTGGTAGCACTGGCACCAGTCGATGAGCTGCACCCGGAGCCCGTCGACGTAGACGATCGCGCCGCGCCAGGACGAACCGATCGCCGCGCGTAGGCGCGGGCCGGCCGCCGGGAGCCCAGGACGGCGTCAAGTTGGGCGGCGATGGGCGATCCAGCTGAGCAAGAGTCTTGACATGAGGACGGTCTACTGTATAGTTCCGGCATGTCCACCGAAGCCGCGTACTCGATCGCCGACCTCGCCCGATTGACCGGCGTGAGCGTGCGCACGATTCGTTACTACCTCGCCCAGGGCCTCCTTCCGACCTCCGGCGAATCAGGGCCCGGCGCGCACTACGGCGACGGCCATCTGCACAGATTGCAGCTCACCAGGAGGCTCCAGGAGCAGCACCTTCCACTCGCCGAGATCCGTCGGCGGCTCGCCGAGCTGACGGACGCCGAGGTCGCGACCCTCGTCGCCACGCCGCCCGAACCCGCGCAGGCGACGACCAGCTCCGCCCTCGACTACATCAAGACCGTGTTGGGCACCGAGCCCGCTGAGCTCGCGACCCCGCCATCGCCCGCAATGCTGAAGCTCGCTGCAGTCCCGCCCGGTACCGACCGGCGCGGTCCCTCGCTCCTGCGTAGAGCGGCGCAACCCGGGATACCAAGGATGCGGGACGAGCCCGCTCCAACGCCCGGCGGCGACCCCGCCGCTTCCGGCGCCGTTGCCGAAGTTCCGGTCGCCTTCCTGCCATCTGACCTCCAGGGTTCGCCGCCGGAGCCCAGGACAGCCACCGAACCACCCGGCCCGGAGCGCTCCCAGTGGGATCGGCTCTCGCTCGGGCCCAACGTCGAGATCCACGTCCGCCGGCCGCTGAGCCGGCTCGAGCAGCGACGGGTCGAACGCCTCATCACGATCGCCCGGCAAGTCCTGAAGGAGGACACCAAATGACCCGTCAGAACGACACCAGCCGCCACGGCTCCACTCTCCGCGCCCGTACGGACCGACGCTTCATCCGCTCCACGCATCGCAGCGAGCGGTTCGTCCTCGTGGAGCTGGAGGCCCCCGCGGCGGCCCAGAAGCCCACGCGCGACCCGGTGAATCTCGCCTTCGTGCTGGACCGCTCGGGCTCCATGTCCGGCCGGAAGCTGGACCTCGCCAAGCGCGCGATCGAGACCGCCGTCGACCGGCTCCTGCCGACCGACCGCTTCGCGATCGTCTGCTACGACGACCGGATCGACGTCGTCGTCGAGGGCACGAACGCGTCGCGCGAGGCGAAGACCAACGCGGTCGACCGGCTGCGCGACATCGACGCCCGCGGCTCCACGGACCTCGGCGGTGGATTCCTCCGCGGCGCCGAGCAGGTCGCGCTGGCCCTGGGCGGCGGCGCCGGCAGTGGCGAACCGGGCCAGCCCTCGATCAACCGCGTCCTGCTGCTCACCGACGGCCTGGCGAACCAGGGCATCACCGACCCGGCGGAGCTCACCCGCCACGCGACGGAGCTTCGCGCCCGCGGCGTGACCACCACCACCTTCGGGGTGGGGGAGGACTTCGACGAGGCCCTGCTCCAGTCGATGGCCGACGCCGGCGGCGGCCACTTCTACTTCATCGGCAACGCGGCGCAGATCCAGGACCTCATTGCGAGCGAGGTCGGCGAGCTGCTCCAGGTCGTCGCGCGCGACGTGAGCCTCGTCATCACCGCGCCGGACGGCCTCGAGCCGAGCACGCTCTCGCCGTACGCCATCGAGAAGCGCGGGTCCCGCCACCACGTGCGCCTGGGCGATCTCGTCGCAGAGCAGCGCCTGGAGTTCGTGCTCCGGGTCAAGTTCGGCTACGGGCCCACCGGCCAGGAGGTCGGGGTGCTCGTAGCGGCCACGGACCGCGAGGGCGTCCTGCTCGCCGCCGGCGCGACGCCCGTCGGGGTCGGTTGGGAGTATGCGGACGATGCCACGAACGACGCCCAGGACCGCGACCGGGCCGTCGACCGGGCAGTCGCGCGGCTGTTCGCGGCAAGGGCGCGGCAGGGCGCCGTGAACCTGAACCGCCTCGGCGACTTCCGCGAGGCGCGGCTGGAGCTGCGCGAGGTCGCGGAGCGAATCGCCGGCTACGCGGGCCGCGACCCCGAGCTCCGGGCGCTCGTCAACGAGTTGCGCGCGGAGCAGGACCGCTGGGCCGCCCCGGTGCCGGAGATGGCCCGCAAGGTCCAGCATGCGCAGGCGAGCTACGCGCTGCGGAGCCGGGCCCCGGACGGGCGCGCGAACCGCTAGAGAGCGCGTGTCATCTGCGTTACGCGGGCTGGCGACGACATTGCATTCGTGCGCTATGGTTCGGGGTCCGGGCAGGGTCCTGGGTCCAGTGTCCAGGGGCGAGGGCATGATCCTTCGGGTGTTTCGAGCGCGCGTGATCTCGGGCGCGGAGGCGAGACTCCAGCAGTTCATCCGCGATGAGGCGGTTGGCCGTGCCCTGCAGGTTCCGGGCTTGCTGTCATTCCAGCCGGCCGTGCGCACGACGGATGCCGGCGTCGAACTCGTGATCGTGTCGACGTGGACCGGGTTCGAGGACATCGCCGCTGCCGGGCGCGATCTCGACACCCCGCTGTCGATGCCCGACGCGGACAGGATGCTCGCCGGCAGCCGCGCCGAGCACTACGAGCTCGTCATCGGCGCATCGCGCGCGATGCCGCTGCGCGAGGCCAAGCTGCGGCTGACCCGAATCCCGATCAACCCCAACGCCGAGGCGCAGTACTACCAAGCCGTCCGGCGCTGGAGCGATCGCCTGCTGGACGAGAGCGGGATGGTGGCCTTCAGCCTCGGGCGTCGCGTCGTGGGCCGGCAGGATGACATCGTCGCGGTTCAGATCTGGCAGGACGAGGCCTCGCTCCTCGATGTCGCGGGCACCGAGCTCCACAAGCCGATGGGCGCGAGCGAGCTGTCGCGGTTCTGGGCGGCGGACCCCTCGATCGAGCACTTCGACGCGCTGACGGCGATCGAACCCGGGAAGGACGCGCCCGCCATCCTGCTCGCGGACGACGACCGCCGATACGTCCACGCCACCCCCGCGGCGGCGCTCCTGAGCGGCCACTCGGTCGCGCGGCTGCTGACGATGCGCGTGGAGGACGTCGCCCGCGAGTCGGAGCGGCCCAACGTCGCGGCGACCTGGAGCCGATTCATGGCCGAGGGCGCGATGCATGGGCCGTACGTCCTGGAGCGGCCGGACGGCTCCGAGGTCCATGTCCTGTACTCGGCGAAGGCCAACGCCCCGTGGCCCGGCTCGCACGCGTCGCTCCTCGTCCCGACCGGCGGTGACGCCGACCTCGACCTTGACCAGGCCCTCGCCGACGCCGGCCTCGTCGCCAAGTACGCACCCGTCGCGTCCCGGTAGCCGGGCGCCGGGCGCCGGGCGGGCACGCGAATCGATGAACAGTGTGAGCATTCGCGCGTGAGACGAGACATTCGCGCGCGAATCAGGGCAGGAATCGTCGCCGTGGTCACGAGCGTCGCGATCGCGTCGATGGCCGGCGCGTCGTTCGTCATGGGCCAGGCCGCGCTGGAGCCGTCGGACGTCGTCCTCGTCTTCGACGTCTCTGACTCCATCCTCGAGAGCGCAGACGGCACGAACGTGGAGTTTGCCGATGCCCTGGATGGCATCGCCGACCGCGTCGAGATTGTCGCGGCAGACCTCGCCAGCGGGAACGCGGTGATCTCGTTCGTGGTGTTCGGTCGGGGCGCGGTTCGGTACCCCGCGAACTGCGCCAGGCTGGAGCTCCACGAGGATCCGGCAGCAATTGCGCGCTTCGAGGCGTGCCTGCGAAGCATCGCCGGGGAATACCGGGCCGGGTTCGACGCGCCGGTGCGGGACCGGATCAACACCGCGGCTACCGACCACGTGGCCGCCCTCGTGGAGGCGGCAGAGCTGCTGCCGGACACCTCGAGCCGTGCGGCAGTGATCTTCTTCACGGACGGCGAGCACGATCCGCCCGGAACGGCGCGCGACAACGAGAACGTCGTCGCGCGGGTCAGGCCGGCCTTCGAGGGCCGGACGCCGCTGGCCGTCCTTCCCGTGGGCCTAGGTTCCGGCGCCGGCGCCTTCGAGGCCGATCTCGCGGCGATCTACCAGGCGTTCTTCCGCGACATGGAGCCGTGCGCGGGTCGCGCGAGCTTCGCCTGGCCGGAGGTGGTGTTCCCGTCGGCTGATGCTGCCGGCACCGCAGTAGCGCTCGCCCTCCAGGAGGTGACCTGCAGCTTCACCGTCGCGCCGACGCCCACGCCTACCCAGGCGCCGACGCCAACGCCCGTCGCGCTCGGGCAGCCGATCGGCGTGCGGGTCCTTGCGGCAGATCGTTCGGTGACGGTCCAGTGGCTGCCGCCCTCGACCGGCGCCGAGCAGGTGACGGACTACCTCGTCCACTGCACCGCCGCGACGGGCGGGGACCCCATCGAGTCCGAGGAAGGGATCTCGACGGAGCCCCAGGCGGAGGTCGCGGGGCTGGAGCCCGGCGTCGGCTATTCGTGCGAGGTGGCCGCGACTGACGGGGTAACGATCGGCCCATGGTCGGCGGCCTCGGCGGCCGTGGTCGTGCTCGGCATCCCGAACGCTCCGTCGCAGCCGAGGGTCGAGGCGCTGGATTCCGCGGCGCGCCTCACGGTCGACCCGGCAGTCGGTCCACCGGTGGAGCAGTACATCTACGAATGCACCACCACTCCCGGCGGCGCGCCCGTCCAGGGCGCCGGCTCGTCGCCGACCGTTGTCGTGGGCGGCCTCACCAACGGAGTTACCTACCAGTGCGTCGCCTACGCGGAGAGCAGCGTCGGCCGGAGCCCGGCGTCACCCGCCTCCGCGAGCTTCTCGCCGTGCACCGGGCTCTTCGGCTGCAACCCGTGGGCGACGTGGGTCGTGTACGGGCTGGTCCTCGCGGCACTGCTCGGCGCCGCGGCACTCGTCACGCAGCGGTACAAGCGCCGGAATCGCGCGTGGATCACCGCCCAGGTGGATGGCGGCGAGAACCGGCCGCTCGGCTGGGGTCCGGAGCTCGGAATTCGCCTGGCCGAGGACGAAGATGGGTGGTTCGCGACCCCGCTCCCGCCCGAGGGCGCCGCGGTGCGCGTCCGGTATCGAGGCGAGAATCGGTTCGTGGTCACGACCGGCACGCGTGCGGTCGACATCCACCAGGGGGACGCCACGTCCGTCAGGGACGACGCAGGCGAGATCCACACGGTCACGCTTCGCCGCTACCGCGATCAGCCAAGGGACCGAACCGCACCCCGCACCAGCGTCGACACTGCCGGCACTTCCGCCCTGCAGTCGCGCCTGGGGGCTCCCGAGGACGACGCCGCACGGGGGCCCGAGCCACCGGGCTGAGCTGGGCCACCGGCGCCTCAATCGAACGGGTCGCGGACCTCGATGCCCTTGAACCGGCGGAAGTCACGATCGTGCGTCCAGATCGTGCGCACCTCGTTCTCGACCATGAGCGCGACCAGGTGCGCGTCCGGCACGAGATTGCCTGTCGGCAGCGCGTCGTCCGCGACCAACCGATAGCGACGCCAGAACTCGGGCTGCTCGCCCGGCGCGCGGACGTGCGGTCGCGACAGCAGCGCTTCGATGTTCGCGATCGCGTCACCCGCCGAGAGTGGGCGATCGAAGACGGCCGGGTGCGTCGCGACGCGGAGGTAGGCCATGATCGTCGGCCAGAAGACGTAGGCGATCTCCGGTCCGGCAGCGACCTTGTCGACGAGCCGCCTGGCTGGGCCCTGTCGAGCGCTCGACACGTCGGATGCGTACAGCAGGATGTTCGCGTCGAGCGTGAGGCTCATTCGGCCATGGCCCGCCGGAGGGCCTCGGGGTCGTCGAGGTTGACCCTGGCCGACATCGGTCGCGCGATCCATTCGAACGGCTCCGGCGGTGGCGGGGCATCGCGGTCGAGGCGTTCCGCAAGGAGCTCCGAGACCAGCCGGCCAAGGGTCTTGCCTTCGCGGCGCTGGCGGCGCTTCAGCTCGGCGAGCACCGAGGGGTCGATGTCGATGGTCGTTCGGGCCATGATGCGTGATGCTATCAGATCGCGCATCAGATGCTCAGCGGGCGCAGGGTCAGGCTGCCGCGTAGACTCCAGCCGTGGATCCGAGCATCAGGGCGATGTTCCAGCCCGATCCCGGGCTGACCTACCTCGACACCGCGACGTACGGCCTGCCGCCGGAGCCGACGCTCCGCGCGATGCGCGATGCGATGAACGCGTGGCAGGCCGGGACGGGCGTGTGGGTCGAGTGGGACAAACAGGCCGAGCGGGCGCGGGCCGCGTTCGGAAGCCTGATCGGGACGTCCAGCTCGCGGGTGGCCTTGATCCCATCGGTCTCGGTCGGGGTGGGCGTGGTGGCCGCGGATCTCCGTCCCGGCGATCGCGTGGTCGTGCCGGCGCTGGAGTTTCGATCGGTCCTGTACCCGCTCCTCGTGGCGCGCGATCGAGGGATCGACCTCGTGGAGGTCGACAACGTAGATGAGTTCATTGACGCCATCGTGCCGGGCACGGCACTCGTGGCACTGAGCCTGGTCCAGATGCAGAGCGGCCGCGTACTGCCGATCCGAGAGATCGTCGAGCGGGCCGAGGCGGTCGGGGCACGGGTCCTGCTCGACGCAACCCACGGCGTCCCGTTCGTGCGCCTGGACGACGTCATCGACCGGATCGACTACGTCGTTGTCGCCGCGTACAAGCACCTGCTGTGCCCGCGCGGCGTGGCGTTCCTCGTCCTGCGTGACGCGCAGATCGGGCGGTTGCCACCGATCCTCTCCAACTGGCGGTCCTCGGATGACCCGTACATGTCCTTCTTCGGCCGCCCGTTCGCCTTCGGACCTGGTTCGGCGCGGTACGACGTGTCGTTCGGCTGGATCACCTGGCTCGGCGCGGTGGAGTCGCTCGAGCTGCTGGTCGACTGGCAGGCCGCGGGCGCGCTCGACGAACCGGTGGCGCTGGCGCGCGACCTGGCGGGTCGGCTCGGCATCGAGTGGGGCGGTGCGACGCTCGTCTGCCCGCCAATCGACGACGCTGACCGAGTTCGGGCGGCCCTCGCCAAGCACCGGATCAAGGCGGCGTTCCGGGGCACCGCGCTCCGCCTCTCGACGCACGTCTACAACGACGCCGCCGACATCGCGCGCGCCGCGGCGGCCATCGCTCCACTCCTGGCGCAACGAGTCGGCTCGAGCTGACGCTCGTCACCCGCGCGCTTTCGTCCCCCGCTACGATCACGACCGTAGTCGATCAGGAGGGGTGGGTCGATGTCTCTTGAGTCGTTCGCCCGGTATCCGTTGTTGTTCGGGCCGTCGCCGATCCAGCCGCTGCCGCGGCTGACCAAGCACCTCGGCGGCGCGACGCTGTGGGCGAAGCGCGAGGACTGCAACTCGGGCTACGCGTTCGGCGGGAACAAGGCGCGGAAGCTGGAGTACCTCGTGGCCGACGCTCTGGCGCAGGGCTGCGACACGCTCGTCTCGATCGGTGGCGTCCAATCGAACCACACGCGCCAGGTCGCGGCGGCGGCCGCGGTGGCGGGCCTCAAGTGCGTGCTCGTGCAGGAGAGCTGGGTCGACTGGCCCGACGTCACCTACGACCGCGTCGGCAACATCCTGCTGTCACGGCTCATGGGCGCCGACGTGCGCCTCGTGAAGGCCGGCTTCGGGATCGGCTTCAAGGAGAGCTGGGATCAGGCGCTCGCGGATGTCGTGGCGGGCGGCGGCAAGCCCTACGCGATTCCCGCGGGAGCGTCAGACCACCCCCTGGGCGGGTTGGGCTTCGCGTCGTGGGCACGCGAGGTGGAGGCGCAGGAGGCCGAGCTCGGCGTGTTCTTCGACACGATCATCGTCTGCGCCGTGACAGGCTCCACCCAGGCCGGCATGATCGCCGGCTTCGCCGATCGGGCAGGGGAGCCCGGCCCGGGACATGGCCGCGATCGGCGCGTGTACGGCATCGATGGCTCCGCCAAGCCCGACGAGACCCGCGCCCAGGTCGCCCGGATCGCGCGGTTCACGGCGGAGGCGATTGGCCTGGGGCGCGACCTGCGCGATGACGAGATCATCCTCGACGACCGCTACCACGCCGGGATCTACGGCATCCCGGACGAGTCGACGCTCTCGGCGATGCGCCTCGCCGCCCGCCTCGAGGCGATGATCACGGACCCGGTCTACGAGGGGAAGTCGATGGCCGGGATGATCGATCTCGTCAGCCGCGGGGAGATCGAGCGGTCGTCGAACGTGCTGTATGCGCACCTGGGTGGGCAGCCGGCGATAAACGCGTACGCATCGCTCTTCAGCTGACGCCGCGCCTCGGCCCGAGCCAGCGGGTTGGCTGCTTGGTGAACCGGGCGATTCGCTCGTAGTCCTCATCGCAGTGGACCACCTGGTACGCATATTCCTCGGCCACTGCGGCAACGATGAGGTCGACCAAGCGCGTCTATGCAGCAAACGGAAGGCTCATGCACAGGCGCGTCTGCGTGGACACCCGGCGGCCACCCTTGGTGATGAGGTCGATCAAGACGTCGACGACGTCCGTAGAGGAACGCCCGTCGTGGTCTTCCCGCGCCAGAGTCGGATGGTCAGCCAAGCCAGCCACGGTCCAAGGGCGGCGACCATGGGGACGATCAGGTAATCAAGCGGGCTGACGAGCGCCAGCGGCGTTTCACCCGTTAGCGCGCAGCGCAGGGAGTAACCGAGCAGGCCAATCCCGCCGATCCCGCCGAGGACGGGAAATTCCCACCCTTCAGCCGGGCGGCTCACCCAGCTGACGCCGATCATCCAGATGGCCAGCAGGGACAGCTCCAGCGTGCCCCAGAGGCCGACGTAGACCAACTTCTCAAAGGCCGCGAGCTGAAGTTGAACCATCGCAACCGCCTCCGGACCCCCCGCAGATCGTTCCAACAACAGCGGGCCGACAGATCCGAGAGTTGCCGCGCCGATGGCGCCGACCAGCGCGAATCCCACGCCGGCCGCCGTCACGACCAGGGGTACGTGGTGTTGAAGGTAGAGCGCAACAGGTGCGAACGCCAGGTAGCCGACCATGTCGATGAGCATCGCCAGGCGCAGCAGTGCGCTCACCCGCGGGCCGCGCTCCACGAGCCGGCCGCTCTCGTTGAAGAGCGCAAGGTCGAAACCGTAGACGGCAGCTACCAACAGGCTGGCGACCGTGAAGTTCAGCACGAGGAAGCAGAGCGCCGAGAGCGCAGCCACACGATTAGTCACGGAGTCTTGACCGCCACGCCCAGGCGCCCGAACTTCTTGTCGAAGGTGTAGACGGGGAGCGCGCCGTACGCTCGCGCACTTGCCGCGATCAACGCATCCGTCACGGGCGAAGAGTCGTACGCTCGAGCGCGGACGAGGGCATCGATCACGTCGGACTTGCTCAGCTCGATCGGCGCGACGTTCGCCCTGGTGATGAGCTCCAGGAGTCCGGCGATGACGTCAGGTCTCGAGATGCCGTAGTTGGACCGGAGGACGTGCGCCGTCTCGGCGAGCACGAGGGCCGAGATGCCGACGTCCGCACCGCCCTCGACGAGCCGCGCCGCCCGAGCCGCCTGGTCGACCGGAGTGCCGACCAGATATCGGACGACGACGGATGTGTCCAGGCTGATCACGGCACGCGATCAGGGTCCGGCGTGCTCTCGGCGTGGTCGCTGATGGCCTCCCAGGACTCGTCGTCCGGGACCCGTCGTACTTTGTCGCGGAGGATCCCCGCGAGCGAACGTCGATGGGGCGCCGGCGCGAACTCGATAACCACCTTGCGGCCCTCGACACGTTGGACTGCGACATCGCCCGCGTAGACCCCCAGCTCCTTGCGGATCGCCTTCTCGATCGTGACCTGGCCTCGCTCCCCGACGGTGCTCGTCATTCCACGCGCTCCGTGTGCATATCTAACCTCTCACAGTATGTATCGCTCTGCGAGGTAGGTCAACAGTTCCCGTCAGGCGGACGTGGCGGTGCCAGGCAGGCTTTGGGCGTCTCGACTCCAGGCTGCGGGTCGTGACAGCAGAGTTGTCACGACCACGGCGCATTCTCGTGGCGCATCGGGAGAGCCGAGGCGGATCCGAGTGGCGGGTCTCGCCTCCGTACCGGGCTCGGTTGATGCGAGAGGGCACCGTGGACGTCGAGCGAAGCTGTCAGTCGAAGCAGGTTCATCTCACTAAGCCGCAGGCGAAGGCAATCAGCCGCTCGATTAGCGCGCGTCACCGCGAGGCGTTCCACGTCTACGCGTGCCCGAGCTGCCGGTACTGGCACGTCGGGCACATCGTGCCGGCAGCGCTGCGGGCGCGGGTCGTGCCCAGGTGGGAGCGGCCGGCGGTGCGCGTTGCCTGACGACGACGCGTTCGACTCGCCGGGCATCGCGGACGTCCTCCTGGTAGAGACGCTGATGGGCTGGGATGGCGACCGTTGCGAGTGCGTGGATTGCCGCTGCGAGCGCTTCCGCGACGGGAGCGACGACACCCTATGCGCGGCGTGCCGCGAGGGCGATCATTGGCGTGCCCATGGCTGACGAGCGGACCATTCAGCTGTTCCAGAGCCGCGACGACCGTGGAACGCGCTCGATCTGGGCGACGACGCTGGCCGACGGCCGGCTGAAGCTCGAGGGCCAGGACCTCGGGGCGAGCGTCGCGATCTTCGGCGAAGGGTTCACCGAGTATGAGTGGGCTTGGATGGTCGCCGCGGACGACGTCCCGCGGCTCCCCGCGGCCTTCGGCGGCAAGCTTGGCGACGACCCGATCCCGCTGCTCCGCCACTGGATCAAGCAAGGCAACGGGCGAGACCCGGGCCAGCACCTCAAGAATGAGGGCTTCGCGGTCGAGTTCTGGAGCCGCATCGGTGATTGACGGCCGCCCGATTGGATCAGGCGGGCTCGATGCGCGTGACGGTCTTGACCCGGTCGATCGATCGGTCGAAGGAAACGACGCGCTTGACGCCGCTTCGCTCTGCGGACGCCACCAGGTAGGCGTCGACGAAGCCGACTCGGTCATGCTCGAAGATCTCGATCGAACGGTGCAACAGGTCGTGGTCTACAGCCCGGATCGCGGGGAGACCGAGAAGCGCCCGAAGCGCCACACCGATCTCGGCGCGCGGAAGGCCGTAGACGGACTTGAGCACGTACGCAAACTCGGCGACTACGAGGTCCAGCAGCAGCAGTGCCCGTGCCGAGGCCAGGTACCTCGTCGCCCGACGCGCCAACTCCGGCGGGTCACCGGTGATGTGCCGCACGAGCACGTTCGTGTCAACGAACGGAGGAGGCTCCATGTGCGTCACGCGTCGCGCTCGTCTCCGGCGCGGCGCATCGACTCGACCGCCCACGCGGTGTGGGCCATCTCGATGATCTCGGACCAGGGGCGGCCACGCAGCTCGGCCGGGACCGGCACCGAACCCGCGAGGTCGAGGAAGTTGGGAGTCCGTGCGAGCGTCGCTCGCTCGCCATCCACCCGGAACACGACGTTGTCGCCCTCCTTCAGCCCAAGAGCGTCCCGAACGGACCTTGGCACCGTGATCTGTCCCTTCGAGCTCAGGCGCGCTGACGTCTCCATCGACGAACCTCCTTACATCTCCGGGATTGTAAGGCGTCCATCGATCCGATCCGCGGATCATCGGGCGCGGCCCTTACCGGAGGCTTATCGATGACGCCGGCTGACGTCCCGAGCCTGGCGCTGCCGCTGCGACTCACCGGTGCCGTGTGGGGCCATCTCGTTGGCGACGCGATGGGCGTGCCGTACGAGTTTCGGGAGCCGGAGCAGGTCGGCGAGGTGCGGTTCGGCGAGATCGGGACGCACGGGCAGCCGCCCGGGACCTGGAGCGACGACGGGGCGCTGATGCTGGCGCTGCTCGATTCGCTGGTGTCGGTCGGGTTCGACACGGAGGACCAGGGGCGGCGCGCGGTCGCGTGGCGGCGCGAGGGCGCGTACACGCCCGACGGCGAGGTGTTCGACATCGGCGGCACCACGTTCACGGCACTGACGGCGCTCGAGGCCGGCACGCCGGCCGAGGAGGCGGGGCCGACGGGCGAGAAGTCGCAGTCGAACGGGTCGCTGATGCGGATCCTGCCCCTCGCGCTGTGGGGGCACAGTCGGCGGCTCACACCGTCAGAGCTCGCGGAGTTCGCGATGCGGGCATCGCGGGTGACGCACGGGCACGCGGTTCCGCAGGTCACGTGCGCGCTGTACACGCTCGTTGCGGACGCGATGCTTGGGGGCGCGGAGCCGAAGGCTGCGCTGGACAGCGCGATCGACGCGCTACGGGGGATGTTCGAGCAGGGTGGGGGAGAGGCGAATCTCGCCTCCGTGGCCGCGCTGGACGAGTTCGTGGCGTGGCCGGCGACCAACGAGCCCGAAGGCCGCGGCGGCGCGCTGAACGCGTTCAGGTCTGCCTGGACCGCGCTCGACGGGGCGAAGGACTACCGCGAGACGATGGAGCGCGCGATCCGGTTCGGGCACGACACCGACACGACCGCCGCGATCGCCGGCGGGCTCGCGGGGATCCGCTGGGGCATCGATGCGATCCCGGCCGAGTGGCTCGGTGGCATGCGCGGTCGGGACGTCGCGGCGCCCCTCGTCGATCGGTTGGTCGAAGCGCACGGGTGGAAGACCTCTACCTCGCACCCGCTGCGGGTGGACTGGGTGAATCTCGCCTCCGTGCCCGGGCTCGCATCGGCGCCGGGCCGACTGGGGATGACGTTCCTACCTGGCAAGCAGTACTTCAGCAGGTGGTCAAAAGACGGACCGACACCATGGTGGCGCGACCTCGACGCCGACGTCGCGTGCCTCCGCGAAACCCACGGCTGCGACGTCTTCCTGCTGCTCGTCGAGGACCACGAGCTCGAGTTGACCCGGACGACGGACGTTGCTGCTGCCTTCGAGCGCCACGGGGTAGAGCTCCGGCGTCATCCGGTGGTCGACATGAACATCCCGACCGACCGCGCCGCGTATCGATCGATGCTCGCCGGTCTCGTCGAAGCGATTCGCGCCGGCCGCAACGTGGTCGTCGCCTGCCGCGGCGGCCTCGGCCGAACCGGCACGGCGGTCGCGTGCCTGCTCGTGGGGGAGGGGATGAACGCGGAGGCCGCGATCAAGGTCACACGGGAAAGTCGACCGAAGACGATCGAGCGCGGGACGCAGGTCGAGTGGGTCCGCGGGTGGGGGTGGCGCGACTAGACGGAGCAAGCGATCGGCCAGGACGGCGCACTCTCGGTCGGCGTTGCGTTTTTGGTGTTTTCCGTGATACCCTCCGGTCATGGGCGAACTCATTCGGACGGGAGCGGCTGCCCGGATGCTGGGCACATCACGCCAGCATGTCGTTGACCTGGTGCAGCGGGGGACCCTCCGCAGCCACGGCACTGGCGTCCATAGGCGGCTCGATGTTCGCGAGGTCGAGGCGTTGCGCATGGGAGGGAACCCGACTCGGGATGGGCGACAGAGCATGTGGCTGCACACGGCGGTGGCGGGGCGCGTCGTGAAGGACCCCGACGGGTCGCTCGCCAGGGCTCGGACGAACATCGCGAAAATGCGGGCCGTGCATCGAGCTCCGGTGCCATGGCTTGACGCGTGGGAACGTCTGATCGACCGGGGCGCTCAGGCGGTCGTGAAGGGCCTGGTGGCCGACACTCCGGAGTCGGTCGATCTCCGCCAGAACTCCCCGTTTGCGGGCGTGCTGTCAGATGTCGAGCGGCGCAAGGTCCTCGCCGCCTTCCGCGCCGTTGACGGCCGAGTTCAGGTTCCGCCGGCGTGAACCGCGAACAGCTCGACCACGTGCTCCGCGCAGCAGCGGACATCGTCGAAGACGCCGACATCCTGATCATCGGCAGCCAGGCCATCCTCGCGACGGCCAGCGAATCGGAACTGCCCATCGAGGCAATGCGGTCGATCGAGGTCGACCTCGCGTTCTTCGACGACGAGGATGCCGAGAGAGCGGACGCAGTCGATGGTGCGATCGGGGAGCTGTCGCGGTTCCATGAGACGTTCGGCTACTACGGGCAGGGCGTCAGCCTGTCGACGGCCGTGTTGCCTGAAGACTGGATCGCCGAAGTGGTCGAACTTGACCCACCGGTGCCCGGATCGCGAGTACGAGCATTGGGACCGCACGACTGCGTCGCTTCGAAGTTGGTCGCGAACCGTGAGAAGGATCGTGCGTTTGCGAAGGCACTCTTGGAGGCAGGGATCGTCGACCCGGACCACCTCGTCGAGCGGATCAACCTGCTTCCCCGCAGCATCGACGAGCCGAGGCGCCGAAGGTTGATCGAATGGGTCCGAAACGCGGCGGCGCGATCGGCCTCTGGTTGAAGCCAGGGGCCCCCGGGGGTGCCGGTCACGGCGTGGGCATTTCCCTGAACGCGCGCCAACGCTCGAGCGCCTGCTCGGGGGTC
Source organism: Candidatus Limnocylindria bacterium (assembly GCA_035513775.1). Lineage (GTDB taxonomy): Bacteria > Chloroflexota > Limnocylindria > Limnocylindrales > CSP1-4 > UBA5189. Next base: position 45,403 of record DATKBR010000084.1, read on the forward strand.
AGGCTGCGGACCTCGGCCTCCGGCATGCCGACCGTTAACAGCAAGCGCTGTTGTCAACCTGTCAAGTTGTCGGAAGATCCACTGCGGCGAGGTCCGCCGGCTACTGGATGGTCCTCGCGGGTCGAAATCCCCAGGCCTCCTGGGGTGGGGGAGCGAAGGAGGACTCGACGGCCGTCCAGTCCGTGCCCGGATGACCCACGAGCCCGTGCCTCACCTCGAGTCCGCCGCGCTCGACGACCTCGGAGATCGGTGGGAGCGGCCGGCGAAGCAGCTCCGGGGCCTCGGTCGCCGCGAGTTCCAGGAGCTCCTCGATCTCGATCACCGGCGGCCCGAACCAGCTCGCGTCCGGGCCGATGACGAGGCGCGCGAGCTTCGCGAGGCCGGCGCCGACGATGCCCACGTGGGCGCCCCGCACCGCGCGGCGATCGACTGCGAGAGTCTCGATCGCGCCGTTGCTGATCCGGATGCCGAGCAGGTCCCCGGGCGCCAGCGGCGGCAGCCAGCCGGGCGGGCCGTGCAGCAGCTGCTGGTACCGGCTGGCCTCGAGGAACGCG
>DATKBR010000085.1:0-10277 GCA_035513775.1 Candidatus Limnocylindria bacterium
GTCTCGCCGCGCGCTCGCGCCGCTCCCCGCCACACGCCAGCGAGTCGGGCGACCTCCGGACCTGGCTGGACAAACTCCATTGCGTTGACGAAGGCGTCGAGTGCCGCGGTTTCGTTCGGGCGTGTCCCCGTGGCGAGCTCACACAGAACGACATCGTTGATGTAGGGCTCGTCGCCGGCCGACACGAGGCGCTCCATCCGCTCGAGGGCGGCGGGACGTGCCCGTAGGAAATCGATGGCGAAGGAGGTGTCGAGAACGAAGCGCACGGGTCAGCGGTCGATGCCGGACGAGGTCTTCTCTGCCCGGCCAGCGCGAACCCACTTCACGACCGATTCGTCCGTCGGGAATAGCGGGTGGTCCCGCCAGATTCCGGCGGCAGCCCTGATGGCGGCCATCCGCTCGTCGCGACGCAGGCGCTCGCGAACGGCATCGGCGACGTATCGACTTCGGCCGCGCGGGCCGGCCACGCGGTCGAGCTGCTCCACCAGGTCCTCGGGGAGGAGGAGGTTAGTGCGCACACTCATGCGCACAGTATTGCGCACGGCTGACCTGGTGGCAACCCGGCGTCAGCGATCCCGAATGGTTGACGCCGCCTCGTCCCGGGGCTAGCCTAACGATCGTTAGTTAGGCAACCGGAGAACGCTTCAGACCATGGTTGAGCAGCTCACCAGGCGCCGCGAGATCGAGGACGTTGCCAGCGACCTGTTCCGGGACCGTGGGTACGCGGGCACCAGCATCCGCGATATCGCGCGGGCGCTGTCGGTGCAGGGCGCGAGCCTGTACAGCCACGTGACCTCCAAGGAGGACGTGCTGTGGTCCATCGTGGCGCGCACCGCGAGCCGGTTCGAGACCGCCGCCGACATGGCGGAGGCCGACGCCGAGGCGCGACGGCCCGGTGATCCCATGGAGGCGCTGGCATCCCTCGTGCGCGCTCACGTCTCGGTGCTGACCGCGGACGTCGATGCTGCGGGCGTCTTCGTCCACGAGTGGCGCGCCCTGGGCCCGGAGCGTCGAGCCGAGATCCTGGCGCGGCGCGACGCCTACCAGGCGCGATTCCGCCGGCGAATCGAGGATGGTGTCGCCGTCGGCGCGTTCGCCATGACGGACCCGGCGCTCGCCACGAGCACGATTCTCAGCTCCCTGAACGGCGTTGCCGCGTGGTACGACCCGGCGGGTCGCCTGCCCGCCGCGCGAATCGCCGACCACCTCGTCGACCTCACCACGCGCATGCTGGAGGCGTCCTGATGACCGATCCCCTCGCCCTCGATCCCGTCCTGCCCGCCCGGCAGCGCAGCGAGCGACCCTGGAACGAAGACCTGCCGCACGACGAGCGGTATGCGCACTTCGAGGCGCACGTAACCGCCGGCGGCAAGATCGAGCCGAACGACTGGATGCCCGACGAGTACCGCACCGCGGTCCTCCGGTTCGTCGAGATGCACGCCAACTCGGAGCTCATGGGCGTGCTCCCGGAGCGCGAGTGGATCATGCGGGCGCCGACGCTCAAGCGGAAGCTGGCGCTCACTGCGAAGGTCCAGGACGAGGTCGGCCACGCGCAGCTGCTGTATCGCGTCGCCGAGGATCTCGGCAAGCCGCGCGAGGCCATGCTGGAGGACCTGATCGCGGGCAAGACGAAGTTCCACAACGTCTTCCACTACCCGACGAAGAGCTGGGGCGACATCGGGATCATCGCCTGGCTCGTGGACGCGGCGGCGATCGTCGCCCAGCAGGCTCTCCGGGACTCGTCATACGCCCCGTACGCCCGGACGATGCAGAAGATCTGCTGGGAGGAGTCGGTCCACATCATGCACGGGCGAGACGTCGTGGTGACGCTCATGACCGGCACGGATTCGCAGCGCGCCCTCGTGCAGGAGGCGCTTGATCGCTGGTGGGGCCCGCTGATGCAGATGCACGGCCCGCGCGGCGACCGCGCGAAGGATCGCGACCTCCATTGGCGGATCAAGGCGAAGACCTCCGAGGAGCTGCGCCAGGAGTTCCTGACGATCTACGTGCCCCGCCTGCTCGAGCTCGGCCTGACCATGCCCGATCCGGAGCTGCGCCTCGACGAGACGACCAAGGTGTGGTCGTACACCGAGCCATCGTGGGACGAGCTGCGATCCGTCGTGACCGGCCACGGCCCGAAGTCCCAGGAGCGCCTCGAGTTCCGGCGCCTCAACCGCGAGGACACCCGCTGGGTCCGAGACACGATCCTCGCCGCAGCGCCTGCCGCCGCGTGATGTACCCACAGGCATCACGGGGACGATGACGATGACCACCGTCCGATCCCCCCGCGCCCCGCGAACGACCAGTGCCGCCCTTGAGCCTTATGAGGTCTTCCAGCAGGCGAAGGACGGCGACCCGATGCGGCACGGCGGCAACGTGCTCGCCCCAGACGCGGAGCTGGCGCTGCACTACGCCCGCGAGATGTTCGGGCGTCGAAACGAGAGCATGCGGCTGTGGGTGGTGCGACGGGCAGACATCACCGTCCTGGAGGATCCCGACCTGCTCGATCCGCCGCTCGATAGGTCGTTCAAGAAGCCCGGTGGTTACGTGATGCGCGACAAGCTCGCGGCTGCGCGTGCCCGGGCCGGCACCGAGAAGCCGCCCGCCCGAGCCGAGACGCACGACCGGACCGGCGGGCGTCGAGCGGAGGGCAAGTCGTGACCGCCATCGGGCAGCCGGCCTCGCCCACCACGGGCGCGGTGCAGGCCGGGAACTCGGCCGCGGTCGCGCTCGCGGAACCGACCCGCACGGCGCTCGCCGAGTTGCTGCTCGCCATGGCCGACGACGAGTTCGTCAGCGGCTTCACCGACTCCGAGTGGACGGGCATCGCGCCGCTGCTCGAGGAGGACGTCGCGATCAGCTCCATCTCGCAGGACGAGCTGGGCCACGCCCGCGCCCTGTACCAGCTGCTCGCCGACGTCGTGGCCGACGGCCGCGACGAGGACGCCCTGGCGTACGACCGCGAGCTCGAGGAGTACCGGCACGCCCGCCTTCTCGACCAACCGCGCGGCGACTGGGCGGACACCATCGCGCGCCGCTTCCTGTACGAGCTGGCCGACGAGGCCCGCCTGGCGTCGATCGGCGGCGAGTACCGGCCGCTCGCCGACCTGGTCGAGAAGTTGCGGCGCGAGGAGCGCTATCACCGGATGCACGTTCTCGCGTGGATCGAGCGGCTGGCACGCGGCGGCCCGGAGCCACGCCGCCGGCTCGAGGCGGCACTGACCACGCTCGGCGCTGACGCGCCGACCGTGTTCACGCCGCTCGCCGGCGAGGCGGCGCTCCTCGATGCCGGGATCCTCACCCGAAGCATCGCCGCCGCCGAGGCGGCGTGGCGCGCGGACCTCACGACCATCCTCGTGCCGCTCGGTCTCGCGCTCCCGCCGGAGGTCCACCCGGGCGCCGACGGCCGCCAGGGCCACTCCGACAGCTTCCGCTGGCTGTGGGGCGAGTTCACGATGGTTCGACGGTCAGAGGACGGCGCGACGTGGTGATGACGGAGCCCGGCACGACCGTCGACCCGCGCGCGGTCATGGCCGCCCTCGACGAGGTCGCGGACCCCGAGATCCCGACGGTGTCGATCGTCGAGCTGGGGATGATCGGGGGCGTCGACGTGGGCGCCGAGGAGATCGTGGTCGAGCTGCTGCCGACGTTCGTCGGCTGCCCGGCGCTCGAAATGATCCTGGATGCCGTGGTCGACCGCCTCGGCGAGTTCGAGCGCGCCGTTCGCGTCGACGTGTCGTTCGCCACGCCGTGGTCGTCGGACCGGATCTCGCCCGCCGGCCGCGAGAAGCTTCGCGGCTCGGGTTTCGCACCGCCACCGCCGGTGAGACTGGGTCGCGGGCTGCCGATGCTCGACGCCGCCACGGCACCCGTGGCCTGCCCGTACTGCGGCTCGCTGCAGACGACGCTCGAGAACGTCTTCGGACCCACCCAGTGCCGATCGATCCGGCACTGCGCCGACTGCCGCCAGCCCTTCGAGTCGTTCAAGCCCGTCTGACGCGCTCGATCTGAACGAGGGCCGGCGATGAGCCGCGCTGGCCCGCCATGAGCCGTTGTTCAGCGACGCTCCGGTGGATAGGCGCGCTCGTTTCGGGCCGCCAGCGTCGCCGACTTGAGCACTCGCTTCGCGCGCGTTTCGGGCCGTTTCGCCTGGGCGATCCACGCGAGGATCGCTCGGCGCGCCGACTTCGGGAACGCTTCGAAGGTCGCGGCCGCGGGCGGGTGATCAGCCAGCGATCGCGCGAGGTCGTCGGGGACGATCCCCTGCTCGACGTCGTCGAACAGCGTCCACGAGCCATTGGCCTTCGCCCGCTCGATGGCGGCCAGCCCGGCCGGGGCCATCCGGCCGTCGGCGATGAGCCGTTCGATTCGAACCTTGTTCGTGGCCGCCCAGCCCGAGGCCGGCTTGCGCGGCGCGAAGTACTGCCTGGACCGGCGCTCGTCGATCTTGCCGCCCTGGCTGTCGATCCAGCCGAAGCACAGCGCCTCCTCGACTGCATCCTCGTACGCAACTTTCGCGCCGTGGCCCTTTCGCCAGCTGACCAGCCAGGCGCCGGTGGCGGTGGCGTGATTCGCCTCGAGCCAGGCCCGCCACGCGGTGCGGTCCTCGGCCTCGACGTACGGAGCGTCATCGAGGTTACCCATCCGCCGCAATCTACCGCCCGCGCGCCATTCCGGCCCACGGCCGCATGCCTGGGCTACGCTCCGGCCCGTGACTGAGCGCCTGGTGACCGAATCTGCCCTGGTGGCCATCATCGGTGCCGGGACGATGGGCGCAGGTATCGCCCAGGTCGCGCTGGAAGGCGGCTGGCGCGTGGCGCTCTGGGACTCCGTTCCCGGCGCCACGGACCGGGCGCGCGACCGCATTCGCGAGGGGCTGGAGCGGCGCGCCGCGAAGGCAGGTGAGGCCAATCCGGCCGCATGGGCCGGCAAGCGGCTGCTCGGGCTGACGGTCGCCCCAACGCTCTCCGTCGCCGTCGGCGGCGCCCAGCTCGTCATCGAGGCCGCGCTCGAGGAGATAGAGATCAAGCGCCGGCTCTTCGCCGACCTGGACGAGGCGGCGGCACCAGAGACGATCCTCGCCACGAACACCAGCGCGCTCTCCGTATCGACGATCGCGGAGGTCGTGGGGCGGCCGGAACGGGTCGTGGGCCTGCACTTCTTCAACCCGGCGCCCGTGCTGCCACTCGTCGAGGTCGTGGCGGGAAGGAGCTCCGCCGCTTGGGCGGTCGAAACGGCCGCCGCCGCCGTCGGGGGCTGGGGCAAGACCGCGATTCGCGTCAAGGATTCGCCGGGCTTCATCGTCAACCGGGTCAACCGGCCGTTCACCCTGGAGCCGCTGCGGCTCCTGCGCGCCGGGGCGGGAGCCATCGAGACGATCGATGGCGCGCTGGCCGACGCCGGCTTCCCGATGGGTCCCTTCGCGCTCATGGACCTCATCGGCATTGACGTGAACCTCGCTGCCGCCCGGGGCCTGTTCGAGGCGTTCGGGCGCCCGCCGCGCTTCCGGCCCTCGCCGATCCAGGAGGAGCTCGTCGCGGCGGGCCGCCTCGGGCGGAAGACGGGGGAGGGCTTCTACCGCTACGCGGACGGCCGCCCCACCGGCCCGGCGGCCCGGTTCGCGGGCGAGATTCGGGTCGGCGGGAGGGCGGCAGCCACGCTCGATCCGGACGCGATCGCCGAGCGGGTGATCCTCGCCATCGTCAACGAGGCCTACCGGGCGGCGGGCGACGGCGTCGCCTCGGAAGCCGACATCGACCGGGCGATGCGCCTTGGCGCGAACCACCCCTTTGGGCCCTTCGAATGGGCGCGCCGGACGGGTGTCCACGAGGTAGTCGTGATGCTCGATGGCCTGAGCGACGAGGACGCCGACACGTTCCGCCCGGCCTTGCCGCTGCTCCGCGAGGCGAGAGCGTCGATGTGAGGCTTCGCGTACGATCCGCGCTCGCGGCCCCAGCGCCGCCTGCGCCGGGCCTCCGCTTCGCCTCAATCCGGGGGATTCCCATGACCGCACGCCGCGCCACTCGACCCCAGACGCTCCTCGCCGGGCTCGCCATCCTCGTGGCCGCTTGCGGCGATGCCACGGCAACGGCCACGCCGGGGGTTACCGGATCCGCGGGTTCCACGGCTGCTGCCGCGACGCAGGCCCCGGTCGCGACGATCGGAATCGGTCCGACGTTCGCCCTGCCCAGCTTCGAACTGCCGAGCGCCGACGAGGCGCTCGAAGCGCTGCTGCCGGACGACATCGCCGGCGAGACCGTCAGGAAGTCCAGCATCACCGGCGATCAACTCCTCGGCTTCAGGGGCAGCCCCGAGGTGGAAGCCGTCCTCGACCAGTTCGACAAGTCGCCGAGCGACCTGAGCGTGGCCTTCGGCGGTACCACGAACCTCACCCTCATCGCGTACCGGCTCGAGGGCGTCGATGGGAGCCAGTTCCTGAACACATTCCTGGTGGCTGCGGGCGAGGACGGCCAGGTGACCGTCACCGACGCGGCGTACGGCGGCAAGGCCGTCAAGAAGGTCGTGTCGAGCAACGCCGCCAACGGGACCGTGTACGCCTATACCGCGGGTGATGTCATGTACATCGTCGGCGGCGACGACATCACCGACGCCCTGCTGGCCGAGGTGTTCTCGAAGATCGGCTGACAGTCGCCCGCAGCAGGGGGGACGCGTCCGGCCGCCCCGAGCCAGACCCCGCCCGGCGCCTCATCCGGCACGGCCGTCTCCGCTCGTACAATTCGCGCATGGCTCGTGATCCACGTCGACCCGTTCGCGAGGCATGGATCGTCGAGGCGGTCCGCACCCCCGTCGGGCGCTATGGCGGCGCACTCGCCACGATCCGGCCGGACGACCTCGCCGCCCTCGCCATCCGCGCGGTCGTCGATCGCGCTGGCGTCGATCCGGCCCTGATCGAGGACGTCATCCTCGGCTGTGCCAACCAGGCCGGCGAGGACAACCGGAACGTGGCGCGGATGGCCGCGCTGCTGGCCGGCCTACCGGTCGAGGTGGCGGGACAGACGGTCAACCGACTGTGTGGCTCCGGGCTGCAGGCGATCAATGCCGCCGCGCACGCGATCGCCTCGGACGACGGCGACGTGTTCCTCGCCGGCGGCGTCGAGTCGATGACGCGCGCCCCATACGTCATGGGCAAGGCCGAAGGCCCCTGGGATCGCGGCGCCCGCGAGCTCCAGGACACCACCCTCGGCTGGCGTTTTACCAACCCCAAGCTCTCCGCCCTGCACCACCCGTACACCATGGGCGAGACGGCCGAGAACGTCGTCGAGCGGTATGGGGACCAGCGCGACGTCACGCGGGAGCGGCAGGACGCCTTTGCGCTGCTGTCGCACCAGCGTGCCATCGCCGCCATCGAGGCCGGACACTTCGACGACCAGATCGTGCCGGTGTCGGTACCCCAGAAGAAGGGCGATCCGGTGGTCTTCGCCCGGGACGAGCATCCGCGCGCGGACACCTCCATGGAGGCCCTTGGGAGGCTCCGGGCGGCGTTTCGCGAGGGCGGCTCCGTGACGGCGGGCAACTCGTCGGGCATCAACGACGGTGCCGCGGCGACGCTGGTCATCGAGGCGGGGCGCGCGCGGGAGCTGGGGCTCAAACCCCTCGCCCGCGTCGTCTCCACCGCCGTGGCCGGCGTGGACCCCGCGATCATGGGCGTCGGGCCGGTGCCCGCTGCGCGCAAGGCGCTGGCGAGGGCCGGCATCTCCGTCGACGACCTTGACCTCGTCGAGCTGAACGAGGCGTTCGCCTCGCAGTCCGTGGTGTGCATGGACGAGCTCGGTCTCGATCCCGAGAAGGTCAACGTGAATGGCGGCGCGATCGCGCTCGGCCATCCCCTCGGCGCGTCCGGCGCCCGGCTGATGACCATGCTCGTCCACGAGCTCCGCCGGCGCGAGGGCCGCTACGGCTTGGCCACCATGTGCATCGGCGTCGGCCAGGGGATCGCCACCGTGGTGGAGCGCATCGAGGACTAACTCGAGGACTGGGGCGTCGCCGACGCGTGGGGTGCGGCGGTCAGGCGGCCTCGATGGAGCGGAGCGCGTGGGCGAGGGCCTCGTGCAGCGAGTCGTCCAGGCCCGTGCCCGCGACGCTGACCCGCACCGTCACCGGCGCGCCAGTAGCCTCGATGTGGCGCCGGCAGTTCGCGGCGACGCGCTCCGCCAGGCGCTCGGCGCCCGCCTCGGTGGTTTCGGGCAGCAGGATCTGGAAGCGCGCACTTGCCACGCGGGCAACGAGATCGGTCGCTCGCGAGTCCTGGCGGATGGCGCGGGCGATCGGGCCCGCGAGCGAGGGCAGAAAGGGGTCGACGGGCTGGTTCGCTCGCTCCGCCTTCAGCTCGACGATCGCCACCGACGCCGGCCGGCCGTACCTCGCGGCCCGGGCGCTCTCACGGTCGAGCGCGGCGTTCCACTCGAGCCGGCCGGGAAGGCTGCGGAGCTCGGCGGACGGTCGCACCGGCGCCGGCGGGCGGTGCGCGGTGGGGACGCCGGGGCCGGTCTCGCCGCCGACTTCCGCCGCACCGGCAGCGCCCCGGGAAGAGGGCCGGCGGCGGCGCACGTCGGGTCCCTCGAGGAAGGCCTCGATTGACTCGCCGGTACGTTCGTCAGCAAGGTCCGGGAGCGCGAAACGGCGTGCGCGTGTCGACTCGGACGTGGCCTTGGGCCTCCGGATTGGGGATTCAGGGATGGCGCCAGCAACCATAGCGGAGGTGCCCGAGATCGTCCGTCCCGAGCACGGGCGGTGTCCGGCCGCCTCGTTCGCGCCTCGCGGACGGTGTCCGAATGACAACCGCTGCCGACGCGACGGACCTCGTCGAGTTGGGATACGGGGACGAACAATCGGTCCGGTTCGACGCCCATCGGTCTCGGTTCCGGCTCGGCTCCGGCATCGGCGAATGGCCCGAAAAGTGGGCAGGACCATCGATTTCGACGTGGGTGGTTGTCGGAATCGGTTGCGCTGCGTACGATTGCCGCAGTTCACTACGTCCGGACCGAACCGCGCGCCTCGAAGGAGCCTCATTCGATGATCGAACAGCAGACGACGGTGCTCTCCCTGAGCGACGCCGCAGCCATGAAGCTCCGCGAGCTCACCAAGGAAGAGGCCAACCCGAACATCGGGCTGCGGGTCTACGTATATTCGGGCGGCTGCTCCGGCTTCCGCTACGGGATGATGCTCGAGGACCAGCCGACGCCCGAGGACAACATCCTTGAGGTGAATGGCACGAAGGTCTACGTCGACGGCCAGAGCATCCCGCTCCTGCAGGGCTCCGAGATCGACTACGTGGACACCCTCATGGGCGCCGGGTTCACCGTGAACAACCCGAACGCGGTCACGGCATGCGGCTGTGGCTCCAGCTTCCGGACGGCGGACGACGCCGGTACCGCGCGCTCCTGCGCCCACTGACCCAACGACACCACCACGCGTCGAAGCCGCCGGGCTCCCGGCGGCTTCTTGATTCCGGTGACCTGACGCATATTTGCTTGATACGGCTCGACTGCCTGGCGACGCTGCGCGAATGACCGTCGCCAGCGCGCCGACCGCGATCGAGGCCGCCCTGAAGCGCGTCGACGACCTCGCGGACAGGACCTTCGCCGGCTGGCACGTGCCGGGCCTCGCCTACGGGGTCGTCCTGAATGGCGAGCTGATCCACGGCCGCGGCCTCGGCACCCTGCGCGTCGGGGAGGACGCGACGCCCACGCCGTCGTCGATCTTCCGGATCGCCTCGATGACCAAGAGCTTCACCGCCGCGACCGTCCTGCTGCTGCGCGACGAGGGCCGGCTCCGACTGGACGACCCGATCGCCGACTACGTGCCGGAGCTCGCCAACGTGCAGCTCCCGACAACGGACTCGCCGCCGATCACGATTCGCCACCTGCTCACGATGACCGCAGGCTTCCCGACCGACGACCCGTGGGGCGACCGCCAGCAGGGCCTCGACCTTGGCGAGTTCTCGAAGCTCCTGGCCGGCGGGCTGTCGTTCGCCTGGGCACCCGGTACGCGCTTCGAGTACTCGAACACCGGCTACGGCATCCTCGGCCGTCTGATCACGAACGTCACCGGGCGCGAGTACAGGGAGGCCGTCCGCGAGCGGATCCTCCAGCCATTGGGCATGCACTCGACCGGCTATCTCGAGGCCGAGGTCGCCGAGGAGCGCAAGGCGCACGGCTACATCTGGCGCAACGGCGAGTACCTCGAGGAGCCGATCGACGGCTACGGCGCCCTGGCGTCGATGGGCGGCATCTTCACCACCGTCGAGGACCTCGCAA
>DATKBR010000086.1:0-11913 GCA_035513775.1 Candidatus Limnocylindria bacterium
CCGAGACTCCCGTTGCCGCCGAGACTCCCGTTGCCGCCGAGACTCCCGTTGCCGCCGAGACTCCCGTTGCCGCCGAGACTCCCGTTGCCGCCGAGACTCCCGTTGCCGACGTCGAAGCCGTCGTCGAGACGGTGGTCGAGGAAGCTGCGCCGTCTGAACCGGGCGCCGATCCTGCGGCCAACGAGGCCGTCGCTGCCGAGTCGGACACGACGGTTGACCGCAGCTCGCTGAGCGCCGACGAGACGGCCGACGCCCCCGCGGCCAGCGACGACGAAGAGGAAACTGTCCCCGTGCGCCAGCTCGGTCCCGAGCCGACGACGATGGAAGAGCTCCTCGCCGAGCAGGACTCGGACATCAAGAGCTTTAAGCACGGCGACGTGGTCGAGGGCCAGGTCGTCCGCATCGACAAGGACGAGATCCTGGTCGATATCGGCGCCAAGAGCGAGGGCGTTGTCAGCAACCGCGAGCTCTTCGGCCGCCATGGCGAAGGCCAGCCGGCCCTGAACATCGGCGACACCGTTCTGGTGTACGTGCTCCAGCCTGAGTCGCCCGAAGGCCACGTGGTGCTTTCGCTGCGCCGCGCCGGACTCGAGCGCAAGTGGCGTGCGATGCAGGAGCAGTTCGAGGCGGGCGTCATCATCGAGGCCCCGGTCATCGACCACAACAAGGGTGGCCTGATCGTCGACTGCGGGATCCGCGGCTTCGTCCCGATCAGCCAGATCGTCGACTTCCCGCGCCGGCCCCAGAACGACCAGCCGCGCGACGCGGCCCAGGAGATCGCCGAGAAGCTCCAGCCGTTCGTCGGCCGGAAGCTGCGGCTCAAGATCCTCGAGGTCAACCGCAAGGCGAACCGCCTGATCCTGTCCGAAAAGGTGGCCCTGTACGAGGAGCGGCGCGAGAAGCGGGATGAGCTCTTCAGCAGCCTCCAGGTCGGCCAGAAGGTCACCGGCAGCGTCCGCTCGATCGCCCCGTTCGGCGTGTTCGTCGACCTCGGCGGCATCGACGGCCTCGTCCATAAGAGCGAGCTGTCCTGGAACAAGGTCAACAACCCCGAGGGCGGCTACCGCGTCGGTGAGGAGGTCGAGGCCGAGGTCATCGACATAAACCACGAGCGCGGGCGCATCTCCCTCTCGATCCGCCGGCTGCAGCCGGACCCGTGGCACTCCACCGTTGCCGACTTCAACGTCGGGGACGTGATCGACGGCACGGTGACCAAGCTCGTCAACTTCGGAGCGTTCGTGCGCGTGCGCGACGGCCTCGAGGGCCTGATCCACATCAGCGAGCTGTCGAACCAGCGCGTCGCCCACCCGGGCGACGTGGTCCACGAGGGCCAGGCGCTGAAGCTCCGGATCATCAGCCTCGACTCCGAGCGACATCGCCTCGGCCTCAGCCTCAAGCAGGCAGAGGAGGGGTCGGCTCGCCCGGCCGTCGAGACGGGGCCGCCGTCCGACGGGACTCCGGGGCCGCGAGCGGAACGACCCGAACGCGCCGAGCGAGGCGATCGTCGCCCGCGCGGCGACCGGGATCGACCACGCGCCTACACCGCGGCCGATGCCGTGCAGGAGCCCGAGGGCGGGATCGACACGACGCTGGCCGCGGCTTTCGCCGGGGTCCGCGAGCAGCTCGCACGTGCCGAGGCCGTTGACGACGAAGGTGCACCGGCCGCTGACGCCCCGACGGACACCGCCGGCGCCGAAGAAACGGTCGAGGCCGTCGTCGAGCCGGAAGCGGCCGAGCTGGAAGTGGCGCCTGCTGCCGAAGCGAAGCCCGCCGCGGAGCCGGAGGCCGCAGCCGAGCCCGAGGCAGTCGCGGAGCCCGAAGCCGAGGCCGAGCCCGAGGCAGTCGCGGAGCCCGAGGCAGTCGCGGAGCCCGAAGCCGAGGCCGAGCCCGAGGCAGCTGTCGAGCCCGAGGCACCCGCCGAGGCAGCCGACGAGGACGAGAAGGCCGCGACCTAGCGGCTCGCCCCGGCCCTGCGCAACCGCGCAAACCCGTGGCCCACCAGGGCGCTGATCCGTTCCCGCTGATCGGAGCGTAGCCCCAGATAAGCACGCTCCCGTAGGGTCGAAACGGGCGAATCGCGTGCTAGGATGACCACCGCGCCGCGAAGGGCGCAGAGGGGAACAGGCGTTCGACTTCATGGAGCGATTCGACAAGTTCACGGACCGGGCACGCAAAGTCCTGACGCTCGCGCAGGACGAGGCGCAGCGGTTCAACCACAACTACATCGGCACGGAGCACCTGCTCCTGGGGCTGGTGCGCGAGGGCGAGGGCGTCGCCGCGCGCGTGCTCGAGAACATGAACGTCGAGCTGGCCAAGGTTCGGACCGCGGTTGAGTTCATCATCGGGCGGGGTGATCGACCGGTCGTCGGCGAGGTCGGGCTGACCCCGCGCGCGAAGCGCGTCATAGAGCTGGCCATCGACGAGGCGCGCCGCCTCGGCCACAACTACATCGGCACGGAGCACCTCCTCCTGGGCCTGGTCCGCGAGGGCGAGGGCATCGCTGCAGGCGTGCTCGAGTCGCTCGGCGTGAACCTCGACAAGGTCCGCCACGAGGTCATCCGCGTCCTCTCGCAGTCGTCGTCGGTCGGTCCGGCGCAGGAGACGAAGCGCTCGTCCAAGACGCCGACGGTCGATGCGCTGGGCATCAACCTCACCGACGCGTCCCGGGCCGGCAAGCTGGACCCCGTCATCGGCCGCGAGAAGGAGATCGAGCGGGTCATCCAGATCCTCGGCCGGAAGACCAAGAACAACCCGGCACTGATCGGGGAGCCGGGCGTCGGCAAGACGGCCATCGCCGAGGGCCTGGCGCACCGGATCGTCGCCGGCGACGTGCCCGACATCCTGCTCAACAAGCGCGTTCTCACCCTTGACATCGGCTCGCTCGTCGCCGGCACGAAGTACCGCGGCGAGTTCGAGGAGCGCCTGAAGAAGATCATCGAGGAGCTCCGGAACACGAATGATGCGGTGCTCTTCATCGACGAGCTCCATACCCTCGTCGGGGCTGGCGCGGCCGAGGGCGCCATCGACGCGGCGAACATCCTCAAGCCGCCCCTCTCGCGCGGCGAGCTCCAGTGCATCGGCGCCACGACGCTCGACGAGTACCGCAAGTACATCGAGCGCGACGCGGCCCTAGAGCGGCGGTTCCAGCCGGTGATGGTGGAGGAGCCCTCGCTCGAGCAGACCATCGAGATCCTGATGGGCATCCGCGAACGCTACGAGCAGCACCACAAGGTCACGATCACGGACGACGCGGTGAAGGCCGCGGCGGACCTGTCGATCCGGTACATCACGGATCGCCATCTCCCGGACAAGGCGATCGACCTCATCGACGAGGCCGCGAGCCGGGTTCGGCTGCGCCACTCCTCCGCGCCACCGACGCTGCGCGAGGCGCAGCGCGACCTCGACAAGCTCACCAAGGAGAAGGACGGCGCGATCAACTCGCAGGACTACGAGGCTGCCGCGAAGCTGCGCGAGGACGAGGCCACGCTCCGCGAGAAGGTCGATACCCTGCGCAGCGAGTGGCAGGCCACGATCGCCGGCGATGCGCCCGCGGTCGATGAGGAGGAGATCGCCCAGGTCGTCGCGATGTGGACTGGCATCCCGGTGATGCGCATCGCCGAGGAGGAGTCCGAGCGGCTGCTCAACATGGAGGACGCCCTCCACCACCGGATCATCGGCCAGCACGAGGCAATCGAGACCGTATCCCGAGCGGTCCGCAGGGCGCGCGCCGGGCTCAAGGATCCGAAGCGGCCCATCGGCTCGTTCATCTTTCTCGGCCCGACCGGCGTCGGGAAGACGGAGCTCGCCCGCGCGCTCGCCGAGTTCATGTTCGGCAGCGAGGACACGCTCATCAAGATCGACATGAGCGAGTTCATGGAGCGCCACAACGTCAGCCGCCTGGTCGGTGCCCCGCCCGGCTACATCGGCTTCGACGAGGGCGGCCAGCTGACCGAGGCGGTGCGCCGCAAGAGCTACGCAGTGGTGCTCCTGGATGAGGTCGAGAAGGCGCACCCCGAGGTGTTCAACATCCTCCTCCAGATCATGGAGGACGGGCAGCTCACGGACGCCAAGGGCCGCCGCGTCGACTTCCGGAACACGATCATCATCATGACCTCGAACCTGGGCGCGAAGCAGCTCCAGACGAACTCCTCGCTCGGCTTCCGCCCGGTCGCCGACGACGAGCCGGGCCGCGCCCAGCAGTCGTACGAGCTCATGAAGGAGAAGGTCCAGGCGGAGCTGAAGAGCAGCTTCCGGCCGGAGTTCCTGAACCGCATCGATGCGACCGTCGTGTTCCGCAGCCTGACCGTGGACGAGATCCGCGAGATCGTCGATCTGATGCTCCAGCGGGTCCGGGACCAGTTGAAGGCGCAGACCATGAGCCTCGAGGTCACGCAGCCGGCCAAGGACCACCTCATCAAGCTCGGCTGGGATCCGGCGTTCGGCGCGCGGCCGCTGCGCCGCACGATCCAGAACCTGATCGAGGACGTCCTCGCCGAGCACCTGCTCCTGGGCCGATACCCGACGGGCACCACGATCGTGGTCGACGCCAACGCCGACGACGGCCTGGTGATCCAGGCCGCGGAGCAGAAGACCCCCGTCGAAGTCTCGTAGCGCGGGATGGCTCGCGCCCAGAGCCGATTCGTCTGCCAGGCGTGCGGCACCGACTATCCGCGCTGGGAGGGCCAGTGCCGGTCCTGCGCAGCGTGGAACACCCTCGTCGAGACCGTCGTGACCGCGCGCCAGCGCTCGACGCGCCCGAGCGCGCGCGGAGGCAGTCGCGCCCCTGAGCCCGTGCCGCTCTCGGCACCCGCCGACGGCCCGACCGAACGCCTGCGGACCGGCCTCGGCGAGCTCGACCGGGTGCTGGGCGGCGGGATCGTGCCCGGGTCGCTGCTGCTGATCGGCGGGGAGCCCGGCGTCGGCAAGTCGACCCTGCTGCTGCAGGTGGCCGGCGGTGTCGCCACGAGCGCGGCTGGTGTCCTGTACGCGACAGGCGAGGAATCCGCCGGGCAGGTCAGGATGCGCGCGGCCCGCCTGGGTCTCGGCTCGGGCCCCGCCGCGGATGCCGTCGCGGTCCTCGCGACGAGCGAGGTCGGCGCGATCATCGAGGCCGCGCGCGCCCGGCGACCGGCGCTCGTCGTCGTCGATTCGATCCAGACGATGACCGTCGACGAGCTCGACGGGCCGGCGGGGAGCGTGGGCCAGGTTCGCGAATCGGCGCTCCGCCTGATGGAGCTGGCCAAGGGCGACGGGATCGCGGTGGTCCTCGTCGGCCACGTGACCAAGGACGGCTCGATCGCCGGGCCGCGGACCCTGGAGCACCTCGTCGACGCGGTGATCGACCTCGGTGGCGAGCGCGGGGGCGTGATGCGCCTGGTCCGCGCGGCCAAGAACCGCTTCGGCTCGACGGACGAGCTGGGCGTGCTCGAGATGAGCGAGTCTGGCATGCGCGAGGTAGCCGATCCAGGGCGCGCCTTCCTCGCCGAGCACGCAGGCCCGGCACCGGGCAGCGTCGTGGCCGCGACGCTCGAGGGCAGTCGCCCGCTCCTCATCGAGGTCCAGGCCCTGGTCACGCCCGCGGGCTACTCGACGCCCGCCCGGCGTGCCTCCGGCATCGACCCGACGCGGCTCGCGCTCCTCCTCGCGGTCCTGGGCCGGCGCGCGGGGGTCGGGCTGAGCAGCCACGACGTGTACGCGAATCTCGCCGGCGGCGTGACCATCGCTGAGCCGGGCCTCGACCTGGCGGTCGCGCTGGCACTCGCCTCGTCGCTCCGTGATCGCCCGATCGATGCGCGGACCGTTGTCGTCGGCGAGGTCGGCTTGCTCGGCGAGCTTCGACCCGTCGCCGGGATCGATCGCCGGCTGCGCGAGGCGGCTCGACTTGGATTCCAGCGGGCGATCGTGCCGGCCGAGCGAGCCGGCGCCGCCGCGTCGGAAGAAGGGACCACCGGGATCACGGTGGTGCGGGCAGCCTCGCTCCGCGATGCGCTTGCGGCCGCGATCGGACCAGCCGGGGGCGGCGACGATCCGGAAAGCCGCCCGCGGCGCACCCGACCCTTGACCGCCGTGCCGGTCGAGCCCGAAAGGCGGATGCTAGGCTGAACAGCCCGACGATCGAGCCACGGCGGTCGACGACCGGCGATGGGCCGGCCGACCCCGATCGCGGCCACTCGAGGCATTCGTTGATCCGGACCATCCGATTCCTGGGAGCCGCCCTCGGCGGACTCATTGGGATCACCCTCGTCATCGCCCAGCTCGCGGTGTTCCAGCCCGCACCCGGCGCGCCCGTGCTGGTCGTTGCCTGGGTGCTCGCCTGGATCGTCCTCGGCTTCTCGCTGCTGCCGTACCTGACGGTCATCCCGGCGCTGTCGGCGCTGCGGGCCGTCCAGCAGCTGTCGACCGCGGAGTTCGTCACCGCGATCATCGGCCTGTTCCTGGGGCTCCTCCTCGGCCTGCTGCTGGGCCTGCCCCTCGCGGCGCTGCCGGCGCCGATCGGCACCATCGCGCCTCTGGGCATATCGCTGTTCCTTGGCCTGGCGATGGTCGGGCTGACCGTGGCCAAGCGCCACGACCTGATCACTGCGGCGCAGTCGATGGGCATCATCCGCAGCGGCGCGCCGGAAGGCGAGGCCGCCGTGCCTCGCATCCTCGTCGACACCAGCGCGATCATCGACGGCCGGATCGCGGACATCGCCGAGTCCGGCTTCCTCTTCGGGATCCTGGAAGTCCCGCGCTTCGTGCTCGATGAAGTCCAGCGCCTCGCCGACAGCTCCGACTCGATGCGCCGGACGCGCGGACGCCGCGGCCTGGAGATCCTGGCCCGGATGCGCAAGTCAGGCATCATGCCTGTCCAGGTGATCGACGAGGACGCCCCGGGCACACCCGAGGTCGATTCCAAGCTCGTTGCACTCGCTAAGCGCGACAGCCGGGCCGTGCTCACGAACGACCTGAACCTCAACCGGATCGCCGACCTTCAGGGCGTGCGCGTCCTCAACGTCAACTCGCTCGCGAACGCGGTGAAGCCCGCGCTGCTCCCCGGCGAGGAGCTTCGCGTGCGGGTCATCCAGCCCGGCAAGGACGCCGGACAGGGCGTGGCCTACCTCGACGACGGGACGATGGTCGTGGTCGAGGGCGGGGCGAAGGCCATCGACTCCGAGCTCGACGTGACCGTGACCCGCGTCCTCCAGACGGTCGCCGGCCGCATGGTCTTCGCCCATCCCCGACAGGGCTGACCGGGTGGACGGGGCCGCGAACCTCGAGATCGCGCACGCCGACGACCTCGGGCCTACGCGGACCGGGTTCGGATCCGATCGTCACCCGTTCGGCCCCGGGGAGGGCCTCCGCCTCGGCGGGGTGGAGATCGCCGGCGCGCCGCGCCTCCACGGCCACTCCGACGGCGACGCCGCGCTCCACGCCATCGCCGGCGCCCTGCTCGGGGCGGTGGCGCTCGGGGACCTTGGCGGCCTGCATCCCGCCGACGCCCGAACACCGCGCGGGATCGCCAGCGCGGACCTGCTCGTGAGCGTGCGTTCGGTGCTGGCGGCAGAGGGTTGGCGCCCGCTCGCGGTCGACCTGTCCATCCGCGCAGGCCGCCCGTGGCTCGCCGATCACCTGCCGGGCATGCGCCTCGCCATCGCGGAGCTGCTGGGGCTCGAAATTGGGTCGGTCAGCGTCAAGGCGAGCACCGGCAACCTGTCGGGCGACGTCGGCGCGGGACGAGTGATCGAAGCCGAAGCCATCGCGACCGTCGCGCGCACGCCGAGCGAGACATGACCCTCCAGCTGCTCGACACTCTCAGTGGCCAGCGCCGCCCCCTCGTGCCGCTCGAGCCGGACCACGTGCGCATCTATAGCTGCGGCCCGACCGTCTACGGGCCGGCCCACATAGGCAACTTCCGCTCGTTCCTCTTCGCCGACGTGCTGGTGCGCTACCTCCGGTACCGCGGCCTCCGGGTCACCTGGGTCATGAACGTCACCGACGTCGACGACAAGATCATTCGGGGCGCCGCGGAGGCCGGCGCCTCGATCGGCGACCTCGCCGCGACGTGGCTCGAGCGCTTTCTTGCCGACGCGGCGGCGCTGCGGATGTCGCCGCCGGACTTCCTGCCGCGGGCAACGGAGCACATCGACCGCATGGTCGCCCTTATCCAGGTGCTGCTCGACCTCGGCCACGCCTATCGCACCGACGACGGCTCGATCTTCTTCCGGATCTCGTCGTGGCCGGCGTATGGCCGGCTCGCGCGCCTCGATCCCGAGCAGCTCCGCAGCACAGAGCGCGTCGATGCGGACGAGCACGGCAAGACGGACGTGCGCGACTTCGCGCTCTGGAAAGGCCCCCGACCGGGCGAGCCCTCGTGGGATACCCCGATCGGCGCGGGACGCCCCGGCTGGCACTTGGAGTGCTCTGCGATGAGCATGGCCTACCTCGGCCCGACGTTCGACATCCACACGGGTGGCGTCGACCTGATCTTCCCGCACCACGAGGACGAGCTCGCCCAGAGCGAGGCGGTGACCGGCCAGCCCTTCGTCCAGACCTGGCTCCATTGCGCCCACCTGCGGCTGGGCGGCACGAAGATGGCCAAGTCCGTGGGCAACATCAGCCGGGTGGTCGACCTGATCGACGCGGGCGTGTCGAGTCGCGCGCTGCGCTACGCCCTGATCTCGGTCCATTACCGGCAGGCGCTCGAGTACAGCGAGGCCTCGCTGGACGCGGCGGCCGCCGCGGTCGATCGCCTCGACGCGCTCGTCGGCGCGCTCGAGGCATACCGCGAGGACCGCCAGGACGCAGCCAACCTCGGCGCGGAGCTCGACCGCGCCCGTGCCCGCTTTGAAGCGGCGCTCGATGATGACCTAAACGTCTCGGCGGCCCTGGCGGCGCTCTTCGACCTCGTGCGCGAGCTCAACCGCCGCGTCGCGGATCGCGGCCTGTCGACTGCCGATGCGGGCCGGGCACTGGGGGTCCTGCGCCACCTCGACAGCGTTCTCGCCGTGCTACCGGAGCCCACCGACGACCCGCCGCCGGACGTGGCAGACCTGCTTGCCGCGCGGGAGGCCGCGAGGGACGGACGCAACTGGGCCGAATCGGATCGGCTGCGCGACGAGCTGCTGGCGATGGGCGTGTCCGTCGAGGACACCCGCGACGGCCAGCGCTGGCGACGGATGGAGGCGGTTCGATGACCGACAGGCCGAGCGGGCCCCGAGGCGGCCGGCGGCCGCAGGGCAGCGGACCGTTCGGTCCCCGTCGCGGTGGACCTCGCGGGCCCCGTCCGGCGGGTCCCGGGAGCGGCTTCGACCGTCCCGATCAAGGCGCCGGGCGCCCAGGCGGCCCAGGCGGTCCGGGCGCGCCGGGTGGGTTCGATGGCGGCGGATTCAGAGGACCACGGTCCGGTGGACCGCGACCCGGTGGGCCACGACCCGGCGGCTCACGCCCCGGCGGCCCCCGCCCGGGAGGACCGCGGCGATCAGGGCCAGGCGGCGGCACCGGCTTCGGGTTCCAGGGGGGCGGCCGGGACCACCCACCGCGACCGTTCGATCGTGCCCAGGGCGCCGGCGACGGCCCCCAGCGCTCCTTCGAGCGACCCCAGCGTCCGCCCGGCGGGGGCCCCGGGTTCACGCCGCGTCCGCGGTTCCCCGATGACCGACCTCGGCCGCCCGGCGACCGGCGGACCCAGCACGGCCCGCGGCCTGGAGTCGCGAGGGGCGGCCGCCCCGACCGGCCGTCGCGACAGTGGCAGGACCAGCCGCCTCGTCCGTTCGCGCCTCGCCCCGATTTCGATGGCCCGCGGCCGGGCTTCGATGCGCCCGAGCCACCCGCGTACCGCGCCGCCGCGGCGCCGGAGCTAGAGGAAGGCGAAGAGCTCATCGCCGGCAGGCGACCCGTCGAGGAGGCGTTCACGGCCGGCCGCCCGCCCCGGCGCCTCCTGGTGACGCCACAGCGCCGCCAGGCGCTCGAGCGCATCGTGCTCCACGCGACCACGCTTCGGATCCCGATCGTCGAGGTCGAGGGGGGCTCGCTGACCGCCCTCGCAGGGTTCGACGGCCACCAGGGCGTGGCGGTCGTCGTCGAGGCGCGCCGATTCGCTTCGCTCGACGACATCCTCGCGCGCTCGATCGAGCGGGCCGAGCCCACGTTCATCCTGGTGCTCGACTCGCTCGAGGATCCCCAGAATGTCGGCACCTTGCTGCGCAGCGCCGAGGCGGCCGGGGTCCACGGCGTGGTCTTCCCCACGGAGCGCCAGGCACCCCTCTCGCCCGCGGCAATCAAGGCGTCGGCGGGAGCCACGGAGCACCTCCTGCTCGCGCCGGTCGACGACCTCGCCGGCGCGCTGACGGACCTGCACCTGCGTGGCCTCCGGATCGTCGGGTCGGAGGCGGACGCTGCCTTGACGGGTCGGGAAGCTGATATGCGCGGGCCAATCGCGCTCGTGATCGGCAGCGAGGGTCACGGCCTGAGCCCGGCCATTCGGCGCCGGTGCGACTTGTTCGTGCGTATCCCGATGCGCGGCCAGATCGGGTCGCTGAACGCCGCCGTCGCGGGCTCGGTGCTGCTGTTCGAGGTCATCGGCCAACGCACCATGCCCGGGGCGTCGGACGAGTCCATCCAGGCGCCTGCGGCCAAGGCACCGCGGAAGGCTGCGCCCGCGAAGGCCGCAGCCGCCACGGCACAGGCGCCAGCTGCGGAGACCGTGACGGAGGAGGCGGCGGACGCACCGGTCGCGAGCGCATCGGCCACGAAACCGAAGGCCACCAAAGCGACGGCCACGAGCGCATCGGCCACGAAACCGAAGGCAACCATGGCGACGGCCACGAACGCATCGCCCACGAGGCCGAAGTCCACCGACGCGAAGTCCACCGACGCGAAGGCAGCCAAGGTGCCTCGAACACCGCGAGTCGCCTCCAAGGCGTTGGTCGAGCCAGCGGTCGAGACGGCGGCCGAGCCGACTGAGCAGCTCGGCAAGACCCCGAAGCCGGCTGCGACGCGCGGTCGGACAGCCGCTCCACCAGTCGCGGCGTCGCCGGAGGACGTAGCCGAAGCGCCGAGCTGAGCCGGCTCGCGTACCCCGACCCCCGCCGGCCCTCGCCGACCCCCGCCGGCGCACAGCTTTCCGCTTGAAGTGAACAAACGACGGGTATCGGGCGCCGCGCCGGCCGCTTACGACCCCGTTTGGCTGCGATTGGGCGCAAAAGCGACCCCTCGCGAGCGCGGACTCATATCGAGCGCCCGCCAGCCGTCCGGGCCCGACACGAGCGACAGCCCCGGGCACCACGATTCGGGCCTCGCTGTTCGCTTGAAGCGGATTCCTGCGCGAGCGGCAAGCGGCCGAGCAGGGGCGGCCCGCGCGGATCGAGGCGTATCGTCGAGCTCCCAAGGAGGGGGACCGGTCGGCACGACGTGGCAGGGGTTCGGCTCCGGGGAGGGAGGCGGCCGCCCGAGGAGGCGCGCTTGACCGGTTCTCCCGGGGCGACCTATCATCTCCCGGCGCTCCGACAGGCCTTGGTTTGCCGTGCGCTGCCGACGTAGCTCAATTGGTAGAGCAGCGGTTTTGTAAACCGCCGGTTCCGGGTTCGAGTCCCGTCGTCGGCTCCACTCGCGAAGCCCTCGGGCCCACATAGCTCAGTCGGCAGAGCACTTCCTTGGTAAGGAAGAGGTCATCGGTTCGAACCCGATTGTGGGCTCCATGACCTCTGGCAAACCCCCGGAAGCGACGATCACTGGCGAAGCCGTGCCCGACGGCTCAAGACCAGCAGTAGAGATGGAGTGAGACCGGTCTCCATGGCCAAGAAGAAGTTCGAGCGCAACAAGCCGCACGTGAATATCGGCACGATCGGCCATATCGACCATGGCAAGACGAGCCTGACCGCGGCGATCAGCAAGTACCTGGCCCTGAAAGGCTCGGCCGAGTACCGCAGCTTC
>DATKBR010000087.1:0-34354 GCA_035513775.1 Candidatus Limnocylindria bacterium
AGGCGGGAGCGGAGGACGAGGTCGGCGGCGCCGGCGAGGCCGCCGGAAGGCAGCGACGAGGCGAGGTCCTGGGCAGCGGCATAGGCTCCAGTGGCGAGGATCTGTTCGATTGCGGCGCTGAGGACGCGGCGGGCATCGTCCTCGCGGCTGGCAGCGAGGTAGTGGCGGGCTGCGAGCCGCCAATCGACCGACTCGGCGACGCGGGCCACGCGCAGGTGGACCGCCTGAACGCCATCCTCGCCGATGGACCGTGTCAGGCGATCCTGGAGGAAGTCGCGAACCAGCGGATGCGCCCGCACCATGTAGCGGCTGTTCGGGCTGCCCTTGCCGAAGAGGCCATGGCGCTCGCCGTCGTCGATCAGGCTGCGGGCGGCCGCGTCGTCGACCTCGGCGGCGATCGGGCCGAGCGTCAGGTCGACGGTCTCGAGCACCGATGTGCGCATCAGGAACAGCTGGAGATCGGCCGGGAGCTCGCCGACGACCTCCTCGGCAAGGTACTCATAGAGGTGGCCCTCGGCGCCGCTCAACGACGAGATGAACGCACGAACCTGACCGGGATCCCGGTCGTGGATAGCCGCGCGGACCAGTTGGAGCGACGCGGCCCAGCCTTCGGTGCGGCGGCTGAGCTCGGCGAGGACCGCCGGCTCCAGGCGCATCGCGTAGGTCTCGCGGAAGAGTCGCTCCGTTTCGGCCGCATCGAACCGGAGGTCGTCCGTGCCGAGCTCGGCCACCTCGCCCAGCGCACGGAGACGGGCGAGGCGGATCGGTGGTTCGCGCCGGCTCGCGAACACGAACGACATCCGCTCGGGTCCGCGCGTGAGGAGCTCGCGCAGGACATGCCGAACGTCCGGCGAGTCGTCGACGAGGTGGAAGTCGTCGAACACGATGGCCGTCGGATCGTTGGGCAGGCCGCCGAGCTCCCGGAGGAACGTGTCCAGCACGGCGTCGAGGGGCGGCGCGGCTGTCGCGGTCTCGCGCAGGAGTGCGCTCGTCGACGTACCGAAGTCGGGCACGTGGATTCGGACGGCCGCGACGAGGTACGCGAGCAACCCAACCCAGTCCCGATCCCCGCGGTCGAGCCGGAACCAGAGGACGCGGAGGCGGGTCCTGCGCGAGAAGTCGGCAAGGAGGGTCGTCTTCCCGTAGCCGGCCTCGGCGATCAGCAGGACGGCACGCCGGTGGATCTTGACCGAGAGCCACTCCAGGAGCCGGTCGCGCGCCAGCGTCTCCTCGCGGAGCGGAGGCGCCTGGACCTTGCTGATCTGGACCGGGTACTCGGACATGCCGAGGTGCCCTCCGGTTGACGCGAGGCTGGCAGCGACGATGGCGGGGCGCCCACCCTCGACCACGAGCCGAGGTCGCCGTCGCCTGGAACGCGCATCGGAGGCCCGGTCGGGCGAGGACAGGTCCGGCGTCGCGGCAGCCGGTTGCTCCCGCTCGATGGGCCGATCGAGCGGCGCGAACAATAGGGACGGGTCGCGCCGCGTGTCAACGGCGCGCGTATCGATGGCAGCGGAAGGACGGCTGGGCATGCGCGGCATCTTCGCGACGGCGGCTCACCCGTCGATTACGGAGCGGTGGATTGCCTGTGGATAATCCCGCGGTTCACCGGGGCGGGGACGTATCTGCTCGGGCGCGCCCCGGCCCCCACGGCTCAGCCTTCGTACTCGAACCCGATCTTGAGATCGACCCGGTACTCGACGATCTCGCCGTCCTCGACGATGGCGTTCGACTTCACGACCTCGACCGTCTTGATGTTGCGCACGGTGCGCGAGGCGGTCGTCACGGCCTGGCGGGCGGCGTCGCTCCAAGACTTTGGGCTCGTCCCGACCATCTCACGAACGATGATGACGCCCATCTCGACCTCCTTCGACTGGCCCTGAAGCTGTCGGGCCAGTCTAGGTCAGGTGTTGACGGGGGCTGGGGCGGGCTCGATCTGTCCGGCCCGGACCTTGTCGAAGCAGGTGCTGCAGTAGACCGGCCGGTCCGTCCGCGGCGCGAAAGGCACCATGGCCTGGTTGCCGCACGCGTTGCAGACCGCCGCGTGGTACTCCCGCGGTCCGCCCATCCGAACGCGTTTCGCGTTCGCGCGGCAGCTCGGGCAACGCTGCGGGATGTTCTGCAGGCCCTTCTCGGCAAAGAAGCGTTGCTCTCCGCCCGAGAAGATGAATCCGTCGCTGCAGTCGCGACAGCTGAGCGTCCGGTCTTCGTACACCGGGTTCGTCCTCCGATGAGGGTCGTACGGTCCGGTTCCGCTCCCCGCATCGGAACTCTGGGCGCGAGAATACGGGGGCGCGTCAAGCGCATGGCTCGACCTCCGGGTCCAGAGGGTCGACGAGACGAGCTCTACTCGTTCATGCTCCGGCCGCTGCTCCCCGACGAAACGAAGTACCGCCGGGCTGGATCAGGCGCCGGGCTGGATCAGGCCTCGGCCTCGGCGTAGCGCTGGCCGGCGTACGACTGGAAGCGCGTCTGGCTCTTGCGGAACCAGAGCTGGATGTCGCCGGTGGGGCCGTTGCGGTGCTTGGCGAGCTTGACGTTGATGACCTCGCCGTCGAGGTCCGCCTCCTCGCCGACCTTCTCCTTCTCGCGGTAGAGGAACACGACGAGGTCGGCGTCCTGCTCGATCGCGCCTGACTCACGCAGGTCAGACAGGCGCGGCTCCTTGGACTCGCGCATCTCCGGCTGTCGTGATAGCTGCGATAGGGCGATGACAGGGACGGACAGCTCGCGGGCGAGGGCCTTGAGTCCGCGGCTGATCTCGCTGACCTCCTGGACGCGGTTGGCGTCGCGGTTCGTGGTGGTCGCCTGCATCAGCTGGAGGTAATCGACGATCACGAGGTCAAGGCCGGATTCCGCCTGGAGGCGCCGCGCCTTGGTCCGCAGCTCCATCGAGGTGATGTTGGGCGTGTCGTCGATGTACAGCGAGGCCTCGGAGAGGTCGTTCATTGCCGGGGCGATCCGGGCAAAGTCCAACTCCTCGAGGAAGCCGGAGCGGAGGCGCTTGGAGTCGATGTTGGCGACGCTGGAGAGGAGTCGCAGCACGAGCTGCTCCTTGCTCATCTCGAGGCTGAACACGCCGACGGTCTTCTTCTCCTTGACCGCCGCGTACTCCGCGATGTTGAGCGCGAAGCTGGTCTTGCCGACCGACGGGCGGGCCGCGACCACGATCAGGTCCGACTTCTGGAAGCCCGTGGTGAGCTGGTCCATGTCGACGAAGCCGGACGAGATGCCGCTCAGCTCACCGCGGTGGGCATGGAGATAGTCGAGCCGGTCGTAGGCGGAGTGGAGGAGCTCCTTGAGCTGGCTGAAGCCCGCGGTGATCCGCCGGTTCGAGACCTGGAACAGCTCCGACTCGGCGCGATCGATCGCCTCCTGGATCTCGGCCGGGTCCTCGTAGCCGATGCCGGCGATCTTGCCGGCGGCGCCGATCAGGTTTCGCAGGACCGCCTTGCGTTCCACGATCCGGGCGTACTGCACGGCATGCACGGCGGTTGGCGTCTGGTTCGACAGCTGGGACAGGTACGCTCGGCCGCCGATCTGCTCGAGGTCCTCGGCGCGCTCCAGCGACTCGGCGACGGTGATCAGGTCCACCGGCTCGCGGCGCTCGAACAGCTCGAGCATCGAGCGGAAGATGTTCCCGTGCGCCTGCCGGTAGAAGTCCTCCGGGCGCAGGAATTCCGCGATCTCGATGATCGTCTCGCGGTCGATCAGGATCGCGCCGAGCACCGACTGCTCGGCCTCGAGACTATGCGGCGGTAGTCGGTCGATCACTGCGGCAGGGACTCCGATACGGGGGGTCTCTGACTGTGCCGTGGGGGCCGGCGGCAGCGGTCAACGAAGCTCAGGCCTCGGGTTCGGCTTCTCCACGAAGTTGCCGCCTATGTCGGCGGGATGTGGACCACCGTGTGGAAAACGCGTGCCAACTCGGCTGTCAACGCCAAATTGGACCGATCCGGAAAGGCCGCCCTAATCCAGCCTTCGGATCACGCCAATCAGCTTGCCCTGGATGCGCACGTCGTCATAGAACTGCGGCGGGTAGTTGGGGTTCGCGGGCTGGAGGCGGACCTTGTCCTTCTCGCGGAAGAAGCGCTTGAGGGTGACCGCGTTCTCCTCGACCTGGGCGACGATGATGTCGCCGTTGCGGGCCGTGGTCTGCGGGCGGATCAGCACGAAGTCGCCATCGGCGATGTGCTCCTCGATCATCGAGTCGCCGCGGACGCGCAGGACGTAGGCGTCGCCGCTCGGCGCGAGCAGGTCCGGGACGGCCATCGATTCGGAGGCGTCCTGGTAAGCCTCGATGGGGCCGCCGGCCGCGATCTCGCCGATGATCGGCAGGACGTGCGCCTCGGCGGTGACGGACTGGGGCACGAGCTCGTGGGTAAGACCCATCTCGATCGCCGCCGTGGGCGTGAGGCGGAGTGCGCGCGACTGCGCGGCGCCACGCTCCAGGAAGCCCTCGCGCTCCAGCATCTGCAGGTGATGGTGGACGGCCGACGTGGAGCTGAGCCCAACCGCCAGCGCGATCTCACGGACGGACGGGGGATAGCCCCGCGATCGCAGTGTGCCCGCGATGTAGTGGAGGATCTTCAGCTTCCGGTCTGCGTCATGTCTCGTCACTCGCGACTCCCGATAGGGCGGTGGCCGCAAGCATCATACCGAACGGGTGTTCGATGTCAAGGTGCGTCCAAAAGGCGACGGTTGCTGCAGGCGAGAAGGCGACGGTTGCTGCAGGCGAGCGGCGGCCTGCTGGCGGAGCCCGAGCGTGCGGTCTCCGTGTTCGTGCCGTTCGCGGTGCCTCGCGGCGCCGCTGCTAGACTTCCGTGTCCCGGATCGGCCGCCGTCGGTGGCCTGCCCCGGATCGAGGAGGTGAGCGAGCAGTGGCTCGCGGATTGCGCAAGTCGTCTCGCTCGAGCGAGGACGTCGAGGCGCCGAGCAGGAAGCGTGGGCGACGCCCCGCCGTCCGCCGGTTCATCGCGGCCGCCGCGCTGATGCCGCTCGCGAGCCGCGTGCCTCTGTATGCGCGCCTGCTCTGGTCGCTCGTCGCCGACAGCCGAACGCCCGTCTCGCGCAAGGCGCTCCTCGGTGGCGCGCTTGGCTACATCGTCCTCGGGCGGGACTTCGTGCCCGATCGCGTGCCCGTCCTCGGCCAGCTCGACGACCTCGTCGTCATGGCCCTCGCGACGGAGATGTTCCTCGATGGCCTCGACGAGGACCTCCTCGCCGAGAAGCTCGAGGAGGCCGGCATTCCGCGTGCCGCCTACGATGAGGACGTCGCCCGGGTCCGTCGACTCGTGCCCGGCCCCATCCGTCGTGCGGTTCGCCGCATTCCCGGAGCGGTTCGCATGGCGGCCGACGCCGTCTCTCAATCCGGCATGGAGCCCAGCCTCCGCCGCTGGCTCGGTCGCGAGGGCACTCCCGCCTGAGCGGCGCAACACATCGGGTCCCATCAACGCGACGAATCCCGGCGAGCCCGCCGGCCATTGGAGGAACGTCGATCTCGTGAAGGTCATCCTGACGAAGGACGTGGACAAGCTCGGCAAGTCGGGCGAGATGAAGACCGTTGCCGACGGCTTCGCCACCAACTTCCTGATCCCGCGCAACCTCGCCGTTCCGGCCGCCGGCGGCGCCTACCGCGCCTGGCAGCACGACATCGCGTCGCGCGAGGACAAGCGCCAGCGCGAGCGCGCAGACGCCGAGATCGCCGCGACCCGCATCGGCTCCACGACACTCACCCTGGGCGTCAAGGTCGGCGAGGGCGGCAAGCTCTACGGCTCGATCGGGACGAAGGAGATCGCCGAGGCGCTGGGCCGCCGCGGCATCGTCGTCGATCGCCACAAGATCGAGCTCGACGAGCCCCTCAAGTCGCTGGGCACCTACAAGGTCGCGGTGAAGGTCTTCAGCGGGATGGCGCCCGAGGTCACGGTGGTCGTCGAACCGAAGGGCTGACCCCGGCCGGCGCGCCAACCGAGCTGGCACGACGCGGGCCGACAATGGGCGCGTGACCGCGCCCCGGACGATCCTGCACGTCGACCTCGATGCGTTCTTCGCCGCGGTCGAGCAGCGCGACCACCCGGAATGGCGCGGCAGGCCGGTCGCGGTGGGCATGGGCGGCTCGAACGATCGCGGCGTCGTGAGCGCGGCGAGCTACGAGGCCCGGAAGTTCGGCGTTCACTCGGCGATGCCGATCCGGACGGCGCGCCGGCTCTGCCCGGACTGCCTGTTCGTGCCGGTACGGGGCGCGGTCTACCAGTCCGTCAGCCGCGAGGTCATGGCGATCCTGCGGCGGTTCACGCCGCTCGTCCAGCCGATCTCGATCGACGAGGCGTTCCTCGACGTCACCGCGTCCCGCGCCCTGTTCGGCGACGGCGAGACGATCGCGCGTCTGGTCAAGCGGGCGGTGCGCGCGGAGGTCGAGCTGACGATCTCGGTCGGCGTGGCCGCCACGAAGCTCGTGGCGAAGGTCGCGAGCGACCTGCGCAAGCCCGATGGGCTGGTTGTCGTCCCGCCAGGCACGGAGGCTGCGTTCCTGGCGCCGCTCGCGATCTCGCGCCTGTGGGGCGTCGGCCTCTCGACCGCGACGGCGTTGCGCGACTTCGGCGTCACGACCATCGGCGATCTCGCGGCGCTCGACAGGTCGGCGCTGGTGCGCAGGTTCGGCAAGCACGGCGCGTCGCTGGTCGATCGGGCGCACGGCCTCGACGGCGACCCGGTCGACGATCCCGAGTCGGCCAAGTCGGTCAGCCACGAGCACACGTTCGACGAGGACACGGCCGACCCGGAGGTGCTCGAGCGAACGCTCCTCGCGATGGCCGAGGGCGTCTCGGGGCGGTTGCGCCACGCTGGCATCAAGGCGGGCACGGTGACCGTGAAGGTCCGCGACTCCGGCTTCCACACGGTCACGCGCCAGCGCGGCTTGCCCGAGCCGTCGGACCTGACGGAGCCGATCTGGAGAACCGCCCTGGAGCTGGCCCGACCCGAGATGAAGGGCAAGCGGATCCGGCTCCTGGGCGTCGCCGCGTCTGGGTTCGGGGTGCGCGAGCAGCTGGGGCTGTTCGAGGCGGGCGAGGAGCGCCAGCGCCGCGTCGTTCAGGCCGCAGACGAGGTCCGCGAGCGCTTCGGGACCCGTGCGATCACGCGGGCGCGGCTGCTGCGAACCGGGATCCCGGCGCCGTTCGAACGGGATCTCGGCACTGCTGTCGAGCGGCGCGGCGAGCACGCCGAGGATCCCGACGGGGGCGCAGCGCGGCGGCGCAAGCGTCGTGACAGCCAAGCTGACACGACGCCACCGGAGGATGGGTTCGACGACTAGCCAGGGCTTGACATCGAACAGGCGTTCGATCTAGTCTCTGGGTCGAAACCGAACAGGCGTTCACGGCACCAGTGCCCGGTGACCGGAGCTCGCATAGCGCCCCCGAAAAGGAGCTGCGAAATGGCGATGGTCCGAGTCGAACCGGTCGAGGTCCGGGTTCGAGCCGATTGGTTCGATGGTCGACCGCGCGAGGTAACCCTCAACGGTCGACGCCTTCGCGTCCTGGACGTCATCGGCGTCCGCGATGAGAGCTCCGCGTTCCCGGTGGTCACCGGGCCACGGACGCTCTTCGAGATCGAGACGGCGGACGCCCGCCTCCAGCTGGCGTTCCGCCACCGATCCCGTCGCTGGACGGTCGAAGGCGTGGAGGCGCACGCCGCCGCCGCCTAGACGCGGCGCGCCATCCGCGCGCCAGCAATCACAAGTCGGCTCGGTGCCCGAGTCGGCATGCGATCCCCGCCCCTCCAAGCGTGGATCGCGCTCATGCGCAGACGGGCGCGACGGTACCGCGCCCGTCTGTTGCCGTCTCCGGGTCTCCGCGCTCGCCGCTTTATCGGTTCGGGACGAGCGCCTGACCTAGTGGGAGTTCGGTCGCCATAATCGGGGCGTGCAAGCGCCTCCATCCTTCCGCGACCTGTCGCTTGCCGCGTTCTCGGAGCGGCTCGCGTCACCGGACCCGGTGCCCGGTGGCGGGAGCGCGTCGGCGGTGGCGGCCGCGCTCGGCGCATCGCTGGTCGCGATGGTTGCCACGCTGACCCAGGGCCGGCCGAAGTACGCCCAGCACGCCGCGCTGTGCGACGAGGTGGCTCCCGCCGCGAAGGCGCTCGCGGACGAGCTGCTGGAACTGGCGGACGAGGACGCGCGAGCCTACGCCGCGTGCGCCATCGCGCTCAAGCTGCCGCGAGATGCCTTCGCTGATAAAGAGTTCCGCGACGCGCAGGTGCGCGCCACCGCGCAGGTCGCAGCCGAGGTCCCGCTCCGCTGCGTCGAGCGCTGCCTCGACGCGCTTCGCCTCGCCGAGGCGCTCGCCGGACGCTCGAACGTGAACGCGTCGTCGGACCTGCGTGTCGCGTCGTTGCTGCTCGAGGCGGCCGCCGACGGCGCCGCCGCCAACGTGCTCGTGAACCTGCCGCTGATCGGCAGGACCGACTGGACGGCCGGGACCGAAGTCCGAGTCAGGGATCTCCTGGCCGAGGCGGCCACCCTCGCGAAGGCGACGCGAGCCGTCGTGGCCGGTGGCGAGGCCCGATCGCCACTATCCGACATCGTCGTGTGGCAGAGGTCGTGAGTGGCTCCCCAGCCGCGACCGTCATGAGCCCGGCGCGACGCCTCGAGGGCGCGCCGTTCGCGAGCGAGATTCTCGATCGTGTCGCAGAGGATGTCGCCGACTACGTCAAGGACCACGGCCATCCCCCGGGACTCGCAGTCGTGGTCTGTGGTCGCAGCGCGCCGTCGATGGTCTACCTGGAGCGGATTCTTAAGGCGTGCGCCCAGGTCGGCATCGACGGCTCGCTAGTCGACATCGACCTGCCGGGCGAGGACACCAGGGCGCAGGCCGCCGAGCTCACCGCGGCGATCCATCGCCTGAACGACGACTCGCGCATCGCCGGGATCATCGTCCAGATGCCGTTGCCCGATGGGGTCGGGCTGCGCACGGTCATCGACGCCATCGAGCCGCTCAAGGACATCGACGGCATCCACCCGCTCAACGCGGGGCTCCTCCGACTCGGCTACGAGGGCTTTGTCCCCGCCACCGCGCATGCCGCCCTGGAGATGATCCATCGCTCCGGCGTGGAGGTGCGGGGCGCCAATGCGGTGGTCATCGGTCGTTCGCCGGTCGTCGGCATGCCGCTGTCCTTCATGCTCACAAAGGAAGACGCGACGGTCACCACCTGCCACTCCAGGACGCGCGATTTGGTCGCCAAGGTGCGAGCCGCCGACATCGTCGTCGTGGCCGCCGGCAGACCCGGGCTCGTGACCGGGGACATGCTGAAGCCGGGCGCGGTCGTGATCGACGTCGGGATCAACGTGGTCGACGGCCGGATCGTCGGCGACGTCGACTTCGCATCCGCCGAGCAGGTGGCCTCGGCGATCACCCCGGTCCCGGGTGGAATCGGGCCGCTGACGAACGCCCTGCTGTTGAGCCACCTCATGCGAGCCGCGCAGCGCCAGGACCAGGCAAAGGAGCACTTCGAGGCATGACGACCGAGCCGGTTGCGACCAGCGCGGGGACAATGCCCTCGGCGACCCTGTCGGACCTCGACATCGCGCGCTCCGTGACCCCGCGCCCCATCGTCGACGTTGCCCGCGAGCTGGGCCTGCACGACGACGAGATCGAGCCGTACGGGTCGGTCAAGGCCAAGATCACCCTGGCCGCGATCACGCGGCTGGAAGCTGAGCGGCCCCGCGGCAAGTACGTCCTCGTGACCGCGATCAGCCCGACGCCGCTCGGCGAGGGCAAGAGCACGACGGTGGTCGGGCTGGCGCAGGGCCTCAACCGGATCGGGCGCAAGGCGGCCGTGTGCATTCGCCAGCCGAGCCTGGGGCCGGTGTTCGGGATCAAGGGCGGGGCGGCGGGCGGCGGCCGGAGCCAGGTCATCCCGATGTCAGACTTCAACCTGCACCTGACCGGCGACGTCCACGCCATCGGCGCCGCGCACAACCTCGCCGCTGCGTTCGTCGACAACCATCTCCATCACGGCAATGCCCTCGGCATCGACCCGCTCAACGTCCTGTGGCCGCGAGTCGTCGACATCAGCGATCGGGCGCTGCGCAAGGTCGTGGTCGGGCTGGGCGGGCGCGAGAACGGCTACCCGCGCGAGACGGAGTTCGTGATCACGGTCGCGTCCGAGGTGATGGCCGTGCTGGCGCTCGCCTCGGACCTCCTCGACCTGCGCGCGCGGCTTGGCCGGATGGTGCTCGCCACGACGCGCGACGGCCGGCCGATCACGGCCGACGACCTGAACGTGGCCGGCGCGATGGCCGCGCTCCTCGTAGACGCGATCAAGCCGAATCTGCTCCAGACCCTCGAGGGCGGGCCGGCCTTCGTGCATTGCGGCCCCTTCGCGAACATCGCCCACGGCAACAACTCGGTGCTCGCGGACCGGATCGCCCTGGCGACCAGCGAGATCGTGTGCACGGAAGCGGGCTTCGGCGCCGACATGGGGGCGGAGAAGTTCTTCGACATCAAGTGCCGCGCATCCGGCCTGCGCCCCGACGCGGCCGTCGTCGTAGCCACCATCCGCGCCCTCAAGATGCACGGCGGCGTCGGCAAGATCGTGGCTGGGAAGCCGCTCGATCCCGCGCTGCTCCAGGAGAACGTCGCCGCGGTCACGGCCGGCAGCGCGAACCTCGCCAAGCAGATCGAGAACGTGCGCCTGTACAACGTGCCCGTCGTGGTCGCGATCAACTCGTTCCCGCAGGACACGCCCGGTGAGGTCGAGGCGGTGCGCGCGGTCGCGCTGGCAGCCGGTGCGCGCGAAGCCGTCGTCGCGGACCATTGGGCGAAGGGCGGCGAGGGAGCGGAGGATCTCGCCCATGCGGTGTGGGCCGCCGCCGAGGAGGGCGCACCGGACTTCAAGCTGCTGTACCCGGACGAGGCCTCACTGACCTCCAAGATCGAGACGATAGCGACACGGGTCTACGGCGCGGACGGCGTCGACCTAAGTTCGGTCGCGGCGAAGCAGCTCGCGCAGTACGAAGCGCTCGGGTTCGGCAGGCTGCCGATCTGCATGGCCAAGAGCCAGTACTCGCTCAGCCATGACGCGTCGCTCAAGGGCCGCCCCACCGGCTTTCGCCTGCCCATCCGCGAGGTCCGGCTCTCCGCGGGGGCGGGATTCGTCACTCCGCTCGCAGGCGAGATGCGGACGATGCCGGGGCTGCCGTCGCGGCCCGGCGGGGAGAACATCGACCTCGACGAAGACGGCGACATCGTCGGCCTGTTCTAGCGCCGGGAACTAGCCGCCCGCCTGCAGGAACGCGATCGCCACGATGAGGCCGAGCAGGATCCCGAGGACCGCCATCGCCCAGGTGCGGACGTCGAGCGGTCCGAGCGCCGCGCCGTCGTGGCCGTGATCGTCGTGGCCGTCCGCTTGGCCGTGGTCGTCGGTCGAGCCGTGCGGCCCCACCATCGACTCGCCGGCGTGCGGATCGTGCGCTTGGGTCATCGAACCCATCCTACACTCGGCGGGTGACCCGGGACGCCCGGCTCCTGTTCCTCGCCCGGGCGATCCGCATGTTCGGATACGGCGCGCTCGGGGTCATCCTCGTCCTGTACCTCGCCGCTGCGGGCCTGGATCCCGGCGCGATCGGGATCCTGCTGACCCTCACCCTGGTTGGCGATACGGTCATCAGCCTCGTCCTCACCACGCATGCCGATCGGATCGGCCGGCGCCGCACCCTGATCGTCGGCGCGATCCTGATGGCAGCAGCCGGGGCGGTGTTCGCCGGGAGCACGGGCTTCGCGGTCCTGCTAGTTGCGGCGACCCTGGGCGTGCTCAGCCCATCGGGCAACGAGGTTGGGCCGTTCCTGCCTATCGAGCAGGCGTCGCTCACGGAGGTCACGCCGGGCGAGCGTCGGACGAGCATCTACGCCTGGTACAACCTCGTCGGGTCGGTCGCGACTGCGACGGGCGCCCTCGCCGCGGGGCTCGCGGTGGGCGCAGTGCAGGGGGCCGGACTCGCCGAGCTGGACGCGTATCGGGTCGTGCTGGTCGGGTACGCCGCGCTGGGCCTCGCCATCGTGCCCACCGTTCGGCTGGTCTCGCCCGCGGTGGAGGTTCCACCGGTGGACACGTCGATCGCGCGGCGGCTCGGGCTGCACCGATCGAAGGGCGTGGTCGGCCGGTTGTCGGCCTTGTTCGCGCTCGATGCCTTCGGCGGCGGCCTCATCGTGCAGAGCCTCATGGCGTTCTGGTTCCACGAGCGCTTCGGCCTGGAGGCGCCGGTGCTCGGCGCGATCTTCTTCGGCGCGAACCTGCTCGCCGCGGTGTCGGCCCTCGCCGCCGCGCGGATCGCGGCCCGCATCGGGCTCATCAACACGATGGTCTTCACGCACCTGCCGTCGAACGTGCTGCTGATCCTCGTCCCGCTGATGCCGACCGTGGAGCTCGCCATCCTCGTGCTGCTGGCGAGATTCAGCATCAGCCAGATGGACGTGCCGACGCGCCAGAGCTACACGATGGCGGTCGTCGATCCAGATGAGCGCTCCGCGGCGGCCGGCGTCACGGGCATCGCGCGCACCACGGGCGCAGCTCTCTCGCCCCTGATCGCGGCGCCGCTGTTCGCCGTGCCGGGTCTCGCCTCCGTGCCCTTCTTCCTCGCCGGGGGCCTGAAGATCGTCTACGACCTGGCCCTCTGGCGAGCGTTCCGCTCGCGGCGGCCGCCGGAGGAGGCGGGGAGTCCGTAGCTAGGATCGCGCGGACCTTGCCAGACGTCGCTCCGTGGAGCACGTGGCGCACTACCTTCGGCTCAAAGGTGCCATTTGTCGGTGGTGGCGGCGTCTGGCGGACTCCCACGCGGGGTCTGCGCACGAAGGACCGGCGGGATCGACCGCTGCGACCCTCCGATGTCGCCCCGTGCCGCCCAGGGCGACGTCTGGCGAACTGCGAGGAATGCCAGCGGGGCGCGGCGGCCCGTTGGGCGCGGCTGCCAAGTTGGGAGCGGCTGCCAAGTACGGCGCGGCCGCCAGCCGGACGCGGCGGCGACCGTCGGGGCGCCGTCCGGCTCGTTATGCAGCGGGTTTCGCGTCGCGGCGCCAGCCCGGCTTCCCGAAGCGCCACCAGAGGAAGAGGAGCACGGCGACGATGAGGATGGCGAGGATCAGGTACTCGAACTGCTTCAGTACCGCGCCCACGACCTCCCAGTTCGCGCCCAGCTGGACGCCGACGAAGACCAGCACGAACGTGAACGGCAGCGAGCCGAGGAACGTGAACAGGGTGAACGGGAGGATCGGCATCCGGCCGACGCCGGCCCCGAACGACACCAGCGACCGGACCACCGGGATCAGGCGTCCGAAGAAGGCAGCGGCGTTGCCATACTTGCCGAAGAACGCCTCGGTCCGGTCGAGGTCCTCGGGGGTGATCCGGAGCCAGCGGCCCCAGCGCAGGATCACGGGGCGGCCGCCCCAGTACCCGATCGCGTAGGCCACGAGGGCGCCGACGGTCGCCCCGAGCGTCCCCGCCAGGACTACGATCGGCAGGCTCCACGGCTGCCCGGTCAACGGCTCGATGGCGACGCCCTCGCCCACGAGGAAGCCCGCGAACGGCAAGATGAGCTCCGAGGGAATCGGGATGATCACGCTCTCGATCGCGACCCACATCGCGACGCCGAGATACCCGACGACCTCGTACACCTCGGTGACGAGCTGGCGCACGGGTCCGTCGAGGAAGTCGAACACGGGCGGCAGGATAGCGCGCGCCGTGCTCCGGCCAACCGTTCCGGCCGACTATCCTGACCAGGTGACCGTGGAGCCTGTCGTCCTGACCGGTGCCGACCTCACCGTTGCCGACGTCGTGGCGGTCGCACGCGGAGGCGCGGAGGCCGAGCTGGACCCCGCGGCGCGCGTGCGGATGGAGAGATCGCGCGCCGTCGTCGAGGAGCTCGTCGACGAGGGCGGAGTCGTCTACGGCGTGACCACCGGGTTCGGAGCCCTCGCCAACCGGTCGATCGACCGCGCCGATGCCGAGCGACTCCAGGAGAACCTGCTCGTCAGCCACGCCGCGGGCGTGGGCGCCCCGCTGCCGCGCGAGATCGTCCGCGCGATGCTGCTCCTGCGCGCGAACACGATGGCGCTCGGCTTTTCCGGCGCGCGACCCGTCGTGGCCGAGCGCCTGCTCGACTTCCTGCGACTCGGCATCCACCCGGTCGTGCCGGCACAGGGCTCCGTGGGCGCCTCGGGCGACCTGGCGCCGCTGGCGCACCTCGCGCTCCCCCTGATCGGACGCGGTCAGGTAGAGCTGGGCGGGCAAGTCGTGCCGGCGTTGATCGCGCTGCGGGAGGCGGGCCTGGAGCCGCTTGTCCTCGGTGCCAAGGAAGGCCTCGCGATCCTCAACGGCACGCAGCTCATGTCGGCGCTCGGGGCGCTCGTGGCCGCCGATGCGGCCCGTCTCGACGCGACCGCCAGCGTCGCCGCCGCGATGTCGATCGAGGCGCTGCTCGGCACCGATGTCGCCTACGCGGCCGCGCTCCAGGCGGTCCGGCCGCACCCGGGCCAGATTGCCGTCGCCGCGGAGCTGCGCTGGCTGCTCCGCGAGAGCACCCTGCAGCGCTCACACCACGCGTCGGGGCACAAGGTGCAGGACCCGTACTCAGTCCGCTGCGTGCCCCAGGTGCACGGTGCGGTCCGCGACGCACTTCACCACCTCGGCCGCGTGCTCGCCATAGAGATGAATGCCGCCACGGACAATCCGCTGATCTTTCCCGACGGCGGGGTCTGCGACGTGGCCACGAGCGCGACCGGGGGCGGGCGCGTGATCTCCGGCGGCAACTTCCACGGCGAGCCGATCGCGCTCGCCCTCGACTTCGCGAAGCTCGCCCTCGCCGAGCTCGGCTCCATCAGCGAGCGCCGCACCGCGCTCCTCCTGGACCCGCACCTCAACGGCGACCTGCCGGCGTTCCTCGGCTCCGACTCCGGGCTGGAGAGCGGGTTCATGCTCCTCCAGTACACGGCGGCCGCCCTCGTCTCGGAGAACAAGGGCCTTGCCCACCCGGCGTCCGCGGACTCGATCCCCACGAGCGCGAACCAGGAGGACCACGTGTCGATGGGGCCGATCGCCGGGCGCCAGGCGAGGGTCGTGGTGGACCACGTCGAGCACATCCTCGCCATCGAGCTGCTGTGCGCGGCGCGCGCGCTGGACCTCCGCCTGGAGGCCCTCCCGGGGACGGCGCCGGGCGCGGGAGTCGCGGCGGCGCACGCGGCGATCCGCGAGGTGGTCCGGCCGTGGGACGGGGACCGCGAGCCCGGACCGGACATCGAAGCGGTCGTCCGGCTCGTGCGCGAGGGCCGCGTTGCAACCCTTGCACTTGCGGATCGAGACGCCTGAGCGTACAGTCTAGCACCATGAAGACCGTACCGATCACGGAGTTCCGCCAGCGCGCCGCGGAGATCATCAGCGATGTCCGGGCGGGTGAGCCTGCTGTTGTCCTGCAGCGATCCCAGAAGGTGGCCTACCTCGTTGGGCCAGACGACTACGAACGCGATCAGGCGGAGCTGGCGGCCCTACGGCGCGGTCTGTTCCTGGTCGAGGTCCGCGAGGCGGAGGCCGAGTACCGGACTGGCGAGGCGACGTCCTTCGAAGGCGTCGAGTCGCTGCTGGACGCGCTCGAACACTGACATTGCAGATCAAGGCTTCGAGCCGCTTCCTTCGGAAGGCGAAGAAGCTGAAGGAGCCCCACGCGACGATGCTCCGCGCGGTCCTGCGCAGGCTGGTCCTGGATCCTCGCGATCCGATCCTCCGAACGCATCGACTCAAGGGGGAGCTGTCCGACTACTG
This sequence comes from Candidatus Limnocylindria bacterium, assembly GCA_035513775.1. Lineage (GTDB taxonomy): Bacteria > Chloroflexota > Limnocylindria > Limnocylindrales > CSP1-4 > UBA5189. The sequence continues at coordinate 15,805 of DATKBR010000087.1, forward strand.
GGCGTGTACCGTCGACGACGACCTGCGCCTCCTCTTTCGCTGGGACGGAGATGTGCTCTTCATCGTGAATCTTGGAACGCACGATCAGGTCTCCTGATGACGGCGACCCGGATCCTGGACGTCACTGACGCGACGGGCTTTGCCCGGATCCCGCCGTGCGTGGACCCGGGGTTCGACCACCGAACGTGCGACTACTGGGAGGACGACCGGCGCGGCTCCAAGGCGGCGCGGCTGTCGTGGCTGGAGCCGACGGCGGCGCCACCAGCCGCACCGGTTCGCGCCGCCAACCCGTTCGCGCCGACCGATCGCGGGCCGGCCTTCAACCCCTTCGATCCGAAGGCGGCGGCTCGCCCTGCCGCGAATGCGTTCGACCTGTTCGGCGACAACGAAGACGAGCCGGCCGACAACCCGTTCGCGCCGCGGCGGGAGCGAGGGCCGGCGCTCCCCTCGGACGCGCCGCGCAAGCTCCACCTGCTGGCGCGCGGGAAGGCCGTCTTCGGGAGCTACGCGAAGGTCCTCGAGACCGACGGCGAGCCGGCGGTCTACTGCCAGTTCGGGCCGTTGTCCGCGTACCCGCGTGCCCAACGCGTCCGCGACCTGTACCCGCGGCTGCCCAGCTCGCCACTGCCCGCGGTCATCACCTGCATCGCCACGACCGCGCCGGCCCGCGATCGGGGTCTCGCGAAGGCCCTGGTCCTCGCGGTCGTCGAGGATCTAGCCGGGCGCGGGTTCTCGGCGGTCGAGGCCTATCCCGAGCCCGAGGCCCTGCCTGACGCGACCAGCGCGGCCCATCCCGCGTTCTGGCAGGCGTGCGGCTTCGACCTGGCCATCGACGACCCGCGCTTCCCCGTCGTCCGGAGGGAGCTGTGAATCGCGCCTCCGACCGGCTCGCGGCGGCGCTCGCGACCGTCCTCGCGATTGCGTTCCTCGCGGCGTGCTCGGTCGACAGCCCGTCGGCGACCGCGACCCCGCCCGCCGCCGGGAGTTCCGGCCTGATCCCGACGGCCGCGGCCGCCTCGGGTCTCCCGGCCACGTTCGGGCCGCCACCCAGCCCCACCCCCGATGATGCCGCCCCGATCGTGATCGATCCAACGCTGCTGGAATTCCTGCCCGAGACCATCGATGGCGTTTCGGTCCACGAGGACATCGACGAAGCCGCCGTCGCGCTGAGCAACCAAGCCCTGTCGCCTATCGCGACGGCCCTGGGTGCGGCCGTCGCCGTGGAGGGCGACAACCTCGTGCTGGCATGGGTGGTCCGGCTCCGCCCGGATCGGTTCACGCTCGACACCTATCGCCAGTGGCGCGACTCCTACGACGCGGGCGCGTGCACCGCGGCCGGCGGCGTGGTCGGCCACGCGGAGGCCGAGATCGGCGGGCGCACGGCGTTCGTGACGAGCTGCGCCGCGGGCCTGCACACGTACCACGTGTGGCTGGAGGAACAGGACGTCCTCATCTCGGCGTCCTCGCTCGGCGAGGCCCGCTTCGGTGAGAAGCTCCTGGCTGCATTGAGGGTGCCGGAATGAACCGCCTGCTGCGCGTGGCGTCGGCCACGGTCCTCCTGGTCGGCTCGTTGAGCGTCAGTCAACTGTTTGTGCCCGGCTTGACGGTCGCGTGCTCGTGCATCGCGCCGGAGCCGGGTGCGCCCGCCTTCACCGGCGACGATGACGCCGTCCTCATCGGCACCGTCGGTCAGGCGGACGGCCGCGGCAGCCACGCGTTCGCCGTGGAGCGATGGTTCCATGGTGGGAACGCTGCCGGCGTCTGGCTGCAGTCGGCGCTGCAGACTTTCCCGGACGGGCAGACGGCCATCGATTCGTGCGGACTGACCTTCAAGGTCGGTGAGCGGCTGATCCTGGCCGCCGGCCGGATGGATGCCACGACCCTCAGGCCTGGCTCGTGCGCTCCGCACGCCCTGGTGGCGTCTCCGGAAGGGCAGCAGTTGGTGGCGGCCGCCGTCCGGGCATTCGGCGAAGGCACCGCCCCTGGGGTCCCGCCCGACATCGACCCCGGCGCCGACGCCGCTCCCGACCTCGGGCTCGTTGCCATCGCGCTCGTGACCTTCGTCGTGGGGCTGACCGCCGTCGCCGCCCTGCTCGCCTTCGCTCGCCGCCGAGAGCCACCCCCGCCGGACCAGCCATGAGCGCGGCCCTGCCCGGCGCCAGGCCCGTCCGTGCGCCGCGCGGCACCGAGCTCTCCTGCCTCGGCTGGCAGCAGGAAGCCGCGCTGCGGATGCTGATGAACAACCTCGACCCCGAGGTCGCGGAGAACCCCGACGCCCTCGTCGTCTACGGCGGCACGGGCCGGGCCGCGCGCTCGTGGGAGGCTTTCGACGCCATCGTCCGTGAGCTGCGCGCCCTCGCCGACGACGAGACGCTGCTCATCCAGAGCGGCAAGCCGGTCGGCGTCCTGCGCACGAACGAGTGGGCGCCGCGCGTGCTCATCGCGAACTCGAACCTCGTCGGCAAGTGGGCGAACTGGGAGCACTTCCGCGAGCTCGAGAAGGCCGGGCTGATGATGTACGGCCAGATGACCGCGGGGTCGTGGATCTACATCGGGACCCAGGGCATCCTCCAGGGCACGTACGAGACCTTCGCGGAGCTCGCGCGCCAGCACTTCGGCGGGACCCTCCGCGGCCGCGTCGTCATCACGGCGGGCCTCGGCGGCATGGGCGGCGCTCAGCCGCTGGCGGTGACCATGAACGAGGGCGTGTGCCTGGCGATCGAGGTCGATCCGGCACGCGCGGCTCGGCGGCACGACATCGGCTACGTCGATCGCCTGACGGCCGATCCGGCCGAGGCGCTCGCGCTTGCCCGCGCCGCGGCGGCCGCCGGGACGCCCACCTCCATCGCCCTCGTCGGCAACGCGGCGGAGATCGAGCCGGACTGGGCGAAAGCCGGGGAGCGCTTCGACGTCGTCACCGACCAGACGTCCGCCCACGATTCGCTCGTCGGCTACATCCCGTCCGAGATCTCGCTGGATGACGCCGCGCTCCTGCGCGAGCACCAGCCCGACGAGTACGTCCGTCGCGCGACCGCATCGATGGCCGCGCACGTCAGGGCGATGCTCGCATTCCAGCGTGCCGGCTCGATCGTTTTCGACTATGGCAACAACCTGCGCGCCCAGGCCAGGGACGCCGGCGTGCCGGACGCCTTCGACTACCCGGGCTTCGTGCCCGCGTTCATCCGGCCCCAGTTCTGCGAGGGCCGGGGCCCGTTCCGCTGGGCCGCGCTGTCGGGGGACCCGAAGGACATCCTGCGCACGGACCGCGCGATCCTGGAGCTGTTCCCGGAGGACGAATCGCTCGCCCGTTGGATCCGCCTGGCGGAGGAGCGGGTGCCGTTCCAGGGCCTGCCGGCCCGCATCTGCTGGCTGGGCTACGGCGAGCGGGCGAGGGCCGGGCTGGCGTTCAACGAGCTGGTCCGGACGGGTGAGGTCTCCGCGCCCATCGTGATCGGGCGGGACCACCTCGATTCCGGCTCGGTCGCCTCACCGAACCGCGAGACGGAGGCGATGCGAGACGGCACGGATGCGGTCGCCGACTGGCCGTTGCTGAACGCCCTCGTCAACACCGCCGCCGGCGCCACGTGGGTCTCGATCCACCACGGTGGCGGGGTTGGCATCGGGTACAGCCAGCACGCGGGCATGGTCGTCGTGGCGGACGGCACGGACCTCGCCGCGCGGAAGCTGGAGCGCGTGCTCACCACGGATCCCGCGATGGGCGTCCTGCGCCACGCCGACGCCGGCTACGAGCGGGCGATCGAAGTCGCCCGGGAGCGCGGCGTCCACGTCCCGATGCTCGACGGGTTGGAGGCCGTCAGGCGGGACTGACCGCTTCGGTCTTCACCGGCGGCGAGCGCTCCGGGTCGCGGACGCCGGGCACGAAGAGCAGCCCGAACATGAAGACCGATCCGAGGAGCCCGGCTGCGATCAGCGTCATGTCCGGGCCGAGCACGCTCGTCACCGGACCGGTCAGCGCGTACGAGACCGGCACGAGGCCGATCGACATCAGCCAGTCAAGGCTCGACACGCGGCCGAGGAGCTCGCGCGGCACGAGCTGCTGGAGCATCGTCGTCCAGATCACCTGGCCGAGCATGAAGCTGGCCTGGAGCACGAAGCTGATGGCCAGCCCCTGCCACAGGGAGGTCATCACGCCGTACAGCGCCGTGGCTGCGACACCGAGCGCCCACGCGACATACATCACGGTGACCCTGCGTCGCGGCAGGCCGACAACGCCGATGAGGACCGACATCACCAGCGAGCCGATGCCGCCGAACGCGAAGATCAGGCCCAGGGCCTCCGGGCCGAGCGCGAGCTTGTTCTTGATCACGAACGGCACCAGGATTTCGATCGGGCCGATGAACACGAGCAGCGAGAACATCGCCGAGAGCAGGGTCGCCCAGATCCAGGGCTTGCTCCGCGTGTACCGGAACCCATCCGCGACCTCGGTGATGGTGGTGCGCACGCTGTGAGCGACGACCGCCCGCGCGGCCGGCCGTGTCCGGATTGCCCGGATGGCGACGGCGGAGACCAGGAACGACACGGCGTCAATGGCGAATGCCGGCGCCGGGCCGAAGGCCGCGATGACGAGCCCGGCCAATGCCGGCCCGACCATCCGCACCATGATCGGCCGGTACATCCCGGCCAGGGCATTGGCGGCCGGGAGCTCCTCGTCGGGCACGACGTCGGGGAGCAGCGCCGTCGAGGCCGGATTGAAGAACGCATCGCCGGCGCCGACGAACACGACGAGGGCGGCGATGTGCCACAGCTCCAGCACACCCGTGCCCGACAGAACGGCGATCGCGCCCAGCGCCGCCGCGCGGATGAGGTCCGCCGCGACCATAAGCTTGCGCCGGTCGTAACGGTCGGCGAAGACCCCGCCGACGAGCACGAGGAGCACGTTGGGCACGCTGATGGCCAGGAACACGATGGACAGTGCCGTGGGGGCGTTGCTGATCGTGTAGACCTGCCACGCCAGCGCGACGTGGAAGAACCCGTCGCCCAGCAGGGAGGCGATGCTCCCGCCGGCGAGGAGCGCGAAGTCCCGCCGGCGCAGCGGCCGCAGCATTCGCGAGGCGATCACGCGCTGGCGGAGGGTCACGTCCGCGCGGGTTCCGAGGCAAAGCCGGAGGCGCTCGCCTCGCCGCATTCCATGTCAGGAGCCTGGTACTGCGGCACGAAGCCAAGGCGGCGCACGGTCGGGGAGAGCAGGGACCCCAGGCACAGCACGGCCATGCCGATCCCGGCGACGACGAGCATCACGTCCAGGCTGACCTGGACGGCCGCGCCCGCGATCAGCATCAAGACCGGCACGAGCCCTACGGAGCCCATCATCATCACGCTCATCACCCGGCCCATCACCTCGAAGGGCCCGACGATCAGGAGGTAGGCGGCGAGGCTGAGCAGGATCATCGCCCGGAGCACCGGCGAGTTGCGCGAGCGGGTCTCGGCCATGTCGGTTGCCCTCGTCATCGGTTGAGAGGGTGTCAGTCGATGGGTCAGTGCGCGGCGGCGCGCGCCGGCTGGCTGGCAGAGGCGCCACCAATGAGCGAGCGGATGACCGCGCCGACGCGCGCCACGGGCGAGGCGGTCTCGCGGGCCGCAGCCTGATCGGCGAATTCGGTGCTCCGTGACTCGTGGAGCTCGGCGAGGCGTTGGTCGAGGTTGAACTGCGAGGCGATCATTTCGGAGGCCATCCTTCCTTGGTGTTCGGTTGATGTGGTGACTATGGCATACGTGCTTTCGAAATGTCAATACCCAGTTTCGAAAAAGTGCAGACCATGCTCCTGAACCGACATTCCGCGCTCGGAACCGGACGGTCGCGGCTTCGATCGACCAAACAGAGCCACTCGTGTCACGATCAGCGGATGCTGGTCGAGAGCGTCCCGAACTACTCCGAGGGCCGCCGAATCGAGGTCGTCGACCGGCTGGCGCTGGCGGCCTGGGGAGTCGACGGCGCCTATCTCCTCGACCGGACGAGCGACGCCTCGCACAACCGCTCCGTGCTGACCCTTGCCGGCGACGCGGAGGGGGTCGAGCGGGCGCTCGAGGCGACTATCGAGGTCGCCATCGACGCGATCGACATGGAGGTGCACGTCGGCGAGCACCCGCGGATCGGGGCACTCGACGTGGTCCCCTTCGTGGCCCTGGGCTCTACGACGATCGAGGACTGCGTCGCGCTCGCGCGTTCGTTCGGGGCGCGGGTCGCGGACCGGTTCGGGATCCCCGTCTACCTGTACGCGCGCTCGGCAAGCCGGCCGGACCGGGTGCGACTTGCTGACGTTCGCCGCGGTGGTTACGAAGCAGTCCGCGACGAGATCGGGGACCCGGCGAAGGATCGACGGCCGGACTTCGGACCTGAGCGCACCCACCCTCGCGCGGGCGCGATGGCCGTCGGGGCTCGCCCGTTCCTGATCGCCTGGAACGTCAACCTGGCGTCGAACGACATCGAGGTGGCGAAGCGGATCGCGCGCCGCGTCCGGGAATCCGGCGGCGGCCTGCCGGCTGTCCAGGGCAACGGCTTCAGGATCGAGGAGCTCGACGCGGCGCAGGTCTCGATGAACCTCCTGGACTTCGCGACGACGCCGATGTGGCGGGTCTACGACGAGGTCAGGCGCCTTGCCGAGGAAGAGGGCGTCGCGATCCGCGAGTCGGAGCTCATCGGGCTCGTGCCCCAGGCCGCCGTCGATGCGGTCGCGATCCACGCCGGCGCCCCGGCGGCGGCAGGGCCCGCGGCGAGATTCGCTGCTGCCGCCGCGTACCTGAAGCTGCGCGACGCGCAACCGCTCATGGTCCTCGAGCAGCGCCTGGCCGCGGCGCGCGCCCCGGCGGGCTGAGGGCGTGTCCATGGGGCTCCGGTTGATCCAGGGCGGGCGAGCCTCCGACGGCCTGCCAGGGCTCCTCATCGAGCACGCCGCGGAGGTCGCGACGATGGCCGGCGGGCTCCGGCTCGGCGTGCGCATGGACGACCCGGCGCTCCTCGTCGCACCGGGCGGCGACGCGACGCACGACACCGCGCCGGCGGTTGCGTGCTGGGACGGCCGGATCCTCGCCGCGGGGCCGCGCAACGACCTGATCCAGGCGCTCGAGGGGAGCGGCTACCCGGTTGCTCGCTTCGCCCGGCTCGATGCCGCCGGCGGCACCGTGACGCCGGGCCTCATCGACCCCCACACGCACCTGCTGTTCGCCGGCTCGCGCGAGGGCGAGCTCGTCCTGCGCCAGCGCGGCGCCGGCTACCTCGAGATCCTCCAGTCGGGCGGCGGCATCCTCTCGACGGTGGCTGCCACCCGCGCGGCGACCGACGAAACGCTGGCGGAGCACGGCCGGCGCTGGCTCGCCGAGATGCTTGCCAACGGCACCACGACGATCGAGGCCAAATCCGGCTACGGGCTGGACCTGCCTACCGAACTGCGCCTCCTCGAGATCGCGCACCAGCTGGGCAAGGAGGGACCGGTCGACATCCTGCCGACGTGGCTCGGCGCCCACGCCGTCGCGCCCGAGTACCGCACCCGACCCGCGGGCACCGAGGCGTACGTCCGCCACCTGATCGACGAGCAGCTGCCGGGGGTGGTCGCCCAGGGTCGAGCGAGATTCGCCGACGTCTTCTGCGAGCGCGGCGTGTTCAGCCCGGACCAGTCCCGGCGCGTACTGGAGGCTGCCGCACGGCTCGGTCTGGGATCGCGGCTCCACGCCGACGAGCTGGCACCCAGCGGCGGCGCGGAGCTTGCCGCGGAGATCGGCGCGCTTTCGGCGGACCACCTGGCGGTGCCGTCACCGACCGGCATCGATGCCCTCGCGGCGGCGGCCGACGCCGGCCAGCCCACGGTGGCGGTGCTCCTGCCGGCGACCACGTGGTTCCTGATGCACGAGGACCGGGCGCCGGCCCGGACGTTCATCGAGCGCGGCATCCCGGTCGCCCTCGCGACCGACTTCAACCCGGGGACGTCGCCCACGCCGAGCCTGCCGTTCGTCATGACGGTGGCGGTCCTGGAGCTGAAGATGACGCCATCGGAGGCACTGGCGGCGACGACGATCAACGCCGCGGCGGCGCTCGGACTGGCGGACGAGGTCGGCTCGATCGAGACGGGGCGCCACGCCGACCTGGCGATCTGGAGCGTGCCCACCCACCGCCAGATCCCGTACTGGCCCGCGGCGGACCTGGTCCGGGCGGTGGTCAAGCGCGGACGGGTGGTCCTGGAGCGGGCCGCGCCGTAGCGGCACGTGTCGCGCGCCGCAGCACGACGTAGCCGCCGGCGCCGGCGATCGCCGAGGCGACGAGGACGCCGAGCTTCGCCAACGCAAGGCGCGACGCGTCCGCGAATGCCAGGTCCGCGATGAAGATGCTCATCGTGAACCCGATCCCGCCCAGCCAGGCCGCGCCGTAGACGTGCGCCAGCGTCACGCCGTGCGGGAGTGACGCCAGGCCGAAGCGCAGGGCGAGCAGGACGGCGACCGTTATCCCGACCTGTTTGCCCACCACCAGCCCGACGGCGACGCCCAGCACCAGCGGGTCACCCATGAGGCTGCCGATGTCGGCGCCGATCGCGATACCGGCATTGGCGAGGGCGAATATCGGCACGACGACGAACGCAACCCACGGCTGGAGGGCGTGCTCGAAGCGGAGCATCGGCGCCTGCGCCCGCTCGGAGATCTCCTCCAGCTCCCACAGCTCGCTGTGGTGGTCCTCCGCTTTGACCGGCGTCGTGTCTGCCTCGCGCTCCGCGAAGGCGCTCACGATCTCGCCGGCCTTTGCCGCGAATGCCGCTGCGTCGAGCTTCGTCCGGGCAGGGATGGTCAGCGCCACCAGCACGCCGGCAACCGTGGGGTGGATGCCCGATTGGAGAACGGCGAACCATGTCGCGAGACCCAGCAGGCCGTAGACGACCGGACGCCGAACACCGAGGACGTTCGCCCCGACCAGCAACCCGAGGCAGGCGGCCGACGCGGCGAGTCCCGGAACGGAGACATCCGAGGTGTAGAAGATCCCGATCACGAGGACGGCGATCAGGTCGTCGACGATCGCCAGCGCGGCCATGAACACCCGCAGCCCGATGGGGATGCGGTCGCCGAGCAGCGCCAGCACGCCGAGCGCGAAGGCGATGTCCGTCGCCATCGGGATCGCCCAACCGCGGCCCGCATCGCCGGGCCCGACGATCGCCAGGAAGAGGACGGCTGGCACGATGGCGCCGCCGATGGCCGCGGTGATCGGGAGCAGCGCCCGGCGGATCGAACCGAGCTCCCCGATGAGGACCTCGCGCTTGAGCTCCAGCCCGACCACGAAGAAGAACACCGCCATCAGGCCGTCGTTGATCCAGTCGTGGAGCGACTTCGTGAGCGCGGTGCCCCCGAAACCTATCGTGAGGCGGGTCTCCCACAGCTCGGTGTAACTGAGCGCGAAAGGCGAATTCGCCCAGGCGAGGGCGACGACCGCCGCGGCGATCAGGAGGATGCCGCTGGCGGCGCTGTTCCGCGCGAACTCCCGGAACGGGGCGAGGATGCGGTCGACGGGGAGCGTGTCCTGGGTCATGGCGCGTCGCTCAACTTCCGCTCGTCGGGAGGAAGGGCTCCCGTCAGGCCTTCCCGCGCGATTCGAGGAGCACCGTCGTGGTCTCCTGGGGCAGCGTGGAGATCGACACGGACAGCTTGGGTTGGGCGGTCGGGTCACCGCCCATCTCGTGGAAGAACTTGCCCAGGGCCTCGGCACAGTCCGCGTCGTCCGGGCACACCGGCATCGTGATGACGAGCTTCGGGTCCAGCTGGGCGATCAGCTCCGCGGTCTTCGTCGCGTTCAGCGAGCCGCCGACAGGGACGCAGGCGATATCGACCGAGCCGATGTCGCCGAGCTCCTCCTGGGTCAGGAGGTGGCCGACATCACCGAGATGGATCGTGTGCAGCCCGTCGAGCTCGAAGACGAACGCGGTGCCGCGGCCCAGCCGCTCGCCCTTGGCGTCGTCGCGATACGTGCGCACGCCGGTAAGCAGGACGTTCTTGACCTCGTACTCGCCCGGCCCATCGATGGTGAACACCGACTCCAGGCTTGTCGGGAGGATGGTCTTGCCGTCCCGGCTGCGCCGGCCCTTGCCCTTGGCCAATGGCGCGTCATCAGGATGGCTGTACGTCGCGATGTCCGCGGTGATGCCCCGCCCGGTAGGCCCGACGATCGATTGGTACGCGTCCGCCACCACCACGGCCTCGCGCCCCTTCAGCCGCACGCAGGTCTGCCCGTACCAGGTGATCTCCATCCCGGAGATTCTCCCACACGCCGCTGGCTTGCCGGTTGCCCGCGGCGCTCGACGCGCGGTCGAGGGAAAAGGAAAGACCGGAGGCGCCTGCCCAATCGGCGCCCCCGGTCTGAGGGAGGGAGGATGGAACCACGAGGGTTCGGTCCGGAATCGAGACTATGCGCGGGGTGTTCAGGTCCAGCGCCCCAAGCGATTAAGAAACGCCAACGAGGACCTTCGTCCGGCGACGATCGGCGTTGCGGTCGGTAGGATCGCGGCCGGATGCCAAGCTATTCACCTGCCCGTCGGCCCGCGGCGCTCGCCGCCGCCCTCGTCCTGGCCGTCGCCGCGTGCGGCACGACCACCCCCTCGCCGAGTGCGACCTCGGTCGCGACCACCGGCCCCACCGTACCGACGGGAACCGCCCGCCCGCCCGCCGAGGTGTATGCCGAGATCCGGGACGCCGTAGCGGGCATTCGCGGGCTCCAGCCGACCGCCGACGTCGACCCGGTGACCATCGACGAGTCCGTCCTGCACACGAACTTCGAGGCCGAGTTCGACCGCGCCTACACCCCGACGCTGCTCAAGGACACCGAGGATCTGCTGATCGCCCTCGGGCTGCTGCCGCCGGGCTCCTCGCTGCGGGCGATCACCCTCGCCTTCCAGGCCGGGCAGGTGGCCGGCTACTACTCGCCGGAGGACGACGAGCTCTTCGTGGTCAGCCGATCCGGCCGCGTCGGCGGCGCGGAGAAGGCGACCTACGCCCACGAGTTCACGCACCAGCTCCAGGACCAGCACTTCGACCTCGGCGCGCTGGGCATCGACGCCAGCGACCAGAGCGACCAGGCGCTGGCCCGCCTGGCCCTCGTCGAAGGCGACGCCACCTCCGTCCAGACCGGGTGGATGACCTCGTTCCTGGACGCGCGCGAGCTCGGCGAGGTCCTCGCCGCGGCCCTCGATCCGGTGGCGCTCGAGGCGCTCCGAAGCGCGCCCGCGTATCTCCGGGACACGGCCACGTTCCCGTACGAGGACGGCTTCGCCTTCGTCTCCCGACTCCTGGCCGGTGGCGGATACGCGGCGGTGGATGCGGCCTACGCGGATCCGCCCGATTCCACCGAGCAGGTCCTCCACCCCGATCTCTACCTCCAGCGCCAGCCACCGATCGCTGTCGAGCTTCCGGCCGGGTTGGCCCAGGACCTCGGCGCGGGGTGGACCGAGGCGGCCCAGGACACCTTTGGCGAGCTGATCCTCCGCACCTGGCTCCGCGAGGGCGGTGTCACGATCGCGAATGCCCGTGCCGCCAGCGCGGGTTGGGGAGGCGACCGACTCGCTCTCCTGCGCGGCCCCAATGGCGCCGTTGCCGTAGCGCTCCTCACCGTGTGGGACACGCCGGCCGATGCCGACGAGTTCGCGGCCGCCGCTCGGCTGGCGGTGGCGCAGCTGCCGCTGGGAGGCTCCCTGGGCCACGCCGCCGGATCGAGCACGGTCTCGATCGGGATCGGAGCGAACGCCGCGGCGATCATCGCGGCGCTGGGGGAGTAGCGGGGGCGGCCGGCTCTACATCGCCTCCGGCGCCGAGACGCCCAGGAGCGCGAGCGCGTTCGCCAGCGAGATCCGCGTCGCATCCACGAGGGCCAGGCGTTTCGCGGACCGCTCCGGCTCGTCCGGGTCCACGACCCTGGCGTCCCGGTAGAAGGCATGGAACGCGGTCGCGAGCTCGGTGGCGTAGGTCGTGATGCCCTGCGTCTCCTGCGCCGCCGCCGCGTCCTCGACGACCTCGGGCAGGCGCGCGGCGACCCTCGCCAGCGTGCCCTCGGGCTCGCCGCCCAGAGAGCCGGCGACCGACGGCGACGTGGCCAGGCCGGTCTCCGCCGCCTTGCGCAGGATCGAGGCGATCCGCGCGTGCGCGTACTGCACGTAGTAGACAGGGTTGTCGCTGGACTGCCGCTTCGCCAGCTCCAGGTCGACGTCCATGTTGACGTTCGCGCCGCGGCTGGCGAAGTACCAGCGGGCGGCGTCGGTGCCCAGCTCGGCGAGCAGGTCATCGAGGGTGATGAACGTCCCGGCCCGCTTCGACATGGACAGCTCCTTGCCGTCCTGGAGGAAGTGGACCCAGCCGGTGAGGATCATCTCGACCTTCGACTTGTCGAAGCCCATGGCCTCCGCGGCATTCCTGAGCCGCGCCACCGTCCCGTGGTGATCGGCCCCCCAGATGTAGATGAGGTGGTCGAAGCCGCGGCTGAACTTCTCGGTCACGTAGCCGATGTCGTACGCGAAGTACGTCAGGCTTCCGTTGGAACGGATGACGACCCGGTCCTTGTCGTCGCCGAACGCGGTCGAGCGGAACCACGTCGCGCGGTCCTGCTCGTAGAGATGGCCGCCATCGCGCAGCCGATCGATCGCCCGCTGGACCCAACCGTGCTCGACCAGGCTGCCCTCGGTCGTCCAGACGTCGAAGCGCGCGCCCAACGCCTCGAGGGTTGCCTCGATGCCAAGGCGGATCCTGGCCGAGGCCCAGCGGCCGGCCGCCCATGCCCGCTCTTCCTCAGCCGCCGCGTCCGCGCCCGGCGTCCCGAGGTCCCCTGGCAATTCGGCGGCGAGGTCCACCACGTACTCGCCGTGGTAGCCGTCCTCGGGGATCTCCCGGCCCTCGCGGATTGCCAGCACCGAGGCGCCGAGGTTGCGCACCTGCGCGCCTGAATCGTTGAAGTAGTACTCGCGCGTGACGCGCTGTCCGCCAGCCTCGAGCACGCGCGCGAGCAGGTCGCCGACGAAGGCGCCACGGGCGTTGCCGACGGTGAGCGGCCCCGTCGGGTTGGCGGAAACGAACTCCACGTTCACGTGCCGCTCCGGGCCGGCGTCCGACGAACGCGCCACTCGGCCCCAGCTCGCCGGGTCGCGGCGGGCCCGGTCGACGACCGCCTCGATCGCGGCCTCGGAGAAGCGCAGGTTCAGGAAGCCTGGGCTGGCGGCGTGGGCCGAGCCGATCGCCGCGCCGGGGTCTGAGGTGAGAATCTCCGTCAGCGACTCCGCCAGCGCCGTGGCTATCGCGAGCGGCGCCAATCGCAACGGGCGGGCCATCCGCAGGGCCAGGTTCGAAGCGAGGTCTCCGTGCTCCGGTTTTGCCGGCCGGCTCACCTCGATCTCGGCCGCCTGCGCCTCCGGGACGTCCGGCAGCCGGCCCGTCTCGATCGCCCGAACCAGCGCGGCCCGGACGGCCTCGCGTGCGGCGCCCCGAAGGGTGGGCCCGGTCGAATCGTCGCGCGCGTTCATTCGCGCATGGTACTTACGGCCGCTGTCGCAGGCGCTTCGGGCACCGCGGGGTGGGAGCGTCGACCAAACGCACCAATATCGTGGACGGTCTGTAGTACTTCTGCTTCGTTAGGAGTGGTCTGGAGGTGTGCGGAAGTACTAGACGCGCAAGGGACCTTGGTGCAGACTACGGGACCGATCGGGCCCTCGGAGGGTCCTGGGAACCTCGGCAGAAGTACTACGGTACGGCTCTCGGGGGGGTCGCAAATCGGTCCGGTCCATGTTTGGGATAGCGGAGGGAACGAAGAACAATGAGCACGACGAAGAAGCTCGCAGCCCTGCTCGGCGCAGGGGTCCTGTCGATCGCCATGTTCGGCACTGCGGTCGCGGGCGTGACCGTCTGGGCGACGGTCGACGGGTACGCTGATGGCTCGGCGGGGAACAACGACCCTGCGTTCTGGGGCGACAACTGCACCAAGATCAACGCCGGCGAAGGTGACCTCGGCCTCGAGCAGGGCACGTACGTCCTCGGTGCCGACTACGGCCAGGTCATCGTCAAGTCTGGCTCCGGCGAGTTCGCGAACACGATCTTCAACGACGTGAGCGCGGGCGAGACCGTCTGGGCAGACACGAACGGCAACGGCACCTACGAGGCCTTTGAGGCCGGCGAAGGCGACCAGAACATCAGCCACATCATCTTCTGCGACGAGGTCGATGAGACCGAGCCCCCCGCCACGGACGAGCCCACCCCGACTCCTGAGGAGCCCACCCCGACCCCTGAGTTCACCGACGAGGGCGCGGGCGAGACGGATGCTCCGTCCGAGCCCAACACCGCCACCATCGGCGGGAACGGCACCTCGGGCCCGGCGGACGGCGCCTGGCTGCTCGTGGTCGCTCTCGGCGTGCTCCTCGCGAGCGTCGTCGTGATGACCCCGGCGCGGGCCAAGAGCCGGCGCTAACGGAGCAGTCCCAACAGGGACCTGACCAAGGCAACGAGGGCCCGGGAAACCGGGCCCTCGTTCTTTTGCTGCCCGCGTCATCGCCCGCGTCCCGCCTCCATGCGGGGCGTGCCGCGGACGCGTACCGCTCTACTGTTCGACGCAGCCAACGCAAACCTGGCCGGCCGGCGGGAGCCACGGCCGCTGCTGGCCGTAATCGTCACCCGGGGACGACAAGCGGCCCAGAATCAGGGGTCACAGTCGACCGTCGGGACGGAAATGTACCGACGCGAGCGTGGGCGGGATCAATCGAGGGACCGCGGCGCGACCGCTGGCTCGGCGAGGCGGTGGTTGAGGCGCCAGTTGTCCGCGGGTGCCAATTGGCGGAAAAAGTCGGTGACCGAGGGACAGGTCGCAATCGGTGGCCATCCGCGGAGGCCGGGTCGCCATCGCCAAGCGTGTCGCCGTCGCCGGGCCGGGTCGCCTGTGCGGGCCGGGTCGCCATCGAGGCGCACCCGTCAATGCGCCCGCTTTACCTTGCAGCTAGTCGCGACCCGGCAGGTTCTCGGAGCCCGACGGGAGGTCGGTGGGTCGACCGCCGCCGCCCTTCCTCGCCTTCTCCTTGATCTTCTCGACGGCCTTCTGGCTGGACTCGATGGCTCGGTCGATGGACGCCTCTCCGGGCACCTTGGCCTCGAGCGCGGTCAGAACCGCCACGTGCTTCGCGAGGACCGCTTCGAGATGGGCAAGGCGATCTGCGTCGTCGCCGATGTCGCTGACCGCGGCATCCACCTCACGTGCGTACGCGGCGAGGGCCGCTTCCAGGCCCACGTGATCGCCGCTCGCCGCGGCCGCCTGGGCCTCGGCGACTCGCTGGGCCAGGTGCTCTTCGTACGCGGCGAGGCGGGCGTCCACCTGGGTCGGCAGGAGGGCGCCCTCAATGGCCATCCGGGCGTTATAGAACGGGCTGCCGGGCGGCGCCGCGAGCACGGCGGCACTCGTCCCAAGGGTCATCGTCGCGGCAAGCCCGAGCGCAAAAGCGCGTCGAGGGACCTGGAGCTGGGGCAGGCGCCAGCGGGACGCGAGCGCGGCGGGCTCGCCGGCGCGACTCTCCGCCGCCGCGATGGCCGCCGCGATAGCGGCCGAGGCGGCGACCATCGCCATCGCGTTGGCGCGAATGCGGGCGAGCACCGGACCCGAGGGCGACAGCCGCGCATCGGCGTAGGCCTCGAGCATGTCCTCGACGTGATCCAGCTGCCGGAGCTCGTCGTTGGTGTAGGCGCTCATCGGAGCACCTGCATCGTCGCAGCCGTGACGGCCGCGGCGGACGACGGTGCGTGCGCAGGCGTCTCGATCCCGAGCGAGCGCCGGAGCGAGGCGATCGCGCGGAATTGCAGGCCGCGGATGGTGCCTTCCTGGCGTCCCATGGCAACGGCCGCCTCGAGGACCGAAAGCCCGGCGAAGAAGCGCAGTGCGATCACCTCACGTTGATCGTCGGTCAGCTCCGTCATCGCCCGGGCGACCCGGTCGAGGTCTTCCCGGAGGACCGCCTTCGCCTCCGGTCCGGTGTCCTCGGTCTCCCGAGTGACAGCGGCAACGAGCGAAAGATGGTCCCGCCGAGTTCGGATCTGGTCGATGATCGTGTTCCTGGCCAGCCTGAACAGCCAGCCCCCGAACGGGATGCCCCGCGCCTCGTAGCGCGGGAGCGCTTCCAGGGCCTTCACGAAGACGAGCTGCGTCAGGTCCTCCGCGTCACTCGGGCTGCTGACGCGGCTGGCGATGAAGCGATGAATCGGCACGGCATACGCATCGAAGATGCGACCGAAGGCCTCGCGGTCACCCGCCTTGGCCTCCGTGACGAGCCGATCGAGCGTTTCGTCGTCCATTGGGTAACGAGGATCGGTACTCGGCGTTAGGCGCGCAACGCGTCAGCGGTACTCTGCGAGGTGTCGCGCGGCACCTGTATGCGCACGCGTTCCGCGCCGCGCCGGAAGCTCAGGGCTTCGAAGCCGGCCGCGACGACATGCCCATACGACTCGTCCAGTCGCGCCGCGAACGACCCACGGGAGTGGGCGTCGGATCCAACCACCACGTGTTCGCCCCCCAGCTCGCGATACCGTGCGACGACCGCTGCCGAAGGGTACGTCTCCGCACCCGGGTACCGCAATCCACTGCTGTTGACTTCGAGCGACACCCCGCCCTCGATGATCGCCCGCAGCGCCGGCTCGTGGAGGTCCGGGCGCGCCGCCAGGTCCGCGGCGGTCACGTACGGATACAGGTAGCGCCTGACGACATCCAGATGACCGATGGTGTCGAACAGGCCGGAGCGGGCCGCCGCGGTGATCTCGGCGTAGTACGGGGCCACGATCTCGTCGAGGGAGCGGCCGGCGATCCAGTCGCGGACGCGCGACGGCCAGTACGGCGACTCCGGCCAGTCGTGGACCGAGCCGATCACGTAGTCGTAGCGGTATCGGCGCAGGTGCTCGCGGACGTCGGCGTCCCAGCGGCGGTTGTAGGTGAGTTCCGCGCCGAAGCGGATCGTCACCCCTTCGCCCGCCCACCGCTCCGCGGCGCTGCGGACGACACGCTCGCGGTCGTCGTAGCGCGAGTACTCGAAGGCGGGATCTCGCGGGTCGAAGTCGACGTGATCGGTGATGGCGATC
This sequence comes from Candidatus Limnocylindria bacterium, assembly GCA_035513775.1. Taxonomy (GTDB): domain Bacteria; phylum Chloroflexota; class Limnocylindria; order Limnocylindrales; family CSP1-4; genus UBA5189. The sequence goes on from DATKBR010000087.1 coordinate 32,875, forward strand.
TCGGGGATGCCGCGCTCGACGGCCAGCGACGCATAGACGTCGATCGGGACGGAACTGTCGGGCGACTGGTCGGTGTGGAGGTGGGCGTCGAGGGGCAGGGCGTGGGCGGGCGCCGGATCCGGCGCCGCGGACTCGAAGGAGTCGTCGTCCGGGGCCGCGGCAGCGCGATTCGGCGATCTCTCCGCGGCCCCCCCAGTCATCCCGAGATGATGCCCAGCTCGCGGCCAACGCGGGCGAAGGCACCGAGGGCGCGATCGAGCTGCTCGTCGCTCAGCGCCGCAGTCACGATCGCCCGGAGCCGCGCCTGGTCCAGCGCCACCGTTGGGAAGACGACGGAGGTCGCGAAGACGCCCTCCTCGAACAGCCGGCCGGAGAACCGGATCGCTGTCTCCGAATCGCCGACGATGACCGGCGTGATCGGCGTCTCGGAACGGCCGGTGTCGAAGCCGAGCTCGTTCAGCTCCGCCTTGAACCGGCGGGTGCTCGCCCACAGCCGCTCGATCCGCCAGGGCTCGTCCTCCATCACCCGGATGGCAGCGCGACACGCCGCGGCGTCGGCCGGCGGATGCGAGGTGGAGAAGAGGAACGGCCGCGCGCGCTGGACGAGGAGCTCGCGAAGGGCATGCGAGCCCGCGACGTAGCCGCCGAGAACGCCCATGGCCTTCGACATAGTCCCGACCTGGACGTCGACCCGGCCATGCAGCCCGAAGTGGTCGACGGAGCCGCGGCCGTTCTGGCCGAGAACTCCCGACGCATGTGCGTCGTCGACGTAGACCGCGGCGCCGACCTCCTCGGCCGCCTCGACGATCCCCGGCAGCGGCGCGATGTCGCCGTCCATCGAGAACACGCCGTCGGTGACGACGAGGATCAGCCGGTACGGCCCCGACCCGTCGGCCCTGCCCTGCTCGGCGGCTTCGTGCAGGATCTCGCGCAGCGCCGCGACGTCGCGGTGCGGGAAGACCTTGCGCGGCGCCTTCGAGAGCCGCATGCCGTCGATGATCGAGGCGTGGTTGAGCGCATCCGACACGATGAGGTCGGTCTCGCCGGTGATCGTCGGGATGACCCCGGTGTTCGCCGTGAAGCCCGACTGGAACGTCAGCGTCGCCTCGGTTCCCTTGAAGGCGGCCAGCTCCGCCTCGAGCTCCTCGTGCATCGTCATCGTCCCGGCGATCGTGCGGACCGCACCGGAGCCGACGCCGAAGTCGCGCACCGCAGCGAGGGCTGCCTCGCGCAGGCGCGGGTGGTGGGTCAGCCCGAGATAGTCGTTCGACGACAGGCTGATGACGCGGTGCCCGTCGACCGACACGATGGGCCCCTGCGCCGAGCTCATCACCCGCAACGGACGGTACAGGTGGCGCTCGCGCAGAGCCGCGATCTCATCGGCGAGGAACGCCAGCGGATCGGGCCGGGTGCGTGCCATCAGTCCGTCCAGCTCATGACGACCTTGCCCGACTCGCCCGAGCGGGCCGCGGCGAACGCC
>DATKBR010000088.1:0-43934 GCA_035513775.1 Candidatus Limnocylindria bacterium
CGATCGCGTCGAGCATGCGGACGTGCTCCGCGAAATCACCCTGGAGCGCGAGTACCCCGATCTTCATGCCACGGGCCTCGCGTCGAGGCCGTGGGTCACCAGCCTCGAACCGCGAGCCGCTCCGCCTCGGGGATCGCTTCCATCGCGAGCCCGCGCATCGGGGCGCCGAGGCCCTTCGACACGTCCGCCAGGATCTTCGCGTCGTCGAAGTGGGTCGTCGCCTGGACGATGGCGTTTGCCATCCGGGCCGGATCCTCGCTCTTGAAGATGCCCGAGCCCACGAACACGCCCTCCGAGCCGAGCTGCATGACCAGCGCGGCGTCGGCCGGCGTCGAGATGCCGCCCGCGACGAAGTTGACGACCGGCAGCTTGCCGTTCGCCGCCACGTCCTTGACGAGCTCGTACGGCGCCTGGAGCTCCTTGGCCGCGACGAACAGCTCGTCGTCGCGCATTCCCTGGAGCCGGCGGATCTCGGAGAGGACGGAACGCAGCTGGCGGACGGCCTCGACCACGTTGCCGGTGCCCGCCTCGCCCTTGGTCCGGATCATCGCCGCGCCCTCGTTGATGCGCCGGAGCGCCTCGCCGAGGTTCCGGCAGCCGCACACGAAGGGCACCTTGAAGGCGTGCTTGTCGATGTGGTTCGTCTCGTCGGCGGGGGTAAGAACCTCGGATTCGTCGATGTAGTCGACCCCGAGCGCCTCCAGGATCTGCGCCTCCACGAAGTGGCCGATCCGCGCCTTGGCCATCACCGGGATGGTCACGGCGTCCATGATCCCCTGGATCATCTCGGGATCGGACATGCGGGCGACGCCGCCGGTGGCGCGGATGTCCGCGGGCACTCGCTCCAAGGCCATGACGGCCACGGCGCCGGCGTCCTCCGCGATCTTTGCGTGATCGGGCGTGACAACGTCCATGATGACGCCGCCCTTGAGCATCTGGGCGAGGCCCTTCTTGGTCGTCCAGGTGGACGTCTCTGGGCTCATGTTCGGATGGTTCCTCGGGTTCTCGGCGCGGGTGTTCCGGTCGCCAGCCTCGGGGTCATGCCCGTTCGGGCTCTCGGGTCGCACGCGCCCGCTTGATTATCGCACGCCGATTTGGCCCAGCCGAGTAGCGCGTCAGGCCCGGGCGGGTTCGAATTCGGTAGCGGCGTTGCCTGCTCGCGACGCCGTCGCTGCCGGGACGCGGGTGCTGCCGCACGCTGGCGCTGCCCGGCACGCTGGCGCTGCCCGGCACGCTGGCGCTGCGCGGGACGCGAGTGCTGCCCCTTGGTCGACCGGTCGACCATACGACACACGAGCGCCCCGTGCCCCCACCAATCAGCCACGCTCAGCCTCCGATTGGTCCACCCCATCGACCAATCGGAGGTTCGGCGTCCAAAGTTGGCCGTCGCGAGCCTCTTGGGCATCCCTTCCGTCGACGGATGGTCGATGCACCGGCCATAGGCCGGCGACGCGCCGACCGAGCGGGCACTCAGCGAGCGAGCTACCGACTGACCGTGCGGACGACGCCGGACATCAGGTGGGTCGCGCGGCGAGCGGCGGTCGGCGAGAGCCGCGACAGTGCCTCCAGCAGGTCCAGCACGTCGCGGTCCTCAAGGCCCTCCAGCAGGCCGACGAGGCGCAGCACCGTGTCGTCGTCGACCTCGCCGAGGAGGCGCAGACCACGCTCCAGCTCGCGTGGCTGCAATCGCGGAACGAGCCCAACCGCCCGATCGAACAACCGCACGAATACGAGGAAGGTGCGGAGCCATTCGTGGAGCGCTTGCAGCTCGACATCATCCGGATGGGCACGAAGCTCGGTCGCGGCTTCCTCACCCGCGCGCTCCAGCAGTCCCAGGATCGGGTCGCCCTCGCGCGACTTCCGTTCGGCGACGACACGCCCGAACCAGCGCCAGTGATCCCCGACCGCCTGGTAGGCCACGCCGGCAGGGCCGCGCCGACCGACCCGTCGCGGCTCCGCAACTCGCTCCACCAGGCCCCACGAAACTGCCTCCGCAAGCGCGAGGCTCGCGGCGCGGTGCGAGAGCCCCAGGGCCTCGCGAACCTCGCGTTCGGTGAGGGGCGACTGGCGGGTCAGCAGGTAGGCCTGCACGCGCGCGATCGCGGGTGCCACGCCCCAGGCGGCGCCCATCTCGCCCCACGCGTCCGCGAGCCGAATCCGGATGGCCTCGGCCGAGCGGGAGCCGGGGCTCAGGCCTTCGCCGGCGCTCGGAACTGCTTCTTGGCGGGCCGCAGGGGAAGCGGTGGTCACGGGATCCAGCGTACCTCAGGCAATAACTTGCCACTTCACACTAGCACATTTCTGCCCTGGACCCTGCCTCGGTGCCTCGCGAATCAGGTGAGCGGCAGCGGGATCCACTCCCCGAGCGCGATGCCGACGGCGACAAAGAGTGGGTGCCCCCAGTCGATGTCAACCTCGCACGAGGCGATCCGCTGCGTCCCGGGCCCGACGGCGAACTCGAAGATCAACTCCTGGCCGTCGAACGCGACGGGGCACACGCCGGTGAACAGGTGCGACTTGATCGATGCGTAGTCGGCGCCCTTGACGGCCGCCGTCAGCGTTGCCATCGCCTGGGCGGGGACGCGCCCCAGCTCCTTGGGCGGCGTGGCGCCATCGTGGACGCGTCCGTCGGGCTCAAGGATCACGCGGTGGTCGCATGCCCCTTCCATGCACATGCCGCCGCGCAGCTCCACGGTGATCAGGGGGCCGGTCCCCGGCAGGCCAACGCCGGTCACGCCGCAACCCGCGAGCGCGAGAAGCGAAATGAGAGCGATGAGGATCGAAACAGCGCGAAGCGCGGCACGAGGCCGATGGAGCTCTGGCATGGCGCCGAGACGACGACGGCTGACCCCAGGTTCCAGCGCGGGAGGCAGAAGTCCGTCAATCATCGCGCTTGTCGATTTCTTCGCGAAGCGCCCCCAGGATCTCGAGCTCGATCCGGTCCTTCGGCCGTCCTGCCGCACGCTTCATGGCGATCAGGTCGTCCAGCGATGCGAACAGCACGGGCATGCCAAGCAGGGTCGTAGAGAGTGCCGACCTTCGTAGCGTGTCGTAGTCGAAGCCGGGGTCTGGATTGGCGAGCAGATCGAACGGGCCATAAGCAGTGTCGAGCGTGAACAGCGATCCCGCGCGGAGCGTTCGCGCGTCGAGTGGCGGCATCGGCGGCGCATCCACCGGCAGGCCGCGCCGAACGGCGGCAACGTCACGCAGCACGGCGGCCAGCCGCTCCAGGGTCACGGGATCGCGCGGAATGCAGACATCGAGGTCCCTGGTGATCGACGTCGAGCCGTGTGCCTGCGCCGCCAGCCCGCCGATGATGACGAAGTCGATGCCTGCCTCGACGAGCCGGCGAATGAGCTCCTCGGGTTGGAATCGAGGCTCTTCGCTCATTCCGCGACCCGCAGATTCCGCCGGAATTCGAGCATCGCCTGGTCGTCGGCGATGCCGACCGCGAGGCGCTCCGCCGGCGTCGCGCGAAGGAGTCTCGCGAACTGTGTCCGGTCGATGCCGATGCCGAGGCGGGGCATGGCCTCGAGGCCGAACTCGCACGCCTCGAGCAGGCGATCGAGCGTCCCGACACGGGGGTCGACGCGGCCTTTCTCGATCCGGGCGATCGTCTCCTGCGGGATACCGGCCCTCGCCGCGAGCTCGCGCTGGGTCAGGCCGCTGCGGCGCCTTGCGTACCTGACCATCCGCCCCGGCATCGACACTGTTCAACCCTCCTGATGACGTACACATCATCGCATGGCCGGAGTCGCTCGGCAAGCAATATCTGAGTATCTGGGCCGCGCGATCCGTCATAAGGAACAGCGCGGGCCAGAGCAGGCTCGTGCCGGAGATGGAGTGGGAATGCGGCGCGATCTCGTCGAGGCGGCCCGGCGCGGAGACCACGAGGCATTCGAAGTCCTCGCGACCTCCGCCAGTGATCGCCTGTACGCGGTCGCTCGGCTGGTCCTTCGGGCTTCGGACCTAGCGGAGGACGCTGTGCAGGAAGCGCTTGTTCGCGCGTGGCAACAGCTTCCGTCCCTGCGCGATCCGGACAGGTTCGATGCCTGGCTCTATCGCCTCGTGGTCAACGCCTGCGCAGACCAGGGCCGGCAGCTGCGGCGCTGGTCGAACCAGGTGAGACCACTGCCGCTCGAGCCTTCGATCCCCGACGACACCGGTGCCGTCGCCGATCGGGAACAGCTCGAGCGCGGATTTGGACGATTGAAGCCCGAGCAACGGGCAGTGGTCGTCCTCCATTACTACAGCGGCTTCTCGGCCGCCGAGATCGCGCGGATGCTCGGCATCCCCGAGGGAACCGCCAGATCCCGACTTCACTACGCGACCGAGGCGATGCGCGCGGCCCTCCAGGCCGACGCGCGGCAGCCCGAAGTCGCCAAGAACAGGACTGCGTGATGGCTGGCAACGAACGGTTCGACGACTCGATCGGCAGGTGGCTCGAGGAGACGGCTCCTAACCGGCTCCCCCAGCGAGTGCTGGCAGCCACCTTCGAGCGGACTCGCCGGACAAGGCAGGAGCCCGCCTGGCGCACGGTCCTAGGGAGACATCAGATGCCCCGATTCGCCTACCCGATTGGCGGCGTCGCCGTGCTCGCAGTTGCGGGCGTCATCGCGATGGCCGCGATCTTCAAGGTGTCCCATCTGAGCAACTTCGGCGCTGCGACAGCCCCGGCGCCGACCGCGTCACCATCGCACACATTCACTCCGTATGCGTGTGACTACTTCCCAGCCGGCGGCGCCTACGGCGTGACGCTCGGGACCATCCGAGCCACCGCGACCGTACCGAATGGATGGCACGGCATCCGAAATTTCTTCAAACTTTCGAATTCCGTGTGCGTCGACAACGGCTCGGTCCGGCTCGAGATTTCGCTTGTTGATGAGGTTTATGTCGACGCGTGCGATTGGCAGGGCGCCCGCGTCGACGCAAGCACCGCGGCTGCCGTGGTTCACGCGCTCACCGTGCAGGAGAGTCAGTCGTGGAACGGGACCTCGGACACCACCCTCGGCGGCTACCCGGCGAAGCGATTCGAGATTTCCGTCCCGGCCGACTTCGACACGTCGGCCTGCGACGAAGGTGGGCCTATCTATCTCTGGCCAGATGCCGGAGCTGGCGGGTTCCATAGGGTGCCCATGGCTTCGGGACAGAAGGCGACGGTATACGTGGTCGACGTAGGTGGGTCCGCGATCGGCGTCGCCACCGTTCCCTGGACAGAAGACGCGACCCCCGCCGAGATCGCCGAGCTCGACGCGGTGGTTGCCTCCCTGCGCTTCGAACCTTAGGGAGACCTTTCCTCCTCGATGGCGCCCGGTCGGATGGCCAGGCGCCATCTGATTCGCTTGATGAAATGCGCCCATCCAGCACGTGCCAGGCCTCGGGCATGATCGAACCGTTCTAGATCGCGAACCGCTCCTCACCTCAGTGGGGTCGGGCTCGGGAGTTGGCCACTCGTACACTGCGCGGCATGTCCGTCCTCCGATCGCGCCTCGACCCGGCGAGCGAGGACGCGCGCGTCAATGTAGAGCGAATGACTGCGCTCGTGGCCGAGCTGCGCGCCCGGACGGCGACCGTGAGCGAACGCGGTGCGGGCGGCGACGACCGCTCCATCGCCCGGCACCGCGAACGCGGAAAGCTCCCTGTCCGCGAGCGGATCGACCGGCTACTGGACCCCGGCGCGGCCTTCCTCGAGCTCAGCGCGCTCGCCGCGAACGGCCTGTACGACGACGAGGCGCCGAGCGCGGGGATCGTCACCGGCATCGGCAAGGTCGAGGGGACGACGTGTGTCATCGTCGCCAACGACGCCACGGTCAAGGGCGGCACGTACTACCCGATGACGGTCAAGAAGCACCTGCGGGCACAGGAGATCGCGCTGGAGAACCGGCTGCCGTGCGTCTACCTCGTCGACAGCGGCGGCGCATTCCTGCCGCTCCAGGCGGACGTCTTCCCGGACCGAGACCACTTCGGGCGCATCTTCTACAACCAGGCACGGATGTCGGCGGAGGGCATCCCACAGGTCGCGCTGGTGATGGGCTCGTCGACCGCCGGAGGCGCCTACGTGCCGGCAATGAGCGACGAGACCGTGATCGTCAAGGGCACCGGCACGATCTTCCTGGGCGGCCCACCGCTGGTGAAGGCCGCCACGGGCGAGGAGGTGTCGGCGGAGGACCTCGGTGGCGCTGAGGTCCACGCCCGCAAGTCGGGTGTTGCGGACCATGAGGCGCTCGATGACGAGCACGCGATCGCGCTCGGTCGGTCGATCGTCCGCCATCTCGAGCGCAAGGCGCCGGCGCCACCTTGGGACCGGCGCGACCCGGAGCCCCCGGCCGTGTCAGCCGACGGCGGGGAGGGCGGCGCGGGCCTGTACGCGGCGATCTCGGCCGACACCCGGCGCTCCGTGCCGGTTCGTGAGCTCATCGCCCGGCTCGTCGACGGCAGCCGGTTCCACGAGTTCAAGCCGCTCTACGGCGAGACGCTGGTCTGCGGCTTCGCGAACCTCGACGGCTGGCCCGTCGCAATCCTCGCCAACGACGGGATCCTGTTCAGCCAGTCGGCCCTCAAGGGCGCGCACTTCATCGAGCTCGCCTGCCAGCGGAAGATCCCGCTCGTATTCCTGCAGAACATCACGGGGTTCATGGTCGGGCGCGAGTACGAGGCAGGGGGCATCGCCAAGGACGGGGCCAAGCTGGTGACCGCGGTGGCGTCGGCGGCGGTGCCCAAGTTCACGATCCTGATCGGCGGGAGCTTCGGCGCGGGCAACTACGCGATGGCCGGCCGCGCGTACCAGCCTCGCTTCCTGTGGACCTGGCCGAACGCGCGGATTTCCGTTATGGGCGGCCAGCAGGCGGCGCGCGTGCTGTCGACGGTCGGTGAGGCCTCGCAGCCCGGCGGCGCGTGGGCGTCCGACGAGGCGCGCGAGGCCTTCGAGGCCCCGATCCTCGATACCTACGAGCGCGAGGGCTCGCCGTACTTCGCGACGGCCCGCCTGTGGGACGACGGCATCATCGACCCCCTCGACACTCGCCGCGTCCTCGCAATGGGCCTCGAGGCTGCCCTCCACGCCCCGATCCCCGATACGAAGTTCGGCATCTTCCGGATGTGAAGCTGGGTGGCCTCCAGGTCGCGCAGCTGTCCGGACGCGCGGCCTTGCGCGCCTGACCCACAGCTTCGACGGGACGCCCTCCACCGATCGCGGGCAGAGGATGCCTCAGGATTGACGCGGTCGACTACGCTCGATGGGCAATTGCGACAGCGCGAGAAGGGGTGTCCGTGTCCCGTCGGCCCTTCCGGGTGGAATCCCTCGCCATCATCGTGGCCCTGCTGCTCGCCGGTTGCGACGCCGACCAGACGCCCTCGACCGCCGTGTCAACAGATCCCGGTACGACGCGCGCCGATGCGACCGCTTGCGAGGCAGCCACCATCGAGGCCCAGGACTTCGTGCCTGCGGAGCCTGAGCCGCTGGTACGCCTGCGCGGCGCCAAAGACCCCGGGCAGGAGGAGCTCAACCAGGAGGGCCCGCCGCCCGTTCCGGTTGACGATGCCGTCGACCTGGCCGCGATCGAGGAATCCGTCTTCGCGCCGCCCCGGGGAGCTGAGGGCGAGGAACGCCCCGAAGATGCGCTCGCCTACCAACTGGCCCCCATCCCGCCGCATCCGATCTCACCACAGGTGGAGCCGGAGGTCGCGGTTGCCGGCGACCGCGTCCTCATGACGTGGAACTTCAATGCCGCCGTCTCCGACAACGGTGGCGCTTCCTTCCGCTTCCTGAGCCCGTTCACGACGTTCCCGGACCAGGCGGACCGATTCTGGGGCGACCAGCGGGCGGAGTACTCCGCCGCCCACGATCTATGGCTGTGGGTGCTGATGTACAAGCAGGACGCTGCCGGCAGCAACTTCATCCGCCTGGGTGTGGCGCCCGGCGATTCCGTGTTCGACGGAAGCCGCGGCACGTACTACGACTGGTCCCCCGAGGCCACCGGCTTCCCGGGCCGTGTCTGGTTCGACCAGCCGAAGGTCGCGACCACCTCCGAGCACGCGTATCTCTCCATCAACGCCTTCGGGTCCGATGGGACCGGCTTCCACGGCGCGATCGTGATCCGCATGTCCCTGGCCGCCCTCGCCGCCGGCGCGGATCCGCAGGCGCAGTGCTTCTTCCCCGGCACCGACGCGACCATTGGCTACCCGTATTTCGGGCCCTATCTGACCCGCGGTGCCGCCGACACGATGTACTTCGCCGCGCATCGCAACACTTCGTCCCTCGCGGTCTGGCGCTGGCGTGATTCCGAGGACTCGGTCACCGTGCACACCGTACAGGACCGCTACCGCTGGCCGGCGAATGGCGATTACGACGATCCGGCGCGCTCGGACTACACCTGCCGCAGAGCCATCCGCCTCGCGGACGGTAGCCAGGGAATGTCCCCGGATACCAGCGATTGGTGTCTCCGCCTGAGCGACGGCAGGGCGAAGAACGATGGGCGGATCACATCCGGGTGGGTGGCGGTGAGCAGCAGGGAAATCGGCTTCGCATGGAACATCGCATCCTTCGACAACCCGGACACCGACACGGTTGACCTCCCCTACCCCGCCGTCTGGGTCGTGACGCTGAACGAGTCGCAGATCGATTCCTGCCTCCAGGGCGAGTGCATCACCGGTCGGCCCTGGCTCATGGATCCCGGCTACGCCATCCAGTACGCTGCCATTGCCCCCAACGCCCGGGGCGACCTTGGCGCCGTGGTCCTTACCGGTGGTGGGTCAACGCGCCACGGCGGCTACCTCACCTGCATGGCTGCCATTCGCGACGAGTCAAGCGGAGGGGCGTGGCACTTCATCGACCTTGCGGCATCCGACACCGATGTACCTCGACCCTCATCCGGTGATTACCTCGGCGTCTGGCCGAACGGCCCCGCCTCGAACACCTGGAGCGCAAGTTGCATGACGTACGAACAGGGCATCGGCGACCGAATCCACTACGCGCGATTCGGCCGGAGGGCCGATATCCCGTGATGTCGCCGTGCAGGACGCGGCCGTGACCCGAAGGGCAGCACGCAAGTCCGGCGCTGCGCCACGGGTACCGGGCAGGCTGGAGACCATTCCTCTCTGGATGCAGGGCATCGCGGCCGTGGCCGGGGTGGTCCTTACCGGGCTGGGCGTGCTCGGGCTCGCGGGGGGCGGGGGCGATGACGGCGGTACGCCCACGTCGGCACCGCCGGCATCGAGCGTCGGCGCATCGGTGTCGCTGCGCACAGTCACGACCGACAACGGCGAGGTCGTCGGCTTGGGAACGTTCACCGGACTGGATCCCACCACCGATGCCGTCCTGTTCATCGGCCAGCCTGCGGGAGGAGATGCCGACTGGCTGCCCGTGGTCGCCTCCACCGTGGCTACGAGCGTGAACGCCGATGGTCGCCAAGACGGTAACTGGCAAGCGACGCGTCCCGGCGTGGACGGACGCTTCACCTGGTACGCCGTTATCGGTCCGCGGGCGTTGGGCGCCGCAGATCCCTATGGCGATCTGCGGGCGAACGGGCCCGAGGCCGACCTGGTGCGGGCGGTGAGCGAGCCCTCCACCACCGGGGAATGACGCGTTGCGCCCTACTGCACGCTCATGCAGGCGACGTTCAAGTTGGCGTCGCCCGCGTTGCCGCTCTCGTCCGGGCCACAGAGCCGGTTGAAGACCTGGTAGAACGCGGCCAGCTGCTCCTGGATGATGGCCAGGCTGTCCTCGTTCAGCTCCGTGGGTGCCGGCTGATCCCGCATGATCACCACGATCAGCCCGCCGACGGCATCGGACGGGGAGATGAGCGCGAAGACGCCACTCTGGACCATCTCGGATCCGTCCGTCTGCTGCACCCGGTTCTCGACGTAGCGGCCGGCCATGGAGCCGTACGCCGGCGTCGGCAGCGGCACGTCGTAGAGCGGCACCAGGCCCGGGAAGCCAATGCGCCACAGCTCCTCCAGCTGCGCCTGGGTACCGCCCTCGCCGACGATCGGCAGCGTCTCGATCCAGGACATAGCAATGTCGGATGTCTTGAACCCTGAGCGCGAGTCCGCCGCGATCCCGTACGCCGACCCAAGCCAGGTCTCGGTGCGGCCCGGCAGGTTCAGGAATCGGTACTGGCCGATGGTGGCCGTGTCGTTCGCCATGAACTCGCTGTAGCCGTGGCACCACGGCAGGCCGCTCGACGCGGGCAGTGGGTTCTCTTCGGATGTCGACGAGATGGGCAGATACCCGGTCCCCATCGCCATCATGCGCTGCGGCGGTGAGCCGTGCTCCGCGGCACCAAACCACTCCCCGTCGTACGCCTCGTTACCGATCTCGAAGAATGTCGCCAGGGCGGCCTGAAGGTCATCGCCGACGACGTACACGCCCGGCTCCCGCTCCTCTGTGGACGCCAGGAAGAGCCCCGCAAAGCAGTCGGCCTGCAGCTCGAACTGGATGGAGTACGTGTGGCCTCCGAAGGATCGCTGGACATGGTGACCCCACTCGTGCGCCAGGATCGCGGCGGGGGCGAACGGTCCGAACCGCCCCTCGAAGTCACGCAGCCAGGCCTCGTCGTAGACGATCGCGCGATCCTGCTCGCAGTAGAACGCGTTCTGGCGCCAGAAGTCGACGCCCGCCATCCTGGAGCACGGCGTGTCCGGGAGTTCGCCGCCGCGGTAGCCGACGACTCGGGCGGGGGGCTCGTAGGCGACGTCGACCGCCGCGTCGGCGAGGATCTCCTGCCACAAGGCCTCGAGCGAGCCGCTCGTCGGGTCAGCGCCACCCGTCACCTCGCCCACCAGGCGTGCGAATGCATCGTCGCTGGGGAAGGGGGTCGTGGACGGGCCGGGGGGCTGGTCGGTCGACGCCTCGCCCGGCGCGGTGGATGCGGATGGCGACGGGCCCGCGCATCCGGCGAGTCCCACGACGCCCACGAGGACCAATTGCACCCACCGTCCCCGCATCGGGTCGGATCGTACGCCCAGCGGTGCGGTTTGGGAACCACCCGGGACGAGGGAGTTGTACGCGTCGTCCGGAGCACCCGAGCTGACAGCTCGGATCGTCATCCAACGTAACGGAGTGAGGCACGCCGCTACCGTTGGTTCGTGATGATCCACGACTCCACCGGCCGTGGCTTCGGCGGCGTTCTGGGGGGCTCTGTGGGCCGTGACGCCGTCCAACCTTGTCGCGTTGGTATACAGCCACGAACATCCGGTGCCGAACGCCGCGACACCGAGCCGCGCGCACGGCGAATGCAACAACCCGGCCACCTGGGACGTTAGGCCTCGATGAGAGGGGGTCGATTGGCAACCGATGGCGACGACGCCCGTCGAGCGAGCCCGGACCTGGACTCGGTGTTCCGAGCCCATCGAGACTGGCTGGTCCGGCGGCTCGCGCTGATCGTCGGTGACGCCGAGGAGGCCCACGACCTGGCGCAGGAGACGTTCGTGAGACTCACGCAAGCGTGGCCGCTTCGGGACCCGAGCGAGCCCGCGCGCTGGCTTTCGACCGTCGGCGTCCGATTGGCGATCGACGAGCGACGCCGCCGCCGTCGCTGGGGCTTCCTCGCCCTCCGCGATACCGACGCGACGTGGGCGATCGACGCCGACCCGGACCTCTGGCACGCCCTCCGCCGCCTCGACCGCCGGACCCGCGCCGCCATCGTGCTCACGACGCTCGACGGCTTCTCCCAGGACGAGGTCGCGACGATGCTCGACGCGCCGCGCGGCACCGTCGCCAGCTGGATCTCGCGCGGCCGCGAGCGCCTTCGCGCGGAGCTAGGCACCGATGGCTGACCTCGACAGCGATCTCTCGCAGCGCTTGTCGCGGCTCGCCGCCGCCGTGCCAACCGGGCGGCTCGACCCAGTCCATGTGGGCGCGGTAGAGGCGCGCCATCGGGTCCGAATGGCGTGGATGACACCCCTTGCCGCGCTCGTTGTGATCGTTGTCGTCGGATCGCTGGTCGGCAGCGGCGATACGCCGGGCGCGACTTCGGAACCGGGGGGCACGGCTGGTTCGCTGATCGCGGCGGACAGCGACGGTGACTTCACGTTGACCCTTCGATCTGCCAAGGCCGTCTATCGCCCCAACGAGCCGATCGACATGACGGCGAGCCTGACGTTCGGCGGGCCCGCGGCCGGGGCCCAGATCGCCCACGGACTCGGCGCGAATGGCGGCCCGCTTGGGTTCGGCATCCTGGAACCGGTAGCTGTCCCGGGCGTTGGCCTCATCCAGCTCGGTGGGGGTTATCGCCTTGCGTGCGTGGAGTCGACGCTGCGGCGGGATGCGCCGATCACGTCGCCGTACGCGAAAGGCGGTACCCCTGTCCAGGATCCGCCGGACGGTCCCACGTTCGAGGAACTCCAGGCGTACATGGCGGACCGCGTCCTGCGTCTGCCCGCGGGGACGTGGCATGTCTACGCGATCGCGAGGTTCAGCACTGGCGGCTGCGCTGGGCAAAAGTACGAGCTCCGGACCGAGCTCACGATCGAGGTCGCACCCGGCGCGCCGCTACCTACCCAAGTTGCGGCCGGTGAGGGGCCGACCTCGCTGGATCGAGATGGAGCATTTTCGCTCGAGCTTCACGCGAGCAAGGCCCGGTACGCGCCGAACGAAGCGATTGATGTCGCCGGGACCCTGTTGTTCGATGGCCCGAACGAAAGCATCGAGTTCAGGCACGACAGCAGCGGTCCGATCATGTTCGGGATCCGCGAGCGCGTTTTCGGCGAGATAGACGTGGGATGGATCAGCATCCTGATGTGGGACCGGACGATCCTCCAACGATCGGTCCCGTACGCTCGGCCATTCGCGAAGGGCGGCGGCCTCATGGGTGACCATCCCGATGAGGCAATTCACCGCGCTTGGCTGGAGGACCCGGTGCTCCGTCTCCCTGAAGGCACGTGGCACCTCTACGCGGTGGCCGGCGGCGAGCTGCTTGACGGCGACAGCATCACGGGTGGGTTCAGCCTCACGGCGGAGATCGAGATCGTCGTCGACGACGATCCTGCCGCGACGCCGGGCCACCCACCGGCCACCGAGTACCCCTACAAGCCGGTCTACGGGGGCGCGGACATCGGCGGGATTGCGCTGCAGCTCAAGTCGGAGCGACCGACGTACGAGGTGGGGGCTCCCATCGAGCTGTCGGTCTGGTATTGGTTTATGGACGGCCCGCAAGTCATCGCGAGTCACTTTCAACCCGAGGTCGGGTTGTCCCTGGTGCAACTGGATGCGACCGACCCCTTGTCGATCGGGATCGCCACCGACAGTGCCTGCACGGACCTCGGCGTAATGACTGGTCAGGAACGGCACGTCGAGATCGGGCCGCGCTTGATCACCGAGCTCCGGGCCGACGCGCTCCCGCAAAAGATCGACGACCTCTTCGTAGACGGCGAGCTGCGACTGCCGGTCGGGCGCTGGCGCATCTCGGCGTCAGTGATCGGGGAGTTCGGCCCGTGTTCGGGGGGCGGCGAGCCGTACGAGATCAGCACATCGCTCGAGATCGAGGTAGTCGAGAGACTGGAGTGAGGCCCGGCGCGACGGCGCCGGTACCCTTCGCCTCCGATGGCAATTCACGAATCGGCGGCGATGGGGTTTTCGGCGGGAGCTGATGCTTACGAGCGCGGGCGGCCGAGCTACTCGCCGGACGCGGTCGCGAAGCTCGTGGAGGAGCTGCGGATCGCGCCGGGGTCGCGGGTGCTGGATCTCGCGGCCGGCACCGGGAAGCTGACGCGGCAGCTCGTCGATACGGGCGCGGAGCTGGTCGGCGTCGAGCCGATCGCGGCGATGCGGGCGAAGCTCGTCGCGGCCGTGCCGACCGCGGAGGCACTGGACGGCACCGCCGAGGCCATCCCGCTTCCGAACCACTCGGTCGACGCGGTGGTTGTCGGGCAGGCGTTCCACTGGTTCGACGGCGTGCGCGCCGTCAGCGAGATTCGCCGCGTGCTCAGGCCCACCGGCACCGTCGGGATGATCTGGCAGGCACGCGACGCCACCCGACCCTGGATCGAGCGGCTCGAGGAGATCATCAACGCGGCCGATGACGGCCACCCGCGCTTCCGGACCGGCGCGTGGCGCGAGGCGTTCGACCGCGTCGCCCTGTTCGACCCGATCGAGTCGGCCGAATTCGACACGGTCCAGCGCGGCGACGCCGAGACGATCGTCGACCGCGTCGCGTCGATCAGCTATGTCGCGGCGATGCCCGCCGATCGACGCGAGGTCGTCCTCGACCAGGTCCGCGACCTCCTGGCGACAGATGCGGAGACGGCCGGCGCCGACGTCATCGAGCTGCCGTATCGCACCCACGTCTACTGGACGCGGCCGCGCGGAGTCCCCGCCGACCCGTCGATCGGCGTTGTCGTGTCCGTGAACGTCTCACCGGGCGGCGTCCCGAAGATCCCGATCGCAGGCACGCACATTCGCACCCTGGGCCTTGAGCGCGACGCGCATCGACTCCCGCCGCCCGCCCACGGCGGCCCGCTCCAGGCGGTGTGCCTGTACGCGGTGGAGGCGATCGAACGCATCCGCGCCGAGGGCCACCAGTCGTTTCCCGGGGCGTACGGCGAGAACCTGACGCTGGCCGGGATCGATTGGGCGGGCCTTCAGGGCGGCGACCGACTGCGCATCGGCGATGGCGGGCCGCTCCTGGAGCTCACCCACTTCGCCACGCCATGCCGGAACCAGGCGCAATGGTTCCTGGAGGAGCGGATCGGGCGAATCTCGGCGCGCGCCTACCCGGAGGACGCGCGCTGGTACGCGTCGGTCGTCGAGGAAGGTCCGGTCGCGCCCGGCGACCGCGTCGAGCTGATCGCTGGCACCGCCTAGGATGCCAGCCATGCCCCGAGTCGCTCGCCTGTCGATCGCGCCCGTGCGCGGGCTGGGCCTCCAGCACCCGACCTCGATCGAGCTGACGGAGATGGGCGTCCCGACCGACCGGCGGTTCTACCTCGTCGACGAGCGCGGCCGCATCGTCGATCGGCTCACGGTCGGGCGACTTGTCCAGATCGCGTCCGAGACCGCTGCCGAGGCGACGTGGCTCCGCATGACCTTCCCCAATGGGCGCGTGATCGAGGGCGACGTCCGCCTCGCCGAGCCGGTGCGCACGGACATCTACAACCGCATCGCGATCGGCCATGTCGTCGACGGGCCGTGGGCCGCCGCGCTGTCCGACTTTGCGCAGCGGCAGGTCCTGCTCGTCCGCTGCGACGTGCCCGGCGGGACGCGCATTCGCGAGGGCGAAAGGCAGGTTCGGAACGCGGTGAGCCTCGTCTCCGATGGATCGCTGCACGAGCTTGCGGCGCACCTCGAGGTTCCGGCGGTCGACGGCCGGCGGTTCCGGATGCTGATCGAGGTCGAGGGCGCCAGCGCCCACGAGGAGGACACCTGGATCGGCGAAGAGGTGGCCATCGGCTCGGCCGTACTGCACATCACGAAGCCGGATGCCCGGTGCGCGATCACTACGCAGCATCCGGACACCGGAGAGCGCGACCTGGACACCCTCCGAACGATCATCCGCTACCGCGGCTTCCGGCAGGACGGTGACGCCGAGCGCAAGATCGATTTCGGGGTCCTCGGGGAGGTCCACCGGCCGGGAACGGTGACCGTCGGCGATGACGTCAAGGTTGTGGGCTTCGCCGATGCCGAGGCGGAGGGCCACGTCGAGCGTCCGGAGAGCGTGATCGCCTGAGGGGACCTTTCCCGTCAGATTCTGGTGGGCCCAGCGTTAGGCGACATCGAGAGACAAGCTTTCGAGCGTGGACCGGCGGGATGAGCATGCGTAGCGACACCGCAACCCGCCAGATAACCGCTCGGGGCGACCTTTGGCGCGCCGGGCCGCGCCTGAGCGCGCCTAACGCTGGTGGGACTGTTTTTTGGCGGGGATCGCGCCCGATTCCACGCCAGGCGCACGAGGCGCACGAGGGCACGCGTCGATACGCCTGATCAGCCCTCGCGCATTCCCCATGGCGAGCCGTACTCGGTCAGCATGTCCAGGAACGGCATCGCATCGAACGCCTCCGGCCCCAGGACGCCGGTCCCGGCCCATCGACCGGTCGCGAGCAGCTCCAGCGCGACGACCGGGTTGACCGCGGTCTGCCAGACGACGGCCTGCGAGCCGTACTCGGCCATAGACCAGGCGTTGTCGACCACGTGGTAGAGGTAGACCTCGCGCGGCTTGCCGTCCTTGCCCGTGCCTTTGACCCACGTGCCGGCGCAGGTCTTGCCGTGCATCCTGTCGCCGAGCGTCGCCGGGTCAGGCAGCACCGCCGCGACGACATCGCGCGGCGAGACTTCGACGCCACCGACCTTGACCTTTGCCGTCCTGTCGAGGCCGAGCTTGTGCAATGTCTTGAGGACGCCGATGAACTCGTCGCCGAGGCCGTACTTGAACGTCACGCGGCGGGCCTTGATCCAGCGCGGGATTAGCAGGACCTCCTCGTGCTCCACGTTCACGCACGCGACCGGCCCGATGCCCTCGGGGAAGTCGAAGATCTCGGGCTCCGAGAACGGCTCGGTGGTGAACCAGCCGCGCTCCTCGTCCCAGATGACCGGCGGGTTCAGGCACTCCTCGATCGTCGTCCAGATCGAGAACGACGGCGCGAAGTCGTAGCCGTCGACGGTGAGATTCGCGCCGTCGCGGACGCCGCACTCTTCGATCTCGGAGAAGAGGTGGTCCTGCGCGTAGCGCGCGAATACGTCCGACAGCCCGGGCTCCACGCCCATCCCGACGAGCGCGAGCCGGCCCGCTGCCTCCCACGCGTTGGCCTGCTCGAACTGCTCGTCGCCGAGCTTCACGCCCGGGACCTCGAACGGCCGGTCCGGGTGAGGCTTCGACAGCGACATCGCCATGTCCAGGTAGTCGGCGCCCGCGGCCAGGCAGGCATCGAAGATGGGCATGACGAAGCGCGGGTCGACGGCGTTGAGCACGTGCGTCGCGCCGTGTTCGCGGATGAGCGCGGCGATCGCCTCGCGGTTCGAGGCGTCGATTCGGGCGGCCGACACGCGCGGGTCGTTCGCCTTGGCCGCGACCGACTCGGCGCGGCCGGCGTCGTAGTCGGCGACGACCAGGTACTCAAAGAAGTCGCGCCGAATCGCGATGGGAACGACGGCGCTGCCGACGCCGCCGGCGCCGATGACGAGGATTCGCATGTCCGCAGCGTATCGGGCTGCAGCCAGGTGATGTCCGACGGGCATGCGGAGCGTAGGATGCCGACCGTGACGGAGGCGCTGCGGGTCGAGCGGACCGGGCCGGGGGGTGTCGTCGCTCGCGTGACGCTGAACCGACCGGAGCGGCACAACGCGTTCGATGCCTCGCTGATCGCCGAGCTTCGGATCACCTTCGCGGCACTCGAGCGAGATTCGGCGACCGACCTGCGCGCGGTCGTTCTCGCGGGCGAGGGCAAGACGTTCTCTGCCGGGGCGGACATCGACTGGATGCGCGCCGCGATGTCCCTCGACGTCGAGGGCAACGAGCAGGACGCGATGGCTATGGCCGACATGTTCGAGGCGATCGATACGTGCCCCGTGCCCGTGGTCGCGCGAGTCCAGGGCGCGGCGCTCGGCGGCGGGATGGGCTTGTGCGCTGTTTCCGACGTCGTCATCGCAGAGTCCGGCGCCAAGTTCGGGTTCACCGAGACGCGGCTCGGGATCCTGCCCGCGGTGATCTCGCCGTTCGTCATCGCGAAGATCGGCGAATCGCACGCCCGTGCGCTGTTCCCCGGTGGCCGCCGCTTCGACGCCGTACGCGCCCAGCGGATCGGGCTGGTGCACGAGGTAGTCGAAGGAGCCGAAGCGCTCGACGCCGCGGTCGAGACGGCCCTCGCCGACATCCTCGCCTCCGGCCCGACGGCCGTCCGCGCCGCGAAGGCCATCGTGCGCGAGGTCCGTGGCCTGGGCCATGGCTCGTCGAAGTGGCACACCGCTCGCGTCATCGCCCGCCAGCGCACTAGCCCCGAGGCCCAGGAGGGCTTCGCGGCCTTCACCGAGAAGCGAAAGCCGGGCTGGGACCCGGACGCGGGTGGCTGAGCCGGGATCGGCAACGGCGCCGCCCGTGTCGACCGTCGAGTGCGTCGGTTGCGGCGGCCGCGTTCCCGCTTCCGATGGGCCCATCCATCGCTACATGACCGCCGCGCCCGGCTGCTGGCAGGCCTACACGGAGCTCATGGCCGGCAACCTGCCGCCGAGCCCGGAGGCGGGGCTCGCAGTCGATGCCTACGCGGTCACGCACCCCGGCGTGCCGGGCCCGCAGTCGACCCCGTCGGTCTGGATCCACCTGATCACGCTGTGCTGCACGCTGGAGCGCGGCTGGCCGGTGGAACGAGCGGTGTTCCTGCGGCGGTTGGGTGCGGACTCGTTCCGCGGCTGGTCGTGGCTGGACCGGCCGGAGGCGATGGGCGAGATGACCGCGATCGATGTGTTGTCCGCGCTGCACCGTGGCGACGGCGGCGCCGCCGCGGACCTGACCCGGCGCTGGGTCCACGGCGCCTGGGCGGCGTGGGCGACGCACCACGGCGCGGTTCGCGCCCGGGCCGCGGAGCTCGTCTCGAAGGTTGGCTGACGCTCGTCCTCACCGGACCCGGCTCCGGCCGCGAGTCGACCCGGTTCCGCCCGCGCGTCTCGCACACTTCCGCTTGCCCTCCGGCCTTGCCGGCGCGACAATCGCGACACATGCGTGACGAACTGAGCCCGAGCGAGGCGGCGCGGCGCCTCAGGACCACGACGAGATCGGTCCAGCGCTGGATTGCGCTCGGTCGCCTGCCCGCCCGACGCGTTGGGGGTCGATGGCGTGTCGCGTCTGTCGCGTTAGACGCGTTCGCGGCACAGGGCACGTCGCCGGCATCCGGCGTGATGCACCCACACGCATCACGTGACGCGAAGGCATTCGAAGAGGGAGCGCCGCGCAAGCCGTCACGCCACACCAGACGCCTCTTCGTCGCGAATCGCGGAGAGATCGCCCGCCGGATCCGCCGGACGGCGGAGCGCCTCGGAATCGTCGTCATCGAGCCGATCACAGACGGCCCGACCGCCCTGGACCTCCTCGACGTCGCGTCGGTGGTCGCCGCCGCCTCGACCGCCGGCGCCGATGCGCTGCACCCCGGCTTCGGATTCCTGGCGGAGAACGCCAGCTTCGCCGAGGCCGTCGAGGCCGCGGGGATCGCCTGGGTGGGGCCGCCGCCGAGCGCCATTCGCGCCATGGGCGACAAGGCGACCGCGCGCCGCCTCGCGGTCGAGCTCGGGGTGCCGGTCGTGCCCGGCTACGACGACGCGGACCAGTCCGACGGAGCCCTCACCAGGGCTGCGAAGAAGATCGGCTTTCCGCTCCTGGTGAAGCCCGCTGCGGGCGGCGGCGGGAAGGGCATGCGGACAGTCCGCGATCCGGCGGCGCTCGCCGACTCGCTCGGGAGCGCGCGGCGCGAGGCCGTCGCCGCGTTCGACGACGACCGTCTGATCCTGGAGCGCTTCATCGAGGGCCCGCGCCACGTCGAGGTCCAGGTCCTGTTCGATGCCCACGGCGAGGGAATCCACCTGGGCGAGCGCGACTGCTCCACCCAGCGACGGCACCAGAAGATCCTCGAGGAGACGCCATCGCCCGCCGTCACGCCGGCGATCCGCGAGCGCCTCACCGCGTACGCCCTGCAGCTGGCAGGCGCCGTCGGCTATCGGAGCGCGGGGACGTGCGAGTTCCTGCTCGGTGAGCGCGACGAGGTGTTCTTTTTGGAGATGAACACGCGGCTCCAGGTGGAGCACCCTGTCACGGAGGCGGTGACGGGCCTCGACCTCGTGGAGGAGCAGCTCCGGATCGCCGAGGGTCGGCCACTGGCAATCGCGCAGGGCGACGTTGACGCGTCGCTCGCGGGCGGTGGCCACGCGATCGAGGTTCGCCTCTACGCGGAGGACGCCGAGGACGACTTCCTTCCCGCGACCGGGCGCGTCGTGCGCCTGCGCTGGCCCCGCGGGGAGGGGATCAGGATCGACGCCGGGATCGAGGAGGGCTCCATCGTGGGGTCGCGCTTCGATCCGATGCTCGCCAAGGTCATCGCCCACGGCAGCGATCGCGCAGCGGCACTCGATCGACTCACGCGCGCCCTCGACGAGACGATCGTGCTCGGGCTGACGACGAACCTGCGATTCCTGCGCTGGCTCGTGCGCCAGCCAGCCGTGCGCGAGGGGGAGATGCGAATCGACACGCTTGCGCGGGTCTGGCCACCGGACGACTGGACGGCGCGCGCGGCGCTGCCGGAGCTGGCGTGGCAGGCGGCCGCGAGGGCGCTTGCGGGCGCCGGCGGGATTGCCGGAGATGGCGGCATCGGCGGCTGGCGGTTGAACGGGCCGCCTCGAATCCGCCTCGCGACCGAGGCCGGGGAGCGCATGGTCGCGATCCATGCCGGGGCGCCGCGGGCGGCGTCCGTGGTCGTGACGGGCGACGTCGCGCACGTCGACGTGGTCGGTCGGAGCGTCCCGTTCCGCCTCGCGGCGGCGCCGGACGTCGATCGAGCCGCGCGCGCGGCGGTTGGCTCGCACGGCGGCGGGCCGGTGGAAGTCGTCGCGCCGATGCCCGGCTCCATCCTCGCGGTGCACGCGACAGTCGGGCAGGCCGTGGACGCCGCCGATCCGATCGTGACCCTGGAGGCAATGAAGATGGAGCACGGCGTCGCGACGCCGATCGGCGGCAGCGTCTCGGAGCTGCGGGCGCGGCCAGGCGACCAGGTGGCGCGCGGCGACGTGCTCGCCGTGGTTGAGCCGTAGCGGTACGCTCTGCCCCATGGACAACGTGAAGGGAGACGCGGCCAACGCGGGCCCGCTGCCCGAGGACCGCACGACCCTCATGGCGCTCCATCGCGAAGCACGCCGGCGCCGCGACGCCGCGCCGCTCATGAGCAAGGCGCGCGCCGAGGCTGCCTACGAGGTCGAACGGATCGAGATCCAGATCGCCCGCACCGAGCGGGCGATGGACCCGCCGCTCGTCTGACGGCCCCGTCCTGACCGCGTCCGAGGCCGCCGCCGACCCGCGCATGGGTGACCACGTTCGGATCTACGAGGTCGGGCCCAGGGACGGGCTGCAGAACGAAGCGACCGCGATCCCCCTCGAGACGAAGCTCGGGTTCATCGAGCGGCTGGTGGCGGCCGGACTGTGCGAGATCGAGGCGACCAGCTTCGTGTCGCCGAAGGCCATTCCGCAGCTGGCGGACGCGGGCAAGCTGGTGCCGCGGCTGCCGCGGGCAGCTGGGGCCGGTGGCGGCGTCGTCCGCTATCCCGTCCTGGTCCCCAACGAGCGCGGCATGGCGCGCGCCGAGGCTGCCGGCGCCGACGCGCTGGCCGTCTTCACCGCGGCAACGGACGCGTTCACCGAGCGGAACATCGGGATGACCATCGACGAATCGCTCGAGGCCTTCGCGCCGGTCCTCCGGCGCGCTGCCAAGCTCGGCTGGTGGCGCCGCGCATACGTTTCGACGGCGTTCGGCTGCCCGTACACCGGCGCGGTCGATCCGAAGCGGGCGGTCGACGTGGCCGCGCGGCTCCTTGATCTCGGCGTCGACGAAATCTGCTTCGGCGATACGATCGGCGTCGGCGTGCCGGCGCAGGTCGCCGTGCTCACGGGCGCGGCCATCCAGGCCGGGATCCCGGTCGAACGGATCGCCTATCACTTCCACGACACGCGCGGCACGGCCCTTGCCAATGTGGTCGCCGGCCTCGATGCCGGCGTGCGCTGCTTCGACAGCTCCACGGGCGGCACTGGCGGCTGCCCCTACGCGCCCGGCGCCGCGGGGAATCTCGCCACCGAGGACCTCGTCTACCTCCTCGACGCGTCCGGCTTCGAACACGGAGTCAGCCTCGAAGGCGTCCTCGTTGCCGCCCGATTCATCACCACCGCGCTCGGCAAGCCGCTCGCGTCCAAGGTCGGCCAGGCCGGCGGCTGGGACACCGCGACCGGCGCGCCGATCGGCCGATCCGTTTTGGCTTAGCATCCGCGCCACGATGATTGGGGTTGTGCTCGTCCTGAATCAGGATTACGAGCCGCTGAACGTCACGAACCTGCCGCGGGCGTTCCGGCTCGTTTTCGGCGCGAAGGCAGAGATCCTGGAGTACGACCACCAGGTCATCCGGACGGTCACCCGCGAGTTCCATGCGCCGTCGGTCATCCGGCTCCAGCACCGCGTCCGACGGCCACGGCCGCGGGTCAAGCTGACCCGGCGCGAGGTCTTCGCCCGCGACCGCCACACCTGCCAGTACTGCGGGCGCGTCGCCTCGGACCTGACCCTCGATCACATCCTGCCGCGCCATCGCGGCGGCTCGCACACATGGGACAACCTCGTGGCCGCGTGCAAGTCGTGCAACCACCGCAAGGGCGGCAAGACGCCCGAGGAGGCGCGCGTCCGCCTGCTCCGGATTCCATTCGAGCCGCGTAGCGACCTGTACTCGTTGTTCACGCCGTATCTCGCCGACGACCGCAACGAGGCCTGGCGGACGTACCTCTTCCTCGGCCGCAACTAGCCGCGTCTCCGGGATCGAGGGCGCAGCTGATTCGTGCTCACCCGCCGTGGCGCCTTCTCCCGCAGCGCCCGAGTCGAGTTGGTTCCAGTCAAGCGGAACCAACGAGATGGACGGCCGAATCGCCGCAGCGGCGTAAGCCGCCGCCAATCGACGCGCGCGATGATCTCGCCTGCCCGCCCCGAAACGAGGTGAGACCATGCCCCGACGCGCGGCCGGGGGTATCGAGCTGCTCACGGACCCGACGAGACGACGGATCGTCGCCCTCATCGCGGGTCGAGTCCGGCACCCTGCTGACATCGCCGCGGCCCTCGGGCTGAGCCGTCCCGCGACCAGCCGCCAGCTGCGACTGCTGACCGAGGCGGGCGTGCTCCGCTGGGCCTGGTCGCTGATCGACCGGCGGAGCCGTATGTACGTGATCGACCCGGTAATGCAGGAAGCCATCATCGCCTGGCTCGCCGGCATCGACCTGAGGAATGTAAGGCCGGCGTTCAGTCCCAGCTGGTCGCCACCCCAACGTGCCCACCGGCTCCGGCACGATGCCCGCGAATTGGCCGTTGACCGCGATGATGCCGCTTGAATGGAACCATCTTGAAGATGGCGCCGAGGGGAGAAGGACCACGGCAGGGATGATCGCCGAGATAGGATCGGATTCGGGCGACCGTCCTCACTCACGCCACTGCCGAAGGGCCAGAAAGCCGACTTCGCTGATCTCGGGCGAGGACGGTGTCGGCGCGTTTGCCTCGTCGAATCGGACTTGGGCGACGAAGTGGAGCATCCGTCCCAACGCGTGGTCGGCCTCGGCAGGCGCCTCACCCGGCTCCACGAAACCGCCCGGTTGCTCCCAGTTGATGCGGCTGTACGCGTGGTGAACGAGGAGCACCCGGCCGGCGCCGTCGAAGGTGGCGCACGCTGCGCCGAGGGCGGTCCGCGCTGGCGCTGGCCCGTCCGACATCGCGCGAGGGGTACCGTGGGCGCATGACGGTCGACATCAGCCCGCCGGCGTCGGTCCTCGCCCTGATGGACCGACTGTGGGTGCACGGCCACGCGGCGTACGTCGTCGGCGGCTCGGTCCGCGACCAGGTCCTCGGGCGCGAGCCCGTCGACTGGGACCTCACCACGGACGCGCGGCCGGACCGGCTGCTCGCGATCTTCCCGGGCGCGGTCTACGAGAACCGCTTCGGGACGGTGGCGGTCCGCGAGGCCGGCGACCAGCACGAGGTGACGACCTTTCGGACCGACCACGACTACGCCGACTTCCGGCGACCGCACCGCGTGGAGTTCGGCGACACGGTCGACGTCGACCTCGCCCGTCGGGACTTCACGGTGAATGCAATCGCCTGGGGTGCAGCGGCGCCCGAAGCGGCCAAGACTGCGAGCCTCCCGGCGGCGACCGGGGCCGGCGCGGCGATACCGGCGAGCCCGACGCCGGCCCTCGTCGATCCGTTCGGCGGCATCGCCGACGCCGAGGCCCGTCGCCTCCGCGCCGTCGGCGAGCCCGCCGCGCGCTTCCGGGAGGACGCGCTGCGCATGATCCGGGCCGTCCGCCTCGCCGCCGTGCTCGAGCTCGAGATCGACCCGCCCACGTTCGCCGCGATCCGCTCGAACGCGGCACTCGCAGCCCACGTGTCCGGCGAGCGGGTCTCGGCCGAGCTCTGGAAGCTGCTGTCCGCCGCAAGGCCGTCGATCGGGCTGCGACTGCTCGCGGAGTCGGGCCTCCTCGACGTCGTGCTGCCGGAGCTCGCGGCCCAGCGTGGCGTGCCCCAGAACAAGATCGATGGCGAGGACCTGTTCGACCACACCCTCCGCACGGTCGATGCCGCACCGGCGACCCGCCCGGTGATCCGGCTGGCCGCCCTGCTGCACGACATCGGCAAGCCGAGCACCCTCGACGACGGGCCGTTCCGGGGCCACGACACGGTCGGGGCGGACCTTGCACAGGCCGTGCTGGACCGGCTCCACACCCCGCGCGCCGCGACGGAGCGCGTGGTCCACCTGGTCCGCAACCACATGTTCACCTACGAGCCGGAGTGGGGCGACGCCGGCATCCGGCGGTTCATCCAGCGTGTCGGGACCGACGCGATCGACGACCTGTTCGCGCTGCGCGAGGCGGACAACGTTGGCAGCGGCGTCCCGGTCGACGCCCACGACCTGGGCAACCTTCGGGCGCGGGTCAATGCGGAGCTGGCGGCGGCGGTCGTGCTCGATCGCTCGCGTCTCGCCGTCCACGGCGACGACCTCATGGCCGAGCTGGGGCTCCCGGCCGGACCCAGGCTCGGGCGGATCCTGGACGATCTGCTCGACCGGGTGATCGCGGACCCGAAGCTCAACGACCGCGCGACCCTCCTGCTCCTCGCCGAATCGATGCTGGCAGAAGACTGATGATCGAACGGCTGCTGGCGGGTGAAGCCGCGCTGGACCGCGACGAGCTGGACGCCGCCGAGCGGCTGTTCAGCCAGATCGCGACGGCGGACCCGAGGAACGCCATCGCGCTGGTGGGGCTGGCGCGGATCGCAGTCCGCCAGGGCGATCGCCACGGGGCGCGGGCGCTCGCCGTTCGCGCCCTCTCCATCGACCCCGACGAGGCGGCGGCCACCCGGCTCCTCGCCGAGCTCGACCGGACGGCGGCCGTCGTCGCGCAGCCAGCGGGAGCTTCCGACCTCGCGGCGGCACCCCAGCCAGCGCCAACCCCGAACCCCGCGACGGCCCGGAACACCGCGCAAGTCCCGGCGCCATCGCCTCGGCCCGCGAAGGCCGGCTGGCGGGCCTTGCTGGACCGGCTGCTCCGGCGAGGCTGAGGCGAGCCCAACCGGATCCGCGGCTACCCTTCGGCAATGCGCATCCTCGTCACTGGTGGCGCCGGCTATGTCGGCTCCGTCTCCGTCGAACACCTCATCGAGTCGGGCCACGAGGTCGTCGTCCTCGACAACCACGCGACCGGCTTCGGAACGCCGGACCTCGCCGGCGCCGAGCTGGTGGAGGGCACCTACGGGGATCGCGATGCGGTCCGCTCGCTGCTAGTCGAGCGCGGGATCGAGGCCGTGCTCCATTGCGCCGCTCGGTCGGTCGTGCCCGAGTCGGTTCGCAACCCGTCGCTGTACTACGTCGAGAACGTCCAGGGCGGTATTGCCCTGCTGGAGGCGATGCGCCTCGCGGGCGTGCAGCGCCTGGTCATCTCGTCCACGGCCGCCGTGTACGGCGAGCCAGATGAGGTCCCGATCCCGGAGGACGCACCGCTGCGGCCGATCAACACCTATGGCGAGACGAAGCGGACTCTCGAGACCGCAGCTGGCTGGTATGCCTCGGCCTACGGGCTTCGGCCGGTCGCGTTGCGCTACTTCAACGTGGCCGGGGCGAGTGCTCGGAACGGCGAGCGCCACGACCCCGAGCCGCACCTGATCCCGAACCTGCTCGCCTCGGTTCGCAAAGGCCTGCCGTTCACGCTCACCGGCGTCGACTACCCTACGCCCGACGGCACGACCATCCGCGACTACCTCCATGTCGTGGACCTCGCGGAGGCCCACGGGGCCGCGCTGGAGGCGACGTCCCCTGGGGAGGCACGGACCGATCAGCTCCTCGTTCTGAACCTCGGGAGCGGGCAAGGGTTTGGCGTGCGCGAGGTCATCGCCGAAGTCGAGCGGGTGCTCGGACAACGGCTCGAGGTCGCCGAAGGTCCGCGTCGAGGCGGCGATCCGCCGGCGCTCGTCGCAAAGATCGATCGGGCGCGGGAGGTCCTTGGCTGGGTCCCGAAGCGCTCCACCCTCGAGGAGATGATCGGGTCCGCCTGGGCCGAGCGGCAGTCGGGGGCCGCGTCCGACTAGCTGTTCTTCCTAGCGGGGCTCGATCGGGGCCGTGGCCGGCATGAGGCGCTCCGGCGGGGGCGATGTCGGCAACGAACCGCCGCCCTCGGCCGGGGGCTCGGGGACGCCCCGGAGGATCAGCATCCCGACGATCATGAGCACGAGGAAGCTCAGGATGCCCACCTGGTAAGCGCCGTTGCCCCAGCCCGCGTTGAGCAGCACGGAGACGATGGTGCCGTACAGGATCGGACCGGTGACGGCGCTGAACTTGCCGGCAAGGCCGTACAACCCGAAGAACTCGCCGAACTTGTCGGGCGGTGAGAGCCGGAGCATGAACACGCGGTCGGAGGTCCAGACCCCGCCGAGCCCCGAACCCAGCAGAACACCAGCGATGAGGAACGTGGGCTTGGAGAGCACCGCGCCCGCGATGACCAGCCCCACCGCCCAGGTTCCGAGAACGATCATCAGCGTCCGCTTGGGCCCGATGCGCTCCACGAGCCAGCCCCAGCCGAAGCTCGCCAGCACGGCCGCGACCGTGAGCGCGAGGAGCACGAGGTTGGCCTCGCCGCGGGTGAACCCGATCGCCTCGGTCGCGAACACGGCCATGATCACGATCACCGTATTGACGGGGTCTGTGTAGAAGAAGCGGGCGACGAGGAAGCGGATCATGCCCGGGACGCGCCGCGCATCGGCAATCGTGGTCCGAAGCTGGCTCCACGACGCGACCGCGTCGCCGACCCGGAATCGCGTTCCGTTGCCGCGCGGCTCGCGCACGACGATGAAGATCGGTATCGCGAACAGCCCGAACAGCCCGGCGGCCATGAAGAACGTCAGCGGCGTCGCGCCGCTATCGGTGATCAGGATGAGCAGCGCGATGAGGATCGTGCCCATGTAGCCGACGGCGACGCCGATGCCCGACACGCGCCCCCGGGACGAGGGCTTCGAGACCACGGGTAGCGTGGCGTCGTAGTAGATGAGCGCGGCCTGGTACGAGAAGTTCGCGATCGTGAACAGCACCAGCCCCAGGATCGTCAGCGCGGATGCCCCCTCCGGCAGGATGCCGATGAGCGCCGTCCCGATCACGCATTGCGCGGTGAAGAACAGCAGGTACGGGAGGCGTCGGCCGCCACCGCGGTCAGACATGGCGCCCAGGACCGGCGAGACGAGCGCGTTCAGGCCCACGGACGCCGCGTTGGCGATGCCGAACCAGAACTGGCCGTCGGCAGGCCCCAGGCGATCGACGGCCCACAGGCCCATCGCGTAGGACACGATCGCGTAGCTGTAGATCGTGTTCGCGAAGTCGTACAGCGCCCACGCGACGGGCACGCCCGCCCGGCCCGAAGGCGTCAGCCCGGCCAGCCGCTCGATGAGTCGAAGGCCGCGCCTGGAGCCGGCAACCTCCGTCACTGCAGTCACGCCTCGCCCTCCGAGGACCGAAGCGACGCCCCGCTAGCCATCGGTCCGAGGATTCGATTGGGCTCCAGCCGTCGCCACGTGCGGATCATAGGCCCGCGCAACGGTCGCAACCGGGCAGACCGGCGCATCGGGTGGTACGGTGGGGCCGATGCCCAGCCCAGTGCTGACGCCGGCCATCCGCGAGGAGATCGCCCGATTGGATCGGGCGGACATCATGGTCGGCATCCCGAGCTTCAAGAACGCCACGACGATCGGCTATGTCGTGCGGGCGGCACAGGCCGGCCTCGTCCAGTATTTCCCGGACCTGCGACCGGTCGTCGTCAACTCGGACGCCGGCTCGCCGGACGGCACGCAGCGCGTCGTCGTCGAGACCGAGCCGCCGGACTACGTCGAGCGGATCCTGCTCGTGCGGCCCACGAACAAGCTGTCGCGCGTCTCGCTCACCTACCCGGAGATCGACGGCATCGGGGGCAAGGGCGCGGCGCTGCGCACGATCTTCGAGATCGCCGCCGCGCTGGAGGTCCAGGCGCTCGTCGTCGTCGACTCCGACCTGCGCAGCATCGGCCCGGAGTGGATCGAGCTCCTGGCGGGGCCGATCCTCAAGGGCGGGTATGACTACGTCGCACCGCTCTACGCGCGCCACAAGCACGACGGCACGATCACCAACAACGTGACCTACCCGCTGACCCGGGCGCTGTACGGCCACCGTATCCGCCAGCCGATCGGCGGCGACTTCGGCGTCTCGGGTGATCTCGTGAAGCACTACCTCGAGGCGGGCCACTGGACGCCGGAGGTGTCCAAGTTCGGCATCGACATCTGGATGACCACGCTGGCGCTGACCGGTGGGTTCGCCGTGTGCCAGGCGCGCCTGGGAGCGAAGGTCCACGATCCCAAGGACCCGGGCGCGGACCTCGGTCCGATGTTCCGCCAGGTCGTGACCACGATCCTCCGGATGGCCGTCGCGAACGCGGACCGCTGGCCCGGCGTGCGCGGCAGCCACGACGTGCCCGCCTACGGCTTCGAGCGCGTCAGCGACCCGCCGCCGCTCGACGTGAACGTCCTGCGACTCCTGTCCGAGTTCCAGCAGGCCGCGCTGACCCTGGAGGGCACGTGGCGCGAGATGCTATCCGCCGATACGCTGGCCGCGGTCATCGGCCTGGCCGAGGAGGCCGGGCAGGCGGCGGACCTGGTCAGGACTGCGGTCGAGTCGGATACACCCGGTCGTGAGCGACCGGACACATCGGCGATGGCCACGGCCGCTTCCGGCTTCGACTTCCCGGATGAGGTGTGGGCCCGTGTGATCTACGACCTCGTGGTAACCGCCCGCGACCAGCCCGACCGACTCGAGGCGTTCGTGACCGCCCTGGTGCCGGTGTACTTCGGGCGCGTCGCGAGCTCGGTGATCGAGAACCGCGACCTGTCGACCGATCGAGCGGAGGGAAGCGTGGAGCGCCAGGCGCGTGAGTTCGAGCGACTGAAGCCGTACCTGATCAACCGTTGGTCGGAGGCGTGATGGCCCGCCCCCTGCCGGCGCGGATCGTCATTCCCGTCGCCAACCCGGCGACCGCCGAGGAGCTGATCCGCCTCGGCGCAGACCTGCTGGATCCACGCGGCGGCGAGCTGACCGCGCTCGGCATCGTCCAGGTTCCCGAGGGCATGCCGCTGTCGGAGGGTGCCACCCGCGCCCGGCACGCGCGCCGCCTGCTTCAGAAGGTGCTCGACTTCGTGCCCGAGGGAACGCCGATCCACCCAATCGTGCGCATCGGGCGGCATGCCGCGGAGGGCATCATCGAGGCCGCCGCGGAGCTCGAGGCCGATCTCATCGTGTTCGGCTGGGGCGGCAAGGCGCCCGCCGGGCGCGACGCCATGACGAGCGCGTTCTCGGCGACGATCGAGGAGGTCCTGCGCGAATCGCCGTGCGACATCGCGGTGGTCAAGCAGCGCGGCGTCCGCGAGGTCAAGCGCGTGGTGGTGCCGGTTCGCGGCGGCCCGCATGCCGAGCTGGCGCTCCACGTCGCCGGCGCGATCGCCCAGCGCCACGACGCAACGCTCGTAGCCCTCCACGTCGTGCCGCCCGGGATCACGCTCGCGGTGCGGGCACAGGCCGAGCGCGCGCTGACCACGTTCGTCCGGCAGCACACCAGCGCCAAGGTCGAGACGCTGGTCCGGGAGGCTTCGAACGTTCGCGCCGCCATCCTTCGCGAGGGGGATCAATCCGACATCGTCGTCATGGGCGCCGCAGTGCCGACGGCCGGCGACGGGTCCACGCACATGTTCGGTGCAATGCCCGAGGCGATAGCGACTCGCTCCAAGACAACTGTGGTCGTCGTCAAGACGCGCGAGTCGATCGGGCGCCAGACCTTCGAACAGCTCGCCACGCGGGCGGAATCGCTCGTTGCCGCCGACCGTGCCGCCGAGGAATCGCGCGCCGTGCCGGCCCGCGTGGAGCGCTGGTTCGGGGAGTCGAACTTCCATCACGGGGAGTTCTCCGACCTGCGCCGCCTCGTGCAGCTAAAGGAGAAGCAGGGCCTTACGGTCAGCCTCGTCCTGCCGACGCTCAATGAGGAGGAGACGATCGGCCCGATCGTCCGCCGGGCGATCCGCGAGATGGTCGGCCGGGTGCCCCTCCTCGACGAGGTCCTCGTGATGGATTCGGCCTCCACCGACCGAACTCGCGAGATCGCGGAGGCCGAGGGGGCGCGCGTCATCCAGCACCCCGATGTCCTGAGCCGATATGGGAGCTTCATTGGCAAGGGCGAATCACTCTGGAAGTCGCTGTACGAGACCAGCGGTGATCTCGTCGTGTGGGCCGACACGGACGTCAAGAGCTGGCACCCGCGCATGGTCTACGGCACGCTCGGGCCGCTGCTCCACGAGCCGCGCCTGCAGTACATCAAGGGCTACTACCAACGGCCGATCGTGCAGGAGGGAGTGCTCCGCGAGGGCGGCGGCGGGCGCGTCACGGAGCTCGTCGCGCGGCCCCTGATCAACCTGTTCTTCCCGGAGCTGTCGGGTTTCATCCAGCCGCTCTCCGGTGAGTACGCGGGACGCCGCAGCTTGCTGGAGCAGATCCCGTTCTTCACCGGCTACGCGGTCGAGATCGGGCACCTCATCGACATCGCGGAGCGGGCCGGACTCGACGGCCTGGGCCAGGTGGACCTCGAACGTCGGGTGCATCGAAACCAGGAGCTCGAGGGCCTGTCCCGGATGAGCTTCGTCATTCTCCAGGCGGTCATGAAGCGGATCGAGGAGCGCCGCAAGGCGCGCCTGTTCGCAGAGCTGGGCTCGACGATGAAGCTGCCGCGCTCGGGCAAGGGCCGGCTGTCGCTCGAGGTAATCGAGCTCGCCGACATGGAGCGCCCACCGATGGTGCGGATCCCGGAATACCTCGAGCGCCGGGCGGGCGCCGCCCCCGAGCTCGTCATCGGCTGAAGCCTCGGACCATGGGGCCGCGGGAGCTTTGCCGTCGTCCTCGGTGAGGATTCCACGACCCAGGAGGGAGACCGTTGCGAGTCGTCATTGCTCCGGATTCGTTCAAGGGATCGCTGACCTCCGTCGAGGTCGCATCGGCCCTCGCTTCCGGCTGGCTCGCAGCGCGACCGGACGACGAGGTGCTCCTGGCGCCACTCGCTGACGGCGGCGAGGGGACGCTCGTAGCCATTGCGGCCGCCGGCGACTGGGAGTGGCGAATCGCGCCCGCGACGGACCCCATCGGCCGGCCCGTCGAGGCGCGCTGGCTCCGCTCCACGGATGGCACGCGGGCCGTGGTGGAGCTCGCCGAGGCCTCCGGGCTGTCCCGGCTTACGGCCCCGGAGCGCGACCCTGCCGGAGCCTCGACGCGGGGCACCGGCGAGGTCCTGCGCGCGGTCCTCGATGACGGAATCCGGACGATCACGCTGGGGATCGGCGGGAGCGCGACTACCGACGGCGGCGCTGGGATCCTGCGTGCCCTCGGGGCCGCTATCGAGGCGGGCGCCGCGATCGAATCGGGCGCCGCGACCCCTACGGTGGACCTCGCCGATCTCGACTCTCGCCTTGCCGGGGTGGACCTCCGGATAGCGTGCGACGTGACGAACCCGCTCCTGGGTCCGCGGGGCGCGGCCGCGACCTACGGCCCGCAGAAGGGCGCGAAGCCGGAGCAGGTCCCAGAGCTGGACGCCGCGCTCTCCCGATATGCCGACGGCCTGCACGCGGCGACCGGGCGTGACGAGCGCGAGACGCCCGGCGCAGGCGCGGCGGGCGGGACCGCCTTCGGGCTCCTGTCGGTCGCCGATCGCTTCCGGTCGGTCCGGCTCGTTCCTGGGGTCGACGTGGTCATGGACGAGACGGGGCTTCGCGACAAGCTCGCGGGTGCGGACCTGGTCATCACGGGCGAGGGCCGGATCGATGCCCAGACCGCGTTCGGGAAGACCGCCCTTGGTGTCGCTCGGCTCGCGGCCGCGGCCGGCGTCCGCTGCATCGCCGTCGGCGGTGGGGTCGAAACCGATGGTGTCGAGGCGCTTGGCACGCTTGGGGTGGTCGTGGTGCCGGTCGCCGAGCGGCCGCAGACGATCGATGAGGCGATGGCCGCCGGAGCGGCCCCAGTCGAACGCTGTGGCGAACGGATCGCACGGCTGGTCACACTCGGCGCCTCGTGACGGGCCTCCGCCCGGTCGCGAAGGTCCCGAGCAGGACCGCAGCGGCGCGCCGCACGAAGAAGGTCGTCCGCCGCAAGGCGAAGCGAAAGAAGCCCAACCCGTTCATCGCCTGGCGCAAACGCCTCGATCGAACCCGCCCGGGCCTCGTCCGATTCTCGCTCGACGGCCTCGCCGGCCTCTACGGCCCGCAGCCGTGGATTCGTCGTTGGGACCCCACGAGCGAGCTCGTGATGACGATCCTCACCCAGAACAGTGCCGACGTGAACGCGGAGCACGCCTTCCAGGAGCTGCGCAGGGCCTACCCCTCGGATCGCCCGTCGGAGCAGCACATCCCCGGGCCGGGATGGGGCGGCGCAGGCATGCCCGATGGCGTCCCGCCGGATTGGTCACAGGTCGATGCAGCCCCGCTGGAGGAGCTGATCGAGGTCATCCGGCCCGGCGGCCTGCCGAACCAGAAGGCCAAGGGGATCAAGGCGGCACTGCGTGCGATCCACGAGGCGCGGGGCGATTACTCGCTGGAGTTCCTCGGGGACATGCCCGCGCTCGAGGCCCGGGCGTGGCTCACGGCGGTCAAGGGCGTTGGAGTCAAGACGGCGTCGGTCGTGCTGCTGTTTTCATTCGGAACGCCACTCATGCCGGTCGACCGACACGTCGAGCGGGTCGCACGCCGGGTCGGCCTGCTCCCGCCGAAAGCGAACGCGGAGGAGGCGCACGACTACTTCCTGGCGATGCTGGAGCCCGACGAGATGCACGAGGCGCACGTCAACCTGATCCGCCACGGCCGGCTCGTCTGCCACGCGCGCAATCCGGCGCACGACCGCTGCCCGCTCCGGGAGCGCTGCCGCTTCGTCGATCCGAAGGCAGCCTGATCCATCCCAATCGGCGACTATGATCGCGCCATGGTGACCGGCGGGTGGAGAAGCGGCGCGCCCGGGGCTGCGCCACGCATCCTGATCGTCGACGACGACCCGAACCTGCTCGTCCTGCTCGCGGACCAGCTGCGTGCCGACGGCTTCGAGATCCAGACCGCCCGCGACGGCGAGGAGGCACTGCGCCGGCTGGAAGGCGGGTGGCCCGACTTGCTGATCGTCGACATGATGATGCCCCGCATGGATGGGCTGACCCTCGCCCGGGAGGTCAAGGCCCGTGCCGACCTCCCGATCATCGTCCTGTCCGCGATCGACACCGCGGACTCGAAGGCCGACCTGCTAGAGGAGGTCGCCGAGGACTACGTCACCAAGCCGTACCACTACCCCGAGCTGCGGGCGAGGATCGCACGCGTCATGCGCCGCCTTGGTGACAAGGTGCCGCGGCGCGAGCTCGTGCTCGGCGCGGACCTGACCCTGGACCTCCGCCGGCGGACAGCGACGGTGCGGGGCGAGGAGGTCCAGCTGACCCCGACGGAGTCGCGCCTCCTGTACGCCCTGGCCGCGAACCTCGGCAATACCGTCCCCACGGAGACGCTCCTGGACCGCGGCTGGGGCGACGCGGGCGACGCCGACCCGTCGTACGTCTGGGTCACGATGCGCCGGCTTCGGCAGAAGATCGAGCCGGATCCGGACCATCCCGTGCACCTCGTGACGATCCGCGGGGTCGGTTACCGCCTGGCCTCACGGGCGGCACCCAACCCGTCGGAACTCGGCGGGTGAGCAACGCCAGCCGCCAGCCCCCCGTCGTGGGGCCCGCGGGTCGGCCGGAGCCCCAGCGGATCGGGTCGTCGATGTCCTTCCGGGCCCGGCTCACCGCCGGTCTGGTCGTCGGTTCCGTCCTACCCCTGGCCTTCTTCGGAATCGTGCTCGTGGCCACGGAGATCCTGCGAACAGGGAGCCTGGATTCCACCCTGGTCCGGGTCGTGGTGTTCGTGCTCGCCGCCGCGATCCTCGTGACCGTCCTGTTCGCATACTTCCTCGCGGGCAACCTGACCGCCCCGCTGCGGGCGGTTTCGCGGGCAGTCGAGCGGGCTTCGGCCGGCGATCTCTCCGTGCGCGTGGAGGTCGCCGGCGAGGACGAGCTGGCGCGGCTCGTCGAAAGCCACAACCGGCTGGCGGGCGATCTCGAGCGGCGAAACGCGGAGCTCGGCCGGATCCTGCTGGCGATCGGCGAGACCTCGCCGCGCGACGGGCTGGACCGGCTCGTCGCCCACGCGACGCGCAGCGCACGCGAGGCATTCG
Organism: Candidatus Limnocylindria bacterium; assembly: GCA_035513775.1. GTDB lineage: Bacteria > Chloroflexota > Limnocylindria > Limnocylindrales > CSP1-4 > UBA5189. The sequence goes on from DATKBR010000088.1 coordinate 34,487, forward strand.
GGATGATCGACGCCCGGATCGTGCTGGGTGACCCGACGGTGGTGCCGGTCGAGGAGGACATCCCCGGCGAGGCGCGTCCGATCCGCGCCGTCCTCGCGCTGCCCGACGAGCGACTCGGCGTGCTGGTGGGGCGCCTGCCGGCGACGCGGCGCTGGGACGCCGCCGATCAGGACCTGCTCGAGCTTTACGCGAGCGAGGTCGCCGTGGCGATCCGGAACCTCGAACTGTTCGACCAGGTCGAGCTGCAGCGCCGCAAGCTCGTCGAGCTCGATGCGGCAAAGGACGAGTTCCTGCGCGGCATCAGCCACAACCTGCAGACGCCCCTCACCAGCATCCGCGCCTACGCGGAGCAGCTCGGCGCCGAGCGGCCGGACCACCGGCTTTCGATCATCGTGGAGCAGGCCGACCGGCTGCACCGAATCGTCCGGCAGCTGGTGTCGGTGTCGCGGCTGGAAGCGGGGACGCTGCGGCCGACGACGGAGGTCGTCGCCCTCGCGCCGCGCGTGCGCCGCGCCTGGGATGCCCTCGGAGCCGCGGGAGTCCCGTTCGAGCTGCAGGACGACGCCGCCGGCTGGCTGGCGATCGCGGACCCGGACCAGCTCGACCAGGTGCTGTGGGCGCTCCTCGACAACTCCGCGCGCTATGCCGCGGGAGCGGCGATTCGCGCCTCCGTGGCGGCGAGGCCGGCCGAGAGCCGGCTCGCGGCGACCATCGCGGACAGCGGGCCGGGCGTAAAGGCAGAGGACCGGGACCGCGTTTTCGAGCGGTACGAGCGTGGCGCCGCGGGGGCAGGCGCCGAGGGCACGGGCCTGGGACTGTATGTATCGCGCCAGCTCTGCCGCGCCATGGGCGGCGACCTGGTGCTCGAGCCAGCGACCCCGGAATCCGGTGCCGCCTTCACCGTTCTCCTGCCCGCGGAGCCGCCCGCCACGGACGGTTAGCCCATCTGGGGCAGTACGAAGGGCTGGTGCTGGTCCGAACCACTGGCAAGGTGACGAGAAAGGTCGCCTGCGAAGACTTGAAGGTCAATGACGACCACCCTGATTCCCCGTACCGACTCCGCTTCGCCGCGTCCCGGCAAGGCCCCTGGCGCGAAGCCGGCGCGCGCCCGGAAGGGCCGCGGCCAGAGCCTCGCGGAGTTCGCACTAACGGTGCCGATGGCCCTGCTCATGGTCCTCTTCGGCCTCGACTTCGGCCGGGTCTTCCTCGGCTGGGTGGCCCTCCACCAGGCGGCCCGGGAAGCGGCGAACTACGCCGCCATGAACCCGACGGCGTGGACGCTGCCGTACAACCTCGTGGTCCAGGCCGAGTACGAACGGCTCGTCGAGACCGAGACGGCGAACATCAACTGCACGCTGGAGTCACCGATCTCCGCGCCCACGTTCGGCAACGGAACCGGCATCGGGGCGCCGGCGACTGTCGAGCTGAGCTGCCAGTTCAACCTGATCACGCCGTTCGTAGGCATGCTGACCGGTGACCCGATCCCTGTCTCCGCCTCGTCGGCATTCCCGATCCGGAGCGGCAAAATCGAGGACATCCCGCTCGAGAGCACGGTCCCGACCGCCTCGCCGGCGCCATCTGCGAGCGTCGACCCCAGCGTCACCACGGGGCCGACTCCGACCGTCGACCCGAGCGCCCCGGTCGAGTCACCAACCCCGACGCCGGTACCGACGACGGCCTACTGCACGGTCATCAGCCTGCTCAACGTCCAGACGAACAAGGCCCAGGCGGACTGGCGGGATGCCGGCTTCACCGGCAGCATCATCTTCTCGCCGCTCGTCAAGCCGCACTACCGGATCGCCTGGCAGAGCCTCACCGTCGGCATCAGCGTGGCGTGCTCGACCTCCATCCTGGTCCGGAGCAGCGCTCCATGAGCTGGATCCTTGGCGGCCGCACCCGGGTGCGGCCGCGCGGGCGGCGCAACGGTGGGCAGAGCCTTGTCGAGTTCGCGCTGATCTTCCCGCTCATCGTCTTCCTCATCGCGTCCTTCGTGGAGGTCGGCCGCGCGGTCTTCGCCTACAACACGATCGCCAACGCCGCCCGGCAGGGCGCGCGCGTCGCCATCGTCAACCAGCTTGAGGACGTGACCGACTGCGACGCCTCGCGGCCGGTCGAGGACCCGTTTGAGCCGCACTGGTCGATCCGGGGCTGCGTCATCGCGGCGGCGAGCACACTGGGCCTGACCACCGACAACGTGACGATCGCGTACAACCCGCCGACGGCCACGACGCTCGACTGCGACCCGACCCTCCGCGTCGGGTGCGTCGCATCGATCACGGTGACCTACGACTACTCGGTCTCCACGCCGTTCCTGAGCATGGTGATCGGCTCGATCACGATGACCCAGACCTCACAGATGCCGATCGAGAGGGTGTTCCCATGAACCGCCGCCTTGCCCTTGCCGCGGGCGACGGAGCGGCCGGTCAGGCCATCGTCGTCATGGTTGGTGCGATCCTGCTCGCGGTGGTGGTCGTCGCCACGATCGTCGATGGCGGCAACGTCTACGCCATGCAGCGCGTGGCCCAGAACGGCGCGGATGCCACGGCCGAGGCGGGCGCGGTGATGCTCGCCGAGCGTCTCGCCGGCGCCGACGAGCCGTCCGGCGGCTGGGACGTCAACATCGGCGGCCGCCTCATGCAGACCGCCGAGGCCAACAACATCACGGTCGAGGCGGCGTACTACACGGACATCTGCGGGATCCCATTGAAGGCGGACGGCACCGCGGCGATTCACCTCGACCGCAGGGAGGACCTCGCCTCGGCGCTGCAGGTCGGCAACGGCGCACACGTCCTGCCGGGCGGCACCGCGACCGCGCCCGACTGCCCGAACCGGCAGGTGGGTCCCGTCGCCGGCGTGCTCGTCATCGCGCGGAAGGACGTTCCGGCGTACGTGGCCGGCGCCATCGGGATCAACGAGTTCCGGATCAATGCGCGCGCGGCGGCGGTCGCCGGCTACCTCCAGGGGTTCTGCGATTCGAGCGAGGGCAAGTACTGCGCCCTCCTGCCGGTCGCCTTCCCCGTGAACGCGATTTCCTGCGACGGCAGCAACCGGCCGGCGGATACCGGTGAGTCCTGGAAGTTCAACGTGGTGTACAAGATCCCACTCTGCAACAACGCACCGGGCAACGTCGGTTACCTCGACTGGACCCCACCGAATGGTGGCATCGGCGAGGTCGTGTGCTCCATCATCACGGCCGACAACCCCTCCATCAACCTGCCGTCGTGGCAGTACGTCGCGGCCACCGGGAACTCGAACGGCGGCGGCGGCGCCTGCTCCGCGACGGTCGAGGAGGGCATCCGCAGCCACGCTGGCAAGGTTGTCCTCGTGCCCCAGTTCGACCTGACCTGCGGGCCTTCCCCGGGCGAGCAACCCGACAGCAGCCTGCCGGCTATCGTCACCGCGCCGCACTATGGCTGCCCACCCGGCGACCTGGGCGGCGGCGGCACCCAACAGTGGTACCGGATGCCGAGCTTCGCGTTCCTGGAGCTGTGCGGCCCGACGGTCCCCGGCTGCCACGGCCTCGAGGCCGCCTATATCTCGGGCAGCAACAGCGCGATCTGCGACACCGGCAACGGCGCGACCTCGTGCATCGTCGCCAAGTTCAAGGACATCATGGCGACCGGGACGGTCGGGGCGGGCGTTGGCTCGGGAACCGGCAGCAAGGCGATCGGGGTCCAGCTCATCAAGTAACGTGGCCGCCGGCCGGCGTCCCGGTCGTCAGCCGGTTAGCGCGTCAGCCGGGCAGTGGGCTCGGAACCGGATCTCCCGTTTCGCTGATGAGCCGCACGGCGCCCTGCTCATCGACGTCGTACGTCCAGACGTGACGGTCGATGCAGCCTGCCTGGCAGTCGCCCCAGCCGATGGTCAGCTCGATCGTGTACCCGCCGCCGACACGCGGCGTGGCGGCCCACCACTGCGACGCCCCGATCACGTCCGGCCTCAGCGGCATCGTGCCGGCAAAGCGGCTGTCGGTGGCGATCACCAGCGCGGCCGCTTCCTCGGGCGTGGACACCGGCGCGGCGATCGGAGTCGGGGTCGGGCGCGGTGTGGGCGCCGGGCTCGGCGACGGCACGGCCGCGGGGTTGCACGCCGCAAGGAGGATGGTCGTCATCAGGCCCAGGAGCAGAGTCGCTCGGGCGGAGGGGGTGTAATTCAACATGGCCGCGGGACGGCTGCGGCGGAGCGCAGGTTCCCTCGACCCGGCCGTGACCACAGTCGCTACCCTCCCGGCATGCCCTCTCGAGCCGATGCGTGGGCCCTCCTGTGCGAGTGGACCCACACCGACGCGCTCCGCCGCCACGGCCTGGCGGTCGAGGCGGCTGTGGCCTGGTACGGCGAGCACCGGTTCGGCATCGCCGGCGACGAGCTCGAGATCTGGCGCTCGGCCGGCCTGCTGCACGACTTCGATTATGAGCGCTTCCCGGACACGCACCCGCTGCGCGGCGCGGACGAGCTGCGCCGCCTCGGCTATCGCGACGACGTAGTCGAGGCGATCCTCGGCCACGGCGACCACACCGGCGTGCCGCGCACGAGCCTGCTCGCCCGGACCGTCTACGCCTGCGACGAGATGACCGGCTTCGTGATCGCCGTAACTTACGTCCGCCCGAACCGCAGCCTCGACGAGGTCGACGTCCGCTCGGTGGTCAAGAAGATGAAGGACAAGGGCTTCGCCCGCCAGGTGCCGCGCGACCAGCTGGAGAAGGGCGCAACCGAGCTCGGCGTGCCATTCAACGAGCACGTCCTGAACGTTGTCGAGGGCCTCAAGACGGTCCGAGCCGAGCTCGGGCTCTAGCGCGGGCTCGAGCTCGGCCGGCCCCGGATCGGGAAGCCCGGGAGGCCGCCCGGGAGATGGCCAAAGGCTCGATCGACCTGATGTCGGTCGGCAGGAACGGGCCGACGCAACCGCCCGGAGATTCCCGCCGTATCCGAACGGATCGTGGTCGAGGGCACCGCTGGCCGGCCGAGCGTGACGCTCGATGGGTTCGCCATCCTCCGCTGACTCGAGCCCGCCTCGGATCGACGCTGCGGGCGGCTGGACCTACAGGCGACCGGCGGCATGCCGGATCGCCGCCACATGGACCCGCGGGTCCGGGTAATCCTCGCACCAGCCGTATCGATGGACGTGCGCCAGGATTCCGTCGGAGCCGACGACGAACTCGCCTGGCAGCTGCCATGGATCATCCACGAGGGCGCGATCCGTTCCGTGCCTTGAGGCAGCCAGCTCCACCCCGGCCGCTGGCTCGCGGCGCAGGAATGCGTCTGGCGCATCGAAGAGGATCTGGGCGGTGCTCCCCTGGAGCAGCCCGTAGGCTTCGTATGTCGAGCGGTCCAGGTCGCACAGGATCGGGACGTCCAGGTGCTGGAGATCGCGATAGCGAGCCGCGCGCTCCGGCTCACCCTGTCCGATGATGACGACTTCGCCGCCGCCGGCCCGATAGTCAGCCACCTCGGCCCGGAGGCGGGCCGCACGATCCATCCCGCACGAACAACCGAAGTGACGCCAGAACAGGAGCAGGACCGGCCGATCGGCCCACAGTGCGGACAATGTCGTCGGCGTTCCCTCGTGGTCCGGCAGGATCGCGTCCGGTCCGGGATCGCCCACCTGGGGCGGCAGCGTGGCCCAGCGAAGCCGTGTCGGGCCGGCCTCCCAGCCGACCTTCCAACGCTGCTCCGCGTTCGCCGTCAGCTCGTCGATGCGTCCGCTCAATGCAATGGCCTCGCTCCTTCCCTCGCGAGTACCGCGTGTCGGGCAACGCCGCGAGGACCGCAAGGATACGGGTGCCGCCGATCGAAGCCTGTTCCAAGCCCTTGCCCTGCGAGCGGCACGGGGCTGATGTTTGAACTCTTCGGCTATTCTTGATCGGCGCCCACATAGCTCAGCGGTAGAGCAGCTGTGTCGTAAGTCTCCCGCCCTCTGCGCAGTGCTACCGTGTGTGGCTGGTCGATACAAACGGGCACACTTATCAGCTGTTCGTTGGGCGTCGTCGGCCACCGAATCGTTGCCTGCCGAGCGTCACGCTCCCTCTTGGCCCAGGGCGTACTCGACGGCGTCGTGCAGCTCCATCGCCCGACCTTCTTCGTAGATGCTGTCGGCTGCGACCTTGCCCATGAATGACGTCGCGGCTGCGCGTACGTCCCCGATGATGGACATCTCCATTGACTTGTCCTCACCCAATCGCGCGCTAAGGGCGTCGGAGGCGCCCGCCAGGCGAAGCGCTCGCGTGTGCTGTCCGCGAGCCAGGGCGAGGTCGGCGAACGCGTACAGGGCGGTCGCCATGATCGGGAGGTCGTGCTGTCGGGCCATGGACAGGCTGACGCGATAATGGCTCTCGGCGCCGTCGTACTTCCCATCGAGCCGATCCTTCCCCCCCACCATGCGCTCCGCGAACGCGGTCCAATACGGATCGCCGAGGTCCCTGAAGGTCTTCAATGCGTCCTCGAACAGGCCCCCCGCCTGGTCCAAGCGGCCTTCCATGGCCGCCAGCATGCCGAGGGCCATCGCGCATTCACCCGCCTTCTGGCGATGCCCAAGACCGATATGGAGGTCCCTGGCCTCCTCCAAGTCGGCTCGAGCGACGACGAATCGACCGGCCTTCATCTGGGCAACCCCGACCTCCTCCAAGGCGTCGGCAATGCCCTGAGGATCTCCGAGCTCACGATAGATCGAGATCGCCTCGTCCGCACGTCGGAAGTACGCCCCACGCTCACCCGTCCACGACGACACATCCGCCGCCGCAGTCAGGGCTCGAGCCCGGAGGGTCGTCCGTTCAGCCGCCTCGGGCAGCGCAAGGAGCTCTTCGAGCCATCGCCCTCCCTCCCGCAGGTGACCCCCAAGGTGCCAGTATTCCCGCAGCGCCGCGGCGAGCCGCAGGCCCAGCTCGGCCTCGCTCGACTGACGCGCCCAGCTCAACGCCGAGCGGAAGTTCTCATGGTCGCGATCGAGTCGCTGCATGGACGCGGCTTGCTGGGGTCCAACGAGCGCCTCGGACGCTCGCTCGCCGACCTGGATCCAATGCTCTGCGTGGCGCCTGCGAATGTCCGACTCCTCTCCCGAACCCGCGAGTCGCTCGAGCCCGTACTCCCGGATCGTCTCGAGCATGGTGAACCGACGCTCACCCGCGGATGCGTCCACGCTTCGCAGGATGTTCTTGTCGACCAGGGAGCTGAGACCGTCCAAGGTGTTCGGTCGGAGCTCGCTATCCGAGTTCGCCACCGCGTCCACCGCTTCCAGGTCGGCCCCGCCGACGAACACCGAGAGTCGCCAGAACATGCGCCGCTCGGCTTCGTCGAGCAGCTCGTAGCTCCACTCGATGGTGCGGCGTAGCGTGCGCTGGCGCTCGGGAACGTTGCGGTCCTGGGCGCTGAGCAGCGGGAGACGCCGCTCGAGCCGTTGCAGCAGCTGCTCCGGTGACAACAGCTTCACCCGGCTGGCGGCCAGCTCGATGGCGAGCGGCAGCCCGTCGAGGCGAGCCGTGATCTCGGCCACGATCCGGGCATTCTCAGCAGTGACACTGAAGTCCGGTCTGACGGCTGCGGCACGTTCGGCGAAGAGCGCGACCGCCTCGGTTCGCACCAGTGCGTCCAGCTCGCCGACCTGGCTCGGGTCCGCAAGCCCAAGCGGCAGGACAGGGTATTCCTGTTCCCCGTAGAGATGTAGCGGGACGCGGCTGGTCACCAGCGTCTTGACGCCGGGGCCGGCCCGCAGCAGCGATTCCAGGACGCTCGGGCCCGCGTCCAAGACCTGCTCGAAGTTGTCCAGCACCAAGAGGAGCTCCTTCTCCCGGAGGTGATCCTCGAGGCTGTCGAGCACGGCGCGTTCGGGCTCCGCGCGTACGCGGAGAGCGCCGGCGATCTGCTCTGGCACGAGCTTCGAGTCGGTCAGCGCAGAGAGGTCGACGAAGAACACACCGTCGCGAAGGTCCGTCAGTGCCTCGGCTGCGACCTCGAGCCCCAGCCGCGTCTTGCCCGTGCCGCCCGGGCCGGTCAGGGTCACCAATCGGTGTTCAGCAAGCAGCTCGCGGATCCGAGCGATCTCGCCACTCCGACCGATGAACCTGGTGATCTGGGCAGGCAGGTTGTTCGGTCGGGCGTCGAGAGTCCGGGGTGGCAAGAAGTCCTGCTCCAGGCCCTCGATGAGCACTTGGTGCAGGTGCTCCGGCTGGCTGAGGTCCTTGAGGCGGTGCTGGCCGAGATCCTGCAAGCGCGTCCCCGCAGGGAGATTTCGTTCAACGAGCGCTGCCGTGGCGCTCGAGAGGAGCACCTGACCGCCGTGCGCCGCCGCGCCGATCCGGGCGGCCCGGTTGACGTCCAACCCCAGGTAATTACCGCCGCCCAGGGTCCCGTCGCCGGTGAGCAGTCCCATCCGAACCTGCACGACGGCCCCGTCGGGCCACGCCGTCCCGGCGAGCTCGCGCTGCGCATGGACCGCGCCTCGGACCGCGCCGGCCGGCGTCGGAAACACCGCAAAGAAGCTGTCGCCCTCGGTGCTCAGCTCCCGACCGTCGCCCACGGCGATGGCAGATCGGATGATGGCGTCGTGCCGACCCTGGACGTCCTCGTATCGCTCCCCGAGCCGCTCCAGCAACCGGGTCGAGCCCTCGATGTCGGTGAACAGGAACGTGACGGTTCCGGTGGGCAGGTCTTGCATCGCCGCTCCGTCTCAATCTTAGAGATGCAGACCCCCGAGGGGTAGAGGTGCGTCAAGCAAGTCCCGTAATGGCCATACGCTTGCCGTCTCCAAGTTCGCGTCGGTCCGCGGGGCGTACTGAGATCCTCCGGGTCCTCTGGTCGTCGCGAACCTGGTCGCGATGGTCGCCATAGCGGCGGCCGCTGCCGTGGAGTCATCAGTAGTTCGCCAGTTATCAGCTGTTCGAGCGCTGTGCCGGGGCCTCAATCACGATGTCGAGCGTGCTTGCATGAGCGCGAATAGCTGACCTCCCTGAGCATCGACTAGGCCGTGCCCCCTGGAGTGGTGGGAAATGAGCGATCCGTCGTGATTTCCAGCGGCGGTGTCGGTGGCGTCGGTCAGGACGCCAGCAGGACGGTCTTCGCTCGCTCCACCTCCTTGGTCAGCTCATCATCGCGACCCTGGTCAAGCCCCGCCATCGAGCCCTCGGACAGATAGCGCCGCTCGGCGATCGCCCACTCGTCGTGGATCTCGAGCAGGACTGCCCCGGCAAGCCGCGTGACGGCCGCCTCGTTGGGGAAGATGCCGACCACGTCGCTTCGGCGCTTCACCTCCTTGTTGACCCGCTCGAGCGGGTTGGTCGACCAGATCTTCTTCCAGTGGCCGACCGGGAAGCCGGTGAACGCGGTGACGTCGGCCTTGGCCTCGGCGAGCATCGCCGCGACCACCGGGAAGCGCGGCCGCAAGCGCTCGACGATCTCGTCGAGCTGCTCGGCGACCGCCGCCGCGTCGGGCTGGGCGAAGACCGTCCGGATCGCGGCC
>DATKBR010000089.1:0-60280 GCA_035513775.1 Candidatus Limnocylindria bacterium
AGCCGCCGAAGCGTCTCGAGATGACGTTCCTCGCGCGGTGGGATCCGGAGGTCGAGGCGGAGGGACCCATCCGTCACATCTGGGAGCTCGAGCCCGAGGACGGTGCGACGAAGCTCACGGTGACCACGAAGGGCATCAAGCAGGGCTCGAAGAGAGCGGAGAGCTTCGGCAGCGGGATCATCTGGATCGTCTCGGGCCTCAAGACCTTCGTCGAAAGGGGTCGAACGGCCGTCCCCGCCGGCTGACGCGACAGGTCTCACATCGCTGTCACGTTCGATCTCGGCCCTCGCGGACCCCGCGGGGGCCGACGCTCCGCCAGGCGTCGGGCCACGTTCGACTGCTAGGCTCTCGCCCGTGACGGCGCGCGGGTCGGGCGATGGGAACACCGCGCCCACGCCGCGCGCGCTGCTCCTGATCCCCCACCTCCTGATCTTCGCCACCGCGGCGCTGACGCCGGCGTCCGAGATGTTCACGAACCAGGGCGACGTCCGGCTCTACCTGGAGAAGGCGGCGGCGCTCGCCTCCGGGCAGCTCCCCTACCGCGACGTCCCGCTCGAGTACCCGCCGCTGGCGCTGGTCCCGATGGTCGTGCCGTACCTCCTCTGGCCATTCAGCGAAGTCACGCTCGAGATCTACAAGTGGCTGTTCGTGGGCTGGCAGGCCGTCCTCATGCTCGCGCTCGGTTTCGTGCTGGTCCGGATCGTCCGACTGGGCGGCGGCGGCGACGCCTCGACCGCGATGTCCAGCGTAGGCGGAGAGGCCGAGGCGGCGGCCCTGCGGGATCGACTGCGAAGCGTTGCGATCCGACTTGTCCTCGTGGCGGCCGGCGCCGCGCTCGCGCTGACGTGGCGGTACGACCTCTTCCCGGCGCTGCTCGTCATGGTCGCGCTCTGGGCGGCGCTCGGCGGCCGCCCCGGGCTCGCGGGGTTCGCGATCGCTCTCGGCGTGCTCGCGAAGCTGTATCCACTCGCGGTCGTGCCCGCCCTCGCCATCCCTTGGCTGGCGCCGCTCAACGCCCGCCGCCTCGCCCGCTACGGGCTGGCGCTCACTCTGACGCTGTCGCTCGTGGTGCTGCCGTTCTGGCTCATCGCCGGCAGCAACGCCTTCGCGTTCCTGACGTACCAGGCCGAGCGCGGGCTGCAGATCGAGTCGATCGGCGGCGGGCTCGCGGTCCTCGGCGGCCTCCTCACCGGAAACCCGCCCGAGCTCAATCACCGGTTCAGCTCGGTGCAGGTGGAGGGCGCCTTCGCCGAATCGTGGCTGGCCATCCTGCCAGTCACGACCGTCGCCGGGTTCGGCCTGCTGGGGCTGATCGGCTGGCGGCGCATCCGCCGTGAAGCGGCTGCCGGGGGCGGGGTCTCCGCGGCCACTGTCGTCACGCTCGCGGGAACGGCGCTGCTCGTCCTCATCGCGACCAGCAAGGTGTTCTCGATCCAATACGTGGTGTGGATCGTGCCGTTCGCGGCACTCCTCCGTGGCGGACGCTTCTGGCTCGCCGCGGCGATGGTCGCGCTGACGATGCCGATCCACCCGCTCCTGTATGCCGACCTCGTCGAGCAGGACGCGCTGCCCATCCTCGTCCTGAACCTGCGCAACGCGCTGCTGGTCGCATGGCTGGCCTGGGCGCTGTGGGACATCACGAAGGAAGGATCGGGAGGAGGGGTGGCGCGCCCGGCGGGACTCGAACCCACGACCTTCAGGTCCGCAACCTGACGCTCTATCCGCTGAGCTACGGGCGCACGATGCCAGCTTGCAGGATGCCTGCCTGGATGACTGCCTGAGTATATCCACTGACCCGGGAGCGCCTGTCCAGCACGTCAATGGGGATCGCGAGGGAGCGAGCCTTGCTCGGCCAGGGCAGATCTGATCGGGGATCTGGCGGAAAGGGAGGGATGCGGACCTTCGGAGCACGTACCTCACTCAGCGCTTCAGCAATTCGCCCGCGTCGGGCGCCTGTACCCGGGGGTCGACGCTGAGCAATGGCGTTGACTAAGGCGTATGATCCCGGCCGGCTCTCCGGAGAGGCGGGCCGACTCGGGGACTGAGAACCGTGTCGGATGCATGGATCGTGGTCGTGGGCACACTCGGTGGGACGGTTGTCGGAGCTGGCCTGACATTCCTGATTGCACGGTGGCAGGCGAAGCGCGAAGCTGAGCAGCGCCTTGTCGTGGAGCGCCGCGCGGCCTACGCGCGCTTCAATGCGATGGCCGACGGCGCGTATCGCGCCATCCGTCACCAGGTTCCTTCCGATGACCCGGGGCGAGCGGGGAAGGTAGCGGCGTTCACCGAGGCACTGGAGCTCGCCTATCAGGATCTCGTCGTGCTGGCGACCGTGCTTGTGATCGACAAGGCGACTGAAGTGGTCGACCGACTCATGGATCTCGCCGAGATCAGGGCGGCACCCGGGATGATGGTCAAGTCCGATCAATGGAAGGAGGGCGGCAGGTTGCAGGTGGCTGCCCTTGCATACCGGGCAGTGCTGCACGAATTCTTTGTCGCCAATCGCGCCGATATGGGGCACCGCGGCTAGGGCGTCAAGAGCCGCCGGGAGGGCTGTCGGGATGGTCAGGCGGGAGGCTCGGCGGGGCCGATCTGATCGGGGATTTGGCGGAGAGGGGGGGATTCGAACCCCCGATGGAGTTTCCCCCATAGCGGTTTAGCAAACCGCCGCACTAGGCCTCTATGCGACCTCTCCGTCCGCGGCGGTCGAAAGGCTAGCACAGGGGCCTGTTCGGCTAGGCTGCGCGGCGCCGCCGGCGCCCGCTTCGATTGACACTCCCCCGAGCGTGCACTACCGTCCGGCCACGCAGATGACTACCTATTTCTGGTACCGCAGCCCGGCATGACTTGCTCCCGGTCAGTGACCGGGTCCCAGGGCATGTCGGGCCAGGCAGAGGCGCAGGACCTCTGCTTTTTTGTTTCCCAATCGAGGACGCGATGTTCGTCGTCATGAGCCAGGGCGCCAGCGAAGCCGAGATCCTCGGCGTGAAGAGCCGGATCCTCGCGGAAGGCCTCACGCCGTACGAGCACGCTGGCGACCGGGGCACGGTGCTGGCGGTGGTCGGCGAGGTCGGCGGGCGGCGCGAGGTCCTGATGGGCCAGCTCGGCGCGCTGCCGGGCGTCGAGACGGTCACGCCGATCTCCCGCCCGTTCAAGCTCACGTCGCGAGAGTTCCATCCCGAGAACACGGTCATCCGCGTCCTGGATGCCGCGATCGGCGACGGGTCGCTCACGGTCATGGCCGGTCCGTGCTCCGTGGAGAGCCGCGAGCAGCTCATGACGACCGCCACGCGGGTCAAGGCGGCCGGTGCGACGGTCCTCCGCGGCGGCGCGTTCAAGCCCCGGACCTCTCCGTACAGCTTCCAGGGCCTGGGCGTCGAGGCGCTCCGCTACCTCGCCGAGGCACGCGACGAGACGGGCCTGCCGGTCGTGACCGAGGTCATGGAGCCGAGCCAGGTCGACATCGTCGCGGAGTACGCCGACATCCTGCAGATCGGCGCGCGGAACATGCAGAACTACTCGCTGCTCAACGCGGCCGGTCGCGTCGCGCGCCCGATCCTGCTCAAGCGCGGCTTCGGGGCGACGGTCGAAGAGTTGCTGATGGCGGCCGAGTACGTGGTCGCGGCCGGCAACGCGAACGTCATCCTGTGCGAGCGCGGCATCCGGACGTTCGAGACGTACACCCGGAACACGATGGATCTCGCCGCGGTGCCGGTGCTCCACCAGCTCACGCACCTGCCGGTGGTCGTCGACCCGAGCCACGCCACCGGCAAGCACTGGCTCGTGCGCCCGCTCGCGCTCGGCGGCGTAGCGGTGGGCGCCGACGGGGTGATGGTCGAGGTCCACCCGGACCCGGATTCCGCCCTGTCCGATGCTGAGCAGCAGCTGAACCTGGACGAGTTCGAAGCGCTGATGCGCGATCTCGTGCCGGTCCACGAGCACGTGCGCCACCTGCCCGAGAGGACCGAGCTCGGTGGCGCCCGCACCGAGACCGCCGCCGAGGGCGCCGGGCTGGCGCGGCACTGAGCACCGTGACGGTCCCCCGAACCGGGATCGAAGTGCGCCCGGCGGCGCGGCTCGAGGGCGAGCTGCGCCTGCCCGGCGACAAGTCGATCAGCCACCGCGCGCTCATGCTCGCGATTCTCGCCGACGGCGAGTCGACCGTCCGTGGCGCCGGGGATGGCGCGGACGTCCGCTCGACCGCGGGAATCGCGGCGGCGCTGGGCGCCGAGGTGGAGAGCGCGCCAGGTGATGGCCCGAATGTCGACTACCTGGTTCGATCCGGCGGTGCGGACGCGCTGCGCGAGCCGGCAGGGACCCTCGACTGCGGCAACTCCGGGACGAGCCTGCGGCTGTTCGCCGGGATCCTGGCCGGCCAGCCGATCCGGGCGATTCTCGACGGGGACGCGTCACTTCGAACCCGCCCGGTCGCCCGTATCATCGAGCCGCTGCGCTCGATGGGTGCGACGCTCGAGGCCAGCGACGGGGACACCCGGCCGCCCCTGACCGTCACGGGCCGGGATCTGCTACGCGCCATCGACTGGTCCACGCCGGTTCCGTCGGCGCAGGTGAAGTCGGCGATCCTCCTGGCGGGGTTGCGAGCCGACGGGACGACGACGGTTCGCGAGGCGGTGGCCACGCGCGACCACACCGAGCGCATGCTTCGGGTGCGTGGCGTCTCGGTGCGGTCGGCACCGGGATTGGACGGCGGGGCGGTCATCGAGATCGAGGGAGGGGCAGTGCTGCAGGCGCGCGACGAGCTGGTGCCGGGCGATCCGTCGGCGGCCGCCTTCTGGCTGGTCGCGGGCGCGATCCATCCCGCGGCCCATCTCCGGGTGCGCGCCGTCGGCGTCAACCCGACGCGCCGCGCGGTCATCGACATCCTTGGCCGGATGGGCGCCTCGATAGACGAGGTCGCGATCGACGGTGCGGCGCGTGCGCTCGCGCCAGTGAGCGCCCCGGCAACCGCGGGCGACGGCGAGCCGATCGCGGACCTCGTGGTCCGGTCGTCGGCGCTCGAGGCGATCGAGCTCGAGCCGGCCGAGACGGCGGCCGCCATCGACGAGATTCCGATCCTGTGCCTCGCGGCAACGCAGGCTCGCGGCCGCAGCGTGATCCGCGGCGGGGGTGAGCTGCGGCACAAGGAATCGGACCGCATCGCCGGAATCGTCGACGGGCTCACGACGCTGGGTGCCCGCATCGAGGTGCGGGGCGACGACATCTTCATCGACGGCCCGACTCGCCTCCGGGGCGACGTCGTCGACAGCCGTGGGGATCACCGACTCGCACTCACGTTCGCCATCGCCGGCCTCATCGCCGGCAGCCACACCACGATCGGCGACGCGGCAAGCGTCTCGATCTCGTATCCCACCTTCTTCGCGGACCTCGAAAGGATTCGATCATGAGCAAGCGGGTCGTCCTCATCGGCCACCCCGTCGCCCACTCCCTGTCGGGGGCGATGCAGCAGGCCGCCTTCGACGAGCTGGGCATCGACGCCCGCTACGAGCTGTGGGACCGCGCCCCGATCGCCCTGCCCGACGCGATCGCCGAGGTCCGTGGCGACGGCTTCCTGGGCGTGAACGTCACGATCCCGCACAAGGAGCGGGTCGTGCCCATGATCGACAAGCTCACCGAGGAGGCCCAGGTATCGGGCGCCGTCAACACGCTGACGCGCGAGGGACGCCGGCTCGTCGGCCACAACACGGACGTGCCCGGCTTCGCGGCCGCGCTGGACAAGCTCGTGGGGCGGCAGAAGATGCCGCGGCAGGCGGTGGTGCTCGGGGCGGGCGGTGGCGCGCGGGCCGTTGTCTACGGGCTGATCCGCGCCGGCTTCCTGCGCATCGTGGTCTTCAACCGGCACCTTCACCGCGCCGAGGGCCTCGTTCGGCATTTCGGGAAGAACGCGGCGCACATGGACCTCAAGGCGATGCCCTGGCACGAGTCGATCATCGAGTCGGAGCTGGCGCGCACCAAGGTGCTGATCAACGCCACGTCGATCGGGCTCAACGACGACGTCTCGCCGATCCCGGGCGAGGTGCTCACGGGTGACCTGCTGGTCCTCGACCTGATCTACAAGCGGACGCGGCTGCTGCGCGACGCGGAGTCGGCGGGCGCAGGCGCGAACGACGGCGAGACGATGCTCCTCCACCAGGGCGCCGCCGCGTTCACGCTGTGGACCGGCCAGCCGGCCCCGCTGGACGTCATGAACCAGGCGCTCGCCGACGCGCGCGCCGACGGCGTGCGCTCCGCGGAGGGCGAGCCGGCCGGCGACGCCGACGCGTCGATGCCGGAGGCCGAATCGCCGGAGGCCGAAGCGCCAGAGGCCGAAGCGCCGGAGGCCGCGTCGCCGGCCGGCTGACGGCTCGCGCGCACGTCGAATGAATTCCCCGTTCCGCTTCCTGACGGCGGGCGAATCGCACGGGCGGATGCTCGGCGTTACGGTCGAGGGCGTCCCTGCCGGGCTCGCCCTGTCCGAGGCGGATCTCACCCCCGACATGGCACGTCGCCAGCGCGGCTACGGGCGCGGTGCGCGCCAGCAGATCGAGCACGACCGGGCGGAGATCGTGGCGGGCGTTCGGCACGGGCGGACGCTCGGCTCACCGATCCTGCTCCTGGTCGCCAACCGCGACTGGGAGAACTGGACGAAGGTCATGCAGGTGGAACCGCTGTCCGAGGAGGAAGCCGCGGCCCTCATCGCCGCGGCCGAGGGCGGCGACAAGCGATCGACTCCGGTGACGCGGGTGCGGCCGGGCCATGGCGACCTCGCAGGCGCGCTCAAGTACGGCCACGACGACGTGCGCAACGTGCTGGAGCGCGCGTCCGCCCGCGAGACCGCGGCGCGGGTCGCCGCCGGCGGCGTGGCGCGCGCGTTCCTGCGCGAGCTCGGGATCGACGTCTGGTCGTTCACCGCCGAGGTCGGCGGGGTCGCGCTGGACCCGGCGCGCGCGTCGCGCTCCCGCCAGGAGGCGGATGTGTCCCCGCTGCGCTGCCCGGACCCCGAGGCGGAGGCGGCGATGATCGCCCGCATCGACGAGGCGCGGTCCGCCGGAGACACCGTCGGCGGCGTGTTCGAGGTGGTCGCCACGGGCGTGCCCATCGGGCTCGGGTCATACGTGCACTGGGACCGCCGGCTCGACGCCGCGCTCGCCGCCGCGGTCATGAGCATCAACATCGTGAAGGGCGTCGAGCTCGGGCTCGGCTTCGAGCAGACTCGCCGGTTCGGGTCGCAGGTCCACGACGTCATCGAGGGCCGCGGCGAGGCCGGCCGCTGGATCCATCGATCGAACAACGCCGGCGGCCTTACCGCGGGTGTGTCCAATGGCGAGCCGATCGTCGTGCGGGGCGCGGTCAAGCCCATCTCGACCCTCGCTCGCCCGCTGCCCTCCTCGGACCTCCTGACCGGCCAGCCGGTCGAGAAGGCGCACTACGAGCGCAGCGACATCTCGGTGGTGCCCGCGGCCGGGGTCGTTGGCGAGGCGATGGTGCTGCTCACGCTCGCCCAGTTCGTGCTCGAGAAGACCGGCGGCGACTCGATGGACGAGGTTCGCGAGTCGATGGCCCGCTGGCGGGCCCGGCTCGCGGCGCTGCCCGCTGGAAAGGCCGACGACGGCGCGGTCGCGGACGAAGTCGATGACGACACCGATACCGGTGGAACGGCCGGATCCGGCGGAGACGACTGACCGATGGAGCTGGTCGTCGTCGGGCTGCCGGGCAGTGGCAAGACGGCCGTCGGGCGTCGCGTCGCGGCACGGTACGCGGCGGCATTCATCGATCTCGACGACGAGATCGAGCGAGTGGCCGGGCTGCGCGTGCCGGAGATCTTCGAAGCGGAGGGTGAGGCGGGCTTCCGCCGCCGCGAGCGGACGGCGATCGAGGCGCTTGGTCCGGTCGACGCCGGCCCGGAGCTGACCCGCGTCATCGCGCCGGGCGGCGGCGCGATCGTCGACCCGCGCAACCGGTGGCGGCTGTTCCGGGGACGACGCGTCGCCTGGCTCGACGTCCGCACGGAGGTCCTCGCGCAGCGCCTCCGGCGCAGCCCGAACGTGCGGCCGCTCATCGCCGGGCGGGATCCGCTGGGCGTGATCCGGGACCTCGGAAACGCCCGCGCCCGCTTCTACGCGGCCGGGACGCGCGTCGGCGGCGTCGCCGAGATGGCGTCGGTCGTGGACGCCGTCGACGACCAGCTCGCGGGCGCGACTCCAACCGGTACCGTGCTCCTCCGAGCCGAGACGCGCCTCGGCAAGCTGGTCCTCGGGGAGGGCATCCTGGCCGCGGAGGTAGCCGGCGCGCTGCGCGACCTCGACGCACGGCGCGCGATCCTCGTCTCCGAGCCGGCAGCGTGGGCGGCGGTCGGCGAGGACCTCGCAACCAGCCTCGGTGCCGCCGGGCTGCCGGTGGAGCGGGTGCTCCTCCCCCAGGGCGAGGCGGCCAAGCGGCTCGCGGTCATCGAAGCCGCCGCGAGCGATTTCGCGCGTTTGCGCGTGGAGCGGCACGAGCCGATCGTCGCGGTAGGAGGCGGGGCTCTCGGCGACGCGGCGGGCTTCCTGGCCGCGACGTACCTGCGCGGCATCACCTTCGTCCAGGTCCCGACGACGCTCGCCGCCCAGGTCGACTCGTCAATCGGCGGCAAGACCGGCGTCGACCTGGGCGAGGGCAAGAACCTCATCGGCGCCTTCCACCAGCCCGCGTCGATCGTCATCGACGTCGCGGTCCTCGCGACGCTCGACCAGCGCCAACGGCGGGCGGCCCTCGCGGAAGTGGCGAAGATGGCGGCCCTTGGCGACGAGCGTCTGTTCGCGACGCTCGAGGCATCCGCGGACGCGATCGCGACCGGCGAACCGGCCGCCCTCGAATCCGGCGCGCTGGCGGAGGCCGTAGAGCGCGCGGCGTGGGCAAAGGTCGAGGTCGTGCTCGCCGACGAGCGCGAGTCGGGGGCGCGAATCGCGCTGAACCTGGGGCACTCGCTTGGCCACGCCGTCGAGGCGGCGGCCGGATTCGGGCGCCTGCTCCACGGCGAGGCGGTGGCGTACGGGTTGCGCGCCGCGGCGCGAATCGGCGAGGCTCGCGGCGTCACGCCACCGGCGCGTGCCGCCCGCATCGAGCGCCTGCTCGACACACTGGACCTCGGCAGGTCGCCGACGGGCCTGGATCTTCACGAGGTGCTCGCGTTCATGTCGACCGACAAGAAGCACGCCGGCGGCGCCCTGCGCTGGGTGCTGCCGACCGCCGATGGGCACGCGATCGATGCCGAGGTTCCGGAGGCGCTCGTGGCGGAGGTCGCCGGCGGCGTCCTCGCCGGGACCGGCGCACCGGCCGCAACGATGGCGGCTCGCCCGTGAACCGCATCCTCGTCCTCGAGGGCCCGAACCTGAACCTTCTCGGGACGCGCGAGCCGGAGCTGTACGGCTCGGAGACGCTCGACCAGATCCACGCCCACGTCGGGCGGCGGGCGCTCGACCTCGGGCTCACGGTCGTGTTCCACCAGTCGAACCACGAGGGCGAGCTGATCGACCGGCTGCACGAGCGCGACTTCGACGCCGCGATCGTCAACGCCGGCGGGCTCACCCACACGTCGGTGTCACTTCGCGACGCGCTCCTCGCCGTCGCGCGGCCTTTCGTGGAGGTGCACCTGACCGACCCGTCGACGCGAGAGCCGTTCCGGTCGGTGAACTTCCTGCACGACATCGCGCTCGAGTCGATCGTCGGCCACGGCGCCGAGGGCTACCTCATGGCGCTGGAGCTCCTGGCAACGAAGCTGGGCGCCAGCGCGTGAGCCGTTCGCCGCGGACGAGCGCGGAGCTCGCCAGGCTTCGGGCCGAGATCGACGAGCTCGACCGGCGGATCGTGCAGCTCCTGAACCAGCGCGCCGAGCTCACGAAGGCCGTCGGGCACGAGAAGGCGGCAATCGGGCGCCGCGCGATCCGCGACCGGGACCGGGAGCGCGAGGTGCTGCTCCGGGTCACGATGGTGAACGCAGGCCCGGTCCCCCAGGCGGACCTCCTCGCGATATACCGCCGCCTTATCGCCTCGGCGCGCGCGTTGGAGACCGCCGAGCGCGAGCGACTGCGCCGGGGCGAGGACGACGGACCGGCCGAGCCGCCTGGCGCGTGACGCCGAGCAACGCGCGGGAGCCGGCCTCGCGTCCCGGCCTGCCACAGGCCACGGTCACCCGGTTTGCGCCCGCCCCCACCGGGCGCCTCCACCTCGGCCACCTGGCGAACGCGATCTATGTGTGGGGCCTCGCGCGGCGCTTCAACGCTCGCGTCGTCCTGCGAATCGAGGATCACGACCGGCAGCGCTGCCGCCCGGAGTACGAGGCCGCGCTCCTCGACGACCTCGACCGGCTCGGCATCGCCGCCGCCGAGCCCTCCACCGACGACCTCCGATCCGGCCGGCCGTCGTCGTTCCGGCAAGGCGACATGGGCCCGATGTACGAAGGGGCGCTCGCGACCCTCGAGGACCTCGCGCTCGCCTATGGCTGCGACTGCACCCGTTCGACGTTCGCCGCGTGGCGGGCCGAGCATGGAGCGTCGTGGTCCGGTCCGGGCTGCCCGGGCGGCTGCCGGCAACGCGGCCTCGCACGCGGGGCGCGCGTCGGCATCCGCGTGTTCCTGGGTGACGGCGACGAGCGGTGGGTCGACCTGCTGCGCGGGCCGAGCCACGGCCCTGTCGCACCGGCGGGCGACCTGCTCATCCGGGACCGGAACGGAAACTGGACCTACGCGCTGTGCGTGGTCGTCGACGACCATCGGCACCGGGTCGATCTGGTCGTGCGGGGTGAGGACCTGGTGGACGCCACGGGGGCCCAGATCCGGCTCGGCCAGACGCTGGGTCGCCCGACGCCCCCCGCGTACGCGCATCATCCGCTCGTGCTCCGGCCGGATGGTTCGAAGTTGAGCAAGGCCGACGGCGACACGGCCATCGGCGACCTGCTCGATGCCGGCCAGACACGAGATTCGCTGTTCGGCGAGGCCGCCGCGCGGGTCGGCCTGCTGCCGGAGCCCCGTTCGCTCTCGTTCGACGCGGCAACCGCTCTCGTGCGCGGGAGCTCGCCGTGGAACTCGACCGGCGATTGACCGCACTGGGTCACGCACACCCCGCGGTCCAGTCGTCGCCTGCCTCAGTGCAGGGTCAAGGGGCGGCTTCGGGCTCCAGCGCTGGCGCGTCTTGATGTCGTTGCGTGGGTCCGAACGGTAGGGCGCTCGCTGCGGGTGGCACGGCTCAGTCCTTGTAGGCAGGAGCGCCGGCGAGCGCGGAGCGAGGGGCCCCGGGCGTGGGGTCGCTCATTCCGATCGGTCCTCCATCTCCCAGGCGTGGTCCAGGGCGTGCCAGGCGATGCGGCGGGCGGCGTACCGGGCGGGCCAGCTGCGAGCGGCGAGCGGCTTGCCGTCGGACGGCTCCCGGAGGACAGCGAGGATCTCGCTGCGGATCTGTTTCACGGCCGCGGCGTCATTGGGTGCGGGCGGTTTGATGCGGATCCCGATCTCGCGGGCGTAGGCGGCGTCGGCCTCGATAACGTGGCCGACCATCTTGTCGCGATCGCGGCCGCCGCCGCGAGGGCCTTTGCGCAGCTCGGCCGGGGCGCGGGCGGCGACATCGTCGAAGGTCGCCCAGGCCGCCTCGACGATCGCGGCAAGGCGCGCTGCTTCGGCGCCATCGACGCGCCGGCCGTCGGCCTTCGTCGGCCGGCTGGGGATGCCGAACTCCGTGCCACCAGCGCCGCCGAGCCGCTCGACGACATCGACGTCGAACGTCGTGCCGAGCTTGAAGCCGGCGGCCCGAGCGACCGGCGCGTACCGCGGGGCATAGGCGAGCAGGGCCTCGATGGCCGCCTCCGCGTTCTTGCCGGACCGCGACCAGCCGGGCCACTCGAGAGCGGAGGCGAAGACCTTCTTGCCGGTGCCCTCGAGGGCGACCGCCAGTCGCTCAGTCACGCGGCGAGGGTACCGCCGGCCTCCCGAAGTGACCTGACGAGACGGGTGAGCGCGGCGATGTCACGGCCGTCGGGGCCCAGGGCGTCGACGAGCGCGGAGGCGACGACGACCCCGTCCGCACCGGCCTTCGCGAGTGCGCGCACGTGGGCGGGCCGGCTCACCCCGAACCCGACGCCGACCGGCACGGGCGACTGCGCCTTGACGTCGCGAACGAGCTTGGCAACGCTCGGCGGCAGGCTCCTGCGCGCGCCTGTCACGCCGGTGAGCGAGACGCAGTACAGGAAGCCACCGGAGCGCTCGGCGATCCCGCGGCGGCGATCCCGCGGCGTCGTGGGTGCCACGAGATAGACGACCGCCAGGCCCGCGTCGCGGGCAACGGCTTCGAACGGGCCGCCCTCGTCGGGAGTGAGATCCGCCACGATGATGCCGGCGACGCCGGCATCGGCGAGTTGCTTCGCCGCCTCGCGCCCGTCTCCGCCGCCGATGACCTGGTTCGCGTAGCACATCGGCACGAGCGGAACTCGGGGGCGAGATTCGGCGATCCGCCGGACCAGCTCGATCGATCGGTCGAATGTCGCTCCGGCCCTGAGCGCGGCCTGCGACGCTCGCTGGAGCGTCGCGCCGTCGGCGAGGGGGTCCGAGTACGGCAGCCCCACTTCGAGCAGGTCGGAACCGGCATCGATGCACGCGAGCGCCGCCTCGAAGCTCGTGTCCAGGTCCGGGTAGCCCGCGACGACGTACGTGACCAGCGCCGCGCGACCCTCGCCCCGTGCCGCGGCGAACGCGGCCTCGATCCGCCTGCCGCCCGTCGTCGTGGCCACGCTTGCCACCGGCGTCACGCGTGCCGCTCTCGCCAGCGCCCGAAGGAGGCGAGATCCTTGTCGCCCCGGCCGGAGAAGCCGAGAAGGACGAGGGCCTCCGCCGGGTACGCGACGCCGCTCCCCTCGGCGCCGGCAAGGAGGCGCGGCAGCGCCGCGATTGCGTGCGCCGTCTCCAGCGCGGGCAGGATGCCTTCCGTCTCTGCGGTGTATGCCATCGCCGCGAAGGCGTCGTCGTCGGTCGCCGCGGCGAGCTCGATCCGGCCTGCCTCGTGGAGCGCCGATAGCTGCGGCCCGACGCCCGGATAGTCAAGGCCCGCCGACGCCGACACCGCCTCGACGACCTGGCCGTCGCGGTCCTGGAGCATCATCGAGCGGGCGCCGTGGAGGATGCCGGGCGTCCCTCCCGCCAGGGCCGCCGCGTGCCGGCCGGTCGCGATCCCGTCGCCCGCCGCCTCGGCGACGGCGAGCCGAACCGATGGCTCGCCGATGAACCGACTGAGCAGGCCGATCGCATTCGAGCCACCCCCGACGCACGCGAGGGCGAGATCCGGCAGGCGACCTTCCGCGGCCTGCAATTGGACTGCCGCCTCGTCGCCGATCCGCCGCTGCAGGTCGCGCACGATAGTGGGATAAGGGTGCGGGCCCATCGCCGAGCCCAGGACGTAGTGCGTCGTCTGCACGTTCGTGACCCAGTCGCGCATCGCCTCGTTGATCGCGTCCTTGAGCGTCGCACTGCCCGAGTGGACGTCACGGACCTCGGCGCCGAGCGCGTGCATGCGCAGCACGTTCGGCTGCTGGCGCTCGATGTCCTCCGCGCCCATGTACACGACGCATGGCAGGCCGAGGAGCGCACACGCGGTCGCGGTGGCCACGCCGTGCTGGCCCGCGCCCGTCTCCGCGATGACGCGAGTCTTGCCGAGGCGGCGCGTGAGCAGCGCCTGCCCGAGCGCGTTGTTGATCTTGTGGGCGCCGGTGTGGGCGAGGTCCTCGCGCTTCAGGTACAGGCGGAGGGTCGCAGGCACGACGCCACCCGTGGTTGCGTCGTGAGCGAGATTCAGGATTTGCTCGGCGAGTCGATCCGCGCGGTAGAGCGGCGTGGGGCGTCCGGCGAAGGTCGCGAGCAGCTCGCGCAGCTCAGACCAGAAGCGCGGGTCTTGGCGAAGCGCGTCGTATGCCGACTCCAGCTGGGCGAGGGCCGCCATCAGCGTCTCGGGCACGTAGCGCCCGCCGAACGCGCGATCGATCCCCCAGCGCCCGTTGGCGTCCGCCTCGAGCAGGCCGGGGTCGACCGGCGTTGGCCGGTCCGGCGTGTTGGGGCGGTCGGCGCGAGCGGCGCGGGCGCGCTTCACGAACAGCGCGACCCGGAGCGCGTCCTTGCGCGGGCGCGCGCCGAGCGTGCGGGGTTCCTCCGTGCCCGACGCGACGTCGACGCCAACGGCGGCCGAACCGCGAAGGGCTCCGCCGACATTGGACGGGTCGAGGCCGCCGGCCAGCACGACGGGCACCTGGCGGGCGACCTGGGCCACGAGCGCGGCGTTGGCACGGGTTCCGGTGCCGCCCGGGTGCATGCCGCCCGACGTGTCGACGAGGATCCGCGCGGCGCCTGCTTCCAGGAACGCCCTGGCGCGGTGAACGTGCGGGGCCGCGTCGGTGTTGCTTTGCCCTGCCGTGGAATCCATGCCAATTGATGCATGACGCTGAGTCAGTGGGTGGTCGGACACGGGGCGGCCGGGCGGAAGCGGAAGCGCAGCAGTGACCGGGGCGCCGGGCGTGGATGGCAGGGCGGTCCTTGATCCAGCGTCGGGCGTTGGCGGCAGGGCGGTGGTGGGCGGCGCGTTGGGCTCGGGCGGGAGATGGACGACCTTCCACGCGGGGCGATCGAGGGCGGCGATGAGGGACGGTGGCTCGCCGCCGCTGAGCTGGATCGCGTCGGCATCGAGCGCGGCGGCGATCTCGTTCAGCTCCTTGGCCGATCGATCGACGGTGATGGCGACCACCTGCGGGCGCCGACCGATCGGCGCGGCCGCGGCTCGCGCGAATCTCGCCAGCGTGGCGGCCTCGTCGAGGTTCAGCGCGCGCGGCGTGCCCGGCACGAGATTGAGCCCGATGGCATCGGCGCCGGCGCGGATAGAGGCCGTGACGCCGGCCTCGTCGGTGATGGCGCAGATCTTTACGAAGGGCACGCGCGCGACCTCGACGGGATCGATCGAGGGACGGCCCGCCGCGACGAAGGCGCGCGTCGCCGATTCGGGGTCGCCCGCGCGCACGAGCGCCTCACCGACGAGCACGGCGTCGAAGCCGAGCGCGCGCCAGCCGCGAATCGTCGCGGCGTCGCGGACACCGGACTCGGCGACGGCGATGCGGTCGTCCGGCACCAGCTCTCGGAGGCGGGCGGCGCGCTCGGGATCAACCTTCAGCGTGCGCAGGTCGCGGTTGTTGATGCCGATCACGCGGGCGCGGGTGGCGAGCGCGGCTTCGATCTCGCGCTCGTCGTGGGCCTCGACCAGCGGCTCCAACCCCAGGTCCAGGGCGCGAACCACGATGGTGCCGAGCGCACGCTTCGGGTGAAGGACGGCGAGAAGCAGGACGGCATCCGCCCCGGCGGCGCGCAGCACGTCAAGCTGGCGCGCGTCCACCACGAACTCCTTGGCGAGGACGGGCACGGTGACGGCACTGCGGATCCGTGTGAGGTCGCCGACGGAGCCGCCAAACCAGTGCAACTCGCACAGGACCGAGATCGCGGCCGCCCCACCGGCCTGGTAGGCCCGGGCGCGGGCGACGACGTCGTCGGCGTCCGCAGCGATCCGGCCGGCCGACGGAGAGCTGCGCTTGATCTCTGCGATGAGGTGGAGGCCGGGCGAGGCGAAGCGCTCGGCGAACGGGCGGGGCGCGGGCGCGGCGGCGACTCGGCGCGCGAGCTCCTTCGGGTCAAGCGCGTCCAGCTCAGGTCGGAGGTCGGCGAGGCGCCGGTCGGCGATCTCGCCGGCAACGCCGCGGCGATCGCGGGTGCTGCCATTCCCGCCGGTGCGCGAGCCGGCGTCGGCAGCGAACGTTCCCTTCGGGGGCTTCGCGCCCGGCGTCTTCGCGAGCGTCATGCCGGATTCCCGGCAGGTGTGGCAGGCGCCTGGCTGTCGGCTCCTGGTGCCTGCGGCGCGTCTGCGCGAACCTTCTCGGTGCGGAGCCGGACGAGGAGGTCGCGGGGCACGCCCGTCTCGAGCGCGTTGCGCGCCGCAGCGATTCCGTCGGCGAGATCCGTTCCGACGTCGGCCGCGACGAGCGCCGCCCCGGCGTTGAGGAGCACCACGTCCCGCCGCGGGCCCGCCTCGCCCGCGAAGATCGATTCGATGATCGCCGCGTTCTCGGCCGCCGTCCCGCCCGCGAGCGCCGAGGTGGGCGCGCGACCCAGGCCCAGTCCATCGATGTCGACCGAGAACGTGAGGCTCGCGTCGCCGATCACGTCGTGAACCACGCCGGTCCCGTCGAGTGGCAGCTCGTCGACACCCTCGCCATGCACCACCAGCGTGCGATCCGTGCCGAGCATTGCCGCGACCTGGGCGATCCGCCCAGCAACCGAGGGGTCCCCCACCCCGATCAGCGCCCGCCGCGCTCCCGCGGGATTCGTGAGGGGCCCGAGGAGGTTGAACGACGTTCGAATGCCGATCTCGCGACGGGTCGGGCCGGCGTGGCGCATCGCGGGGTGGAAGTTCGGCGCGAACATGAACGCGAAACCGATGTCGCGCAGGGCGCTCGCCGCCGACTGGGCGTCGTGATCGATGCGGATGCCCAGCGCCTCGAGCACGTCCGCAGAGCCGCTGCGCGACGTGATGGCGCGGTTGCCGTGCTTGGCGACGGGCACGCCCGTCGACGCGACGAGGAGCGCCGCGGCGGTCGAGATGTTGAACGTGCCCGAGCCGTCGCCGCCGGTCCCGACGACGTCGATCGAGCCCTCCGGCGCCTCGACGCGGACGACCCGCTCGCGCATGGCCGAGGCGAATCCGGCCAGCTCCTCGACCGTCTCGCCGCGCATCCGCAGGGCCACGAGGAGCGCCGCCAGTTGCGCGGGGGTCGCCTCGCCGTCCATGACGGCGCCCATCGCGAGCCGCGCCTCGTCCATCGACAGCGTGCGACCCTCGACGACGGACGCGAGCGCTGCTCGAACGTGCTCGCTCACGGCGTGCCGCGCTCCGCCATCCCGGCGGTCGCGAACGAGCCGCTCGCGGCGTCGAGCAGGCCGGCCTCGCCCTCGCCCGCCTGGCGCAGGAAGTTGGCGAGCAGTTGCGGGCCCTGCGGCGTGAGCACGCTCTCCGGGTGGAACTGCACGCCCTCCATCGGCAGCGAGGTGTGGCGCAGGCCCATCACGACCTGGTCCTCCTCGCTCATCGCGGTGACGCGGAACTCGGGCGGCAGCGTCGCCGCCTCGACGCAGAGCGAGTGGTAGCGCGCGGCCATGAACGCCGGCGGCATGCCCTCGAGCAGGCCAGCGCCATCGTGGGTCACCTCGGCGGCCTCGCCATGGACGAGCGTCGGGGCGCGGACGATCGAGCCGCCGTACGCGGCGGCCATCGACTGCATGCCCAGGCACACGCCCAGCAGCGGGATCTTCCGATCCGCCGCGACGCGGACGGCATCCATCGAGACGCCGGCGTCGTCCGGGTCGCCCGGGCCCGGCGAGATGACGATCCCGTTGAGGTGGGCCACGTCGTCGGCGGCCAGCGCCTCGATGCCTTCGCGATCGATGGCGTCGTTGCGCACGACGGTCACCTCGGCGCCCGCCGCCTGGAGCGCCTGGACGAGGTTGAAGGTGAAGCTGTCGTAGTTGTCGATCACGAGGATCATCGCGGCGCCTTCGTCGGCGCCGACGAATCTCTCGGTGCCGACGAACCTCTCGGCCCCCGAGACTCGCTGGGCGTTCGAGCCACGACCGGCGCGACCGCCTCCTCGATCGCCCGCCGGAGTGCCGCGGCCTTGTGCTCGGTCTCCTCGAACTCCTTCTCCGGCACGGAGCCCGCGACGATTCCCGCTCCCGTGTGCACGTGCGCCCGACCCTCGCGCAGGACCGCGCTGCGGATCGTGATCGCGGTGTCCATGTTGCCGTCGTAGCCGAGGTAGCCGACCGCGCCGCCGTACAGGCCGCGCCGCTCCCCCTCCGCCGCCGCGATGAGCTGCATCGCGCGGACCTTGGGGGCGCCGCTGAGCGTGCCCGCCGGGAACACGGCGCGAAGCGCGTCGAGCGCGTCGAGGTCCGGCCGGAGCCTGCCCTCCACGTGCGAGACCAGGTGCAGGACGTGCGAGTAGCGCTCGACGTCCATGTACTTCGACACGGTCACGGTGCCCGGGCGGGACACGCGCCCGAGGTCGTTGCGACCCAGGTCGACGAGCATCACGTGCTCCGCGCGCTCCTTCGGGTCGCGCTGGAGCTGCTCGGCGAGGATCGCGTCCTCGGTGGGCGTGGCGCCACGGGGGCGAGTGCCGGCAATGGGGTGCGTCGTGAGCTTGTCGCGATCGACCTGGACGAGGAGCTCCGGGCTGGCACCGACCACCTCGAACGCGGGCACGCGGACGAAGAACAGGTACGGGCTGGGGTTGACGCGGCGCAGGCTTCGATACAGCCCGATACCGTCCAGCACCTTGCCGCTCGCGGGATCGACGGGCAGGTCGAAGGACTGGCGGCGGGCCAGCACGACCTGGATCGCCTCGCCCGCGGCGATCGCATCCTTCGCGGTCTCGACCGCACGAACGTACTCGTCGTGGCCCAGGCTGACCTGGCCCGAGATGCCGTTCGAACGGGAGGCCGCGGCCGATGTCTCGCCGGCGATGCCTGTGGGTGCATCAAGGGGGTGCGCGCCGGAACCAGGGCGGGCCCCGCCGTTGAGCTCCGCAGCCGAGGGGCGGGAGGTTCGCTCGAGCGCTTCGAAGATCGCGTCCTCCGCGATACGGTAGCGGCCCTCCAGGTCCGGGTCGGAGGTGTGCAGCGACGCGATCGCGGACAGCGTGTGGGCCAGGTGGTCGTAGACGAGCACGAGGTCGGTCTCGATGAACGCCGCGGTGGGCGTGCCGACCGGGTCGGCCTCCGGAAGCTGGACCTTCGGCTCGAAGATCGAGACCGCGTCGTACGACAGCGCCCCCACGGCGCCGCCGGTGAAGCGGGGCATACCCTCGGTTGGCTCCACCCGGCGCCGGGGCACGAAGCTCCGGAGTGCGACAAGCGGATCGGGCGCATCGACGATGCGG
This sequence comes from Candidatus Limnocylindria bacterium, assembly GCA_035513775.1. Taxonomy (GTDB): domain Bacteria; phylum Chloroflexota; class Limnocylindria; order Limnocylindrales; family CSP1-4; genus UBA5189. Next base: position 18,986 of record DATKBR010000089.1, read on the forward strand.
ATCGGCAGCTCGGGGTCGTACCGGTCTACGGTGACGGGCCGCTCCTGGATCCGCGCCACGCCTTCGCGGACTTCGAGCAGACGCCGCGGCCCGACGCCGAGAAAGGAGTAGCGGCCCAGGCGCTCGCCGCCCTCGACGGATTCGAGGAGGTACGCCGGCGTGACACCGTCGTCGAGTCGGAGGAAAGCGCCGATCGGCGTCTCGAGGTCGGCCGCTCGCGTCGCGCGCAGCAACAGCGTGTCCGCGTTGCCTGCGAGCCGTTTCGCCTGGGTGAGGCTGAGCGGGTCCGTCATCGTCACTGTGCGGCGCCTCCGGTGGTCCGAGCCGGCTCGCCTGCGCGAGTCGCCCGTGAATCAAGACGACCTCTCGTCCATCCGGGACGAAAGGCCGAGCCTTCCGCGGTGCCACCCTCATTCGGCAATGCCGCACTTTCCTGACCGACGGGGGTCGTGCGCCCTGCGCGTTCGACCTTCGATCGGCGCTGCCCGCTATCGCTGGCGCTCTGCGCCGGAGCCTACTTGGGTCTCGCGTTGCCGCGGTCGCCGTTCGGTCCGGAGGCTCCCGGGTCCATTCGCCGTCGCTGCCGTCCCGGCTTCCACCAGCCGCCGGGTCTCTCTGCCGACATTCGACGGGTACTCGTCCCGTTCATGGCCCGATATTCGATTAGGCGCGGAGTCTAGGCACGCCCCCGCGAAGCGTCAAGGCGGCCCTCGCAGACGAGTAGATGTGCGGTGAGCGTGCTGGAAGTTGGCGTCTTCCGGGCTCTGCGGACTTCGGAGCTCCGCACCAGACAGGAATTCGCTTCAAGCGAACAGGATCGGCCGAGCTGTCGACCTGGGGACTGTCCGACTCCCCCAGACCTGATTGACGGGACGGCTGATGACCACGATCCACTGCCGCGCATCAGGTCGCCGGACAGATTCGCGAGGCCAGAACGTCGATATTGACGCGCAGCGGGCTCGGAACGGGTATACCTGTTCGCTTCAAGCGGAAAGGTGCGCTCCCCGTGTCGCTACCGGCGACGCGCTGCGGCGAGAGCGGGGTTGCCCAGCTCAGACGTACCGGTTCTCGGCGTAGCACCAGGTGAAGCCCTTGCCGGCGGGCATCTGGATGATCACCGGGTGCTTCTCGCCGAGGGCGTGGGCGCGGGCGTCGCCGGCCTGGGACTCACAGCAGCCGACGTGGCCGCACTCGGCGCAGAGGCGAAGGTTGAAGGTGGAGCCACACTCCTCGCAGGCGCTGCCGCTCGGGGTCGCGATGACCTCGGGCGCGTGCTGACACGCTCGGGCGCGTGGCGAGGAACCGGTCGAGCGCGCGATGTCCACGCGGCAACTGTAGCTGGGTGTGAGAATCGCCTCGGAGGTGCGGATGCTACGCGAAACCGTTATCGCCGTCGTCGGCAGCATGAACATCGATCTCGTCGCGTACGCGGCGCGCGTGCCCGACGCGGGTGAGACGGTCATCGGCGATCGATTCGTGATGGGCTTCGGCGGCAAGGGCGCGAACCAGGCGGTGATGGCGGCGCGGCTAGGCGCGCGAGTCTCGATGGTCGGGGCGCTCGGCGACGACGTCTACGCGGGCATGACGGTCGACAACCTGATCGCGCAGGGCGTGGATGCTGCGCACGTGGCGCGCGTGCCCGGGTCGAGCGGCGTCGCCCCGATCTGGGTGGAGCCCGACGGGACGAACCGGATCATCGTCGTCCCGGGCGCGAACGATGCGGTCGACCCGGAGGAGGCGGCCGACGCCATCCGGTCGTTGGCCGGCGTCCAAGTGGTCATTGGCCAACTCGAGATCCCGCAACCGGTCACAGTGGCGGGGTTCCGGGCCGCGCGCGAGGTCGGTGCGATCACGGTCCTCAACCCGGCCCCGGCGGCGACCCTGGATGCCGAACTCATGGACGGCGCCGACTGGCTGATCCCGAACGAGACGGAGTTCGCGATCCTCGCCAGTGTGGATCGGCTGGACCCGTCGGACGACGCGGCGCTTGTCGCATTCGCGGGACGCATCCGGCCGCGCCTGGCGGTGACGCTGGGATCGCAGGGCGCGGCAGCGGTGCGCGAGGACGGCACGGTGGCGCGAGTCGCGGCGGTGCCCGTCACGGCGATCGACACCACGGGGGCCGGGGATGCGTTCGTCGGGGCGTTCTCGTTCGGGCTGGCCGCCGGCCTCGACGAGCTGTCCGCGGTTCGGCTCGGGATCGCATGCGCGTCGGACAGCGTCACGCGAATGGGCACCCAGAGCTCATTCGCGACGCGTGATGGCGCCGCGGCGATCTTTGGGCGGGTGCTCGCCCACAACTGAGTTATCGCTGCGGCTGATCGGCGCGCCGGTGGTCATGTCTGGCGCGTGATGCCTGTGGGTTAATCAACCTGGCCGGTGTGGGTGCGGGCCACTGCCCGGGAGGGTGCGAAGCGCGGAGCGGGCGCGGCCCCTATTCCTCGAAGATCACCCAGCCGCCGTCGTCGCCGGGGATGAAGAACGCCTCCTCGGGGTAGCACCAGGCCCAGAGCTCGCCGGGCTGGGCCGACCGAATCAGCGCGTGGCCGGTCTCCTGGGAGTGAGCAGTGGCGTGCTTGTTCGGGCTGTTGTCGCAGCAGCCCGTCCTCCCGCACACGAGGCATTGCCGCAGGTGGACCCACTGGTCGCCCATCTCGACACACGTCGGGCAGACGTCCAGCGCCGGCGGCAGGTCCGCCATCGCCGTGTCGAAGTGGGGGCAGGGCAGGCTCACGCGGCTTCTCTCACGGGCCAATCGTATGCGCTCACGACGCATCGCGAGGTTTGGCCGGGCGCCCACGTCGCAACGCAGCCACCGAGATCAGGCCGAGCAGGGCCACGGCCGCTGTCATCGCGACGGCCACGGTCCCGATGCCGCCGGCGATCGGCACGCCCGTCGCAAGCTGGCTCAGGAGCACGGTTCCGAGCCCTAGCAGCCCCAGCACCACGATCCCGGCCGCGCGCCACAGGTGCACGCCGGTCTCGTAGCGGCCCGCGAGCCGGCTGTCCATCGACCACTGGCTCAGCTCGCCCGTGAGCAGAAGCAGGACGCTGACGATGCCCAGGCCCTCGAGACTCGGCTCGCCGGCCACGACGAGGCGCCCGAAGTACAGCAGGGCAAGGAGTCCCGGCACGCCCGCGATCCAGCCCGGCCGCGCGACCACCAGCGTCGCGCCGAGCAGGAGCAGGACAACCAGCCCGAAGCCGCCGGACACGAACACGAGCCCGGCGCTGCGCGTGTCCAGCGACAGCACCGCGATCGCGGCGCCGGCGGCAAGCGCGAGCAGGCCCGTGATCAGGCGGACGCGCGGCGGGCGTTGCGTCGAAATGCGCGCACCTCCTCCAGGACGACCTCGAGCGGCTCGCTCGATGACCACACGACAACCGGGACGCCAAGCCTCCGAAATCGATCGCGAAGCAGCTCGCGCCGGAGCTGCCACAGCCGCCGGGCCGTCGCCGCGAAGTCGTCCGCGGGAGCGGCGATGTACCCCTCGGGCGCGATCTCGATCACGGCGAGGTCGAAGCCGCGGCCGCGCAGGTCGAACAGGGCCTCGATCGCCCGGTCGTCGAGTAGCGGGCTCAGCGCCACCACGAGGGCCTTCGGGGGCAGAGATCGGGGCGGGATGAGGTCGACCCCCTTCCACACGACGCTGACCGCGGCCCGAGCGTCGAGGAGCACCTCCACGATCCGGTACCCCTGCGCGAGTCCCATCGCGGGCGCGAGCCAGCGCACCGAGCCGCCGAATGCGATCAGCCCGACGCGATCGCGCCGCCGCAGGTAGTGGTCGGAGATGCCGTTGGCGCCGCGCACGGCGGTCGCCAGGCTGCTCTGCTCCTGTTCGGCCTCGACATCGGTGAACGTGTCGAGGAGGATCACGACGTCAGTGCTCCGCTCGGGATGGAGCTCGTTGACGTGCAGCTCCGGGCGTCGGCTGCTCAGCCGCCAGTTCACCCTGCGGACCTGGTCGCCCGGCGCGTACGGCCGGACGTCGGCGAACTCGATGCCGTCACCGTGTCGGCGGGAGACCTCGTCGCCGGAGAACATCTGTGTCTCGGCCGGCCTGATCGCGCGGCGCAGCGCCTCCGGCTTCGGAAAGACGCGCAGGGCGAGCCCTGCGTCGAAGGTCGCCTCGTGGGCGAAGAACCCGAACCGATCGCGGGCTCTTACGACGACCTTGCCCACGTCGTACGTCCCCCACCGGCGACCGGCGACCTCGATCGAGACGTGCCGCTCCACCCCCGGTTCGAGCTGGACGCCAAGGACGCGGACGCCGCTCCGCGCCACGAGCCCCGGCGGCAGGACGAGGGCCAGCTCCAGCCAGCGCACGGCGCTCTCAGCGCTGATCGTGATGCCCAGCCGGGCATCCTGTCCCTCGAGGATCCGGTCGGCGTCGAGCGAGACCTCGACGGACACGTCCGGGTCCTCGACAGTGACGAGCGCGAGCAGGGCGGCGATCAGCAGCGGCGCCACGAGGATGACGGGCTCCGGGCGCCCAAGCGTGACCCCGGCCAGCAGGCCGGCCGTACCCAGCACGAGGTACGCCCGAAGCCGCGGCGACGGCCGCCGGGTCACGGTCGACGGGTCACGGCTGGACGGGCGCCGATTCCTCGGCCGAGGGCGCCGGCACGGAGTCCAGGCACTCCTCCACGACCTGCTCGGCACGAACGCGCTGCACCCACAGCTCGGGTCGGAGGATGAGGCGGTGCGCGAGCGCCGGGGGAGCCACCGCCTTGACGTCGTCCGGCACGACGTAGTCGCGCCCATCCATCACTGCCCGCGCCCGACTGAGCTTGAGCAGCGCCAGGCCCCCGCGCGGGCTCGCGCCCACCTGCAGCCGGGCGCTCGCGCGCGTCGCCTCCACGAGCGCGACAACGTAGCGGAGGACGTTGTCCGCGACGTACACCTGCTCCACGCCGGCCTGCATCGCCGACAGCGTGGCCGCGTCGACGACCGGCTCGAGCTGCACGTCGTCCGCGGCGCGCTCGATGCGGGCCCTGAGGATTCCGACCTCCTCGGCCCCCGACGGGTAGCCGACCCGAAGCCGCACCAGGAACCGGTCCAGCTGCGCCTCGGGCAGCGGGTAGGTGCCCTCGAACTCGATCGGGTTCTGGGTGGCGATGACGAGGAACGGCCGAGGCAGCGCGCGGGTCGTGCCCTCGGTGGTGACCTGCCGCTCCTGCATCGCCTCCAGCAGCGCGGACTGGGTCTTGGCGGGCGCCCTGTTGATCTCGTCGGCGAGGAGCAGGTTCGCGAAGACGGGACCCTCGCGGAATACGAACTCGGAGGTCTTCTGGTTGTAGATGGAGGCGCCGGTCACGTCGGACGGCATGAGGTCCGGGGTGAACTGGATCCTGCGGAACTCCAGCCCGGTGACACGCGCGAAGGAGCGGGCGGTCAGCGTCTTCGCGAGACCGGGCAGGTCGTCGATCAGGACGTGGCCGTCGCACAGGATCGCGAGCAGGAAGAGCTCCAGCATGTCGCGCTTGCCGACGACGGCCCGCTCCACTTCGTCGAGGATCCTCCGGCCGCGTGCCGCGATCTCCGGAATCGGCATGGAATTCGCCATGTCAGATCCGCTCCAGCCGGTCGATGCCGGCCTGCACGTCGGCTAGCGGGACACCGGGGGCGCGGAAGTCCGGGAGCGCGTCCGCGGGGCGGACGAGCTCCCACAGCGGCTCGCCGAGGATCCGTCGGGCGGCCTCGGGCGCGCGGTCGAGGTCGATGCCGTGGTTGCGCGCCAACCGCCAGCCGGCGAGCTCGCGGAGGATCGGCTTGAGCCTGAGCTCACGCCCATAGGCGTTCGAGGTCGCCATCCGGAGATCGGTCTCGACGGCCCGCAGGCCGGCGATCTCGAACGACTGTGCGGCCGGCCGCGCCAACTCGGCCTCGAACAGCTCGGGCGACGGCGCGGTCACCGCGGACGAGCGCCCCAGGACCCGCCATGCCGCCACGATCCCGAGGGCGAGGATCCCCAGCCGGGCCAGGGACGCCTGCGATTCGGGTGGGGCGAACGCGATCCCGATTGCGGCCGCTCCCGCGAGGGCCGCCACGACGAGTGCCGTCCTGCTCATGCGGGCTCGCTCGCAGCCGTTCGGATCCGCTCGAGCGCATCGATCGCCCCGTTCCGCATCTCCTCGTCCACCGCGTGGCGGCTGAACTTCGCGTGCTGGAACAGGAGCGTGATGGTCAGCAACTCGTCGGCTGCGCGCGTCGGCGCCGCGAGCACCCGGCGGAGGTACTCCAGCGGCGCCTCGGAGCGGCGCCGGCCAAAGCCCGCGCGCGACAGGGACCGCTCCATTGCCGCGTAGGCGGCGATCACCGCCCGCCTCGGGTCCGGCTCGCCGCGGAGCGCCTCGAGGCTGACCTCGACCGCGTTCGCCGTCGCTGCATGGCCGCCGCCGCCCACGTCGTCGAGACGGTCGTCGCGCAGACGCAACCGGATCGCATAGCCCACGAGCACGACGACGAGCACCGTCACGATGACGAGGGCGATGGTCAGGGACGTGAGGTCCTTGCCGGCCGGCTGGAGCGTGCCCGGATCCAGGCCGAAGATCGGGCCCGGCTCACCGGCGCCCGCCGCCTCGGCCGCACGGCGCTGGAGCTCCGCCAGGAACGAGAGCGTGATGGCGACCTGGACAGCAAGCATCCCGAGCACCACGACGAGCCCGAGGACGTTTGCCCACCAGGGAACCGGCGCCAGCTGCTTGCGGATCGCGGGCCCGCCCCGATGGCGCCGGCGAGGCCGCCCGCGAGACAGGACCAGGGTCAGGACCAGCGCGGCGGTGCCCACCGCGAGGCCCACGTACCCTAGGGTCTCGATCGCCGTGAGGGCCGGCGTCAGGTCAATCCTGCCGGGGCCCGGCGTGGCCGTGGTGGAGCGGCTCGCGAGCGCGACGATGGCGATCAGGCCGGCGGCGGTGGGCACCGCCACCCACGCGGAAATGGGCCGCCCAGTCGCGCCGGGACCAACGGCTTCGGGATCCGCCGTGGGGCTGTGTCGCTGTTCGAACACGGGACAATCCTTCACGGGTGGCGGAGAGGGTGGGATTCGAACCCACGGCACTTTCGTGCGCCTGTTTTCAAGACAGGACCGTTCAACCGCTCCGGCACCTCTCCACGCGGGAGGATAACAACGGCCTAGACGGCGGCTCGATGCGATCGCGGCCGAGGTACGGCCGGAGCACCTCCGGGACGAGGATGGAGCCGTCGCGCTGCTGGTACGTCTCGATGACCGCGGCGACCGTCCGCGCCAGCGCCAGGCCGGAGCCGTTGAGCGTGTGCACGAGCTCCGCCTTGCCGCCCTTCTCCGCGCGGAAGCGGATCGCCATGCGGCGGGCCTGGTAGTCGCCGAAGTTCGAGCATGAGCTGACCTCCAGCCAGCGCTCGACGCCGGGCGACCAGACCTCGAGGTCGTACTTGCGGCGCTGGACGAAGCCCATCTCGCGCGTCGACATCAGTAGCACGCGGTACGCGAGCCCGAGCCGCTGCAGGAGATCCTCGGCGCGACCCGTCATCCACTCAAGCGCCTCGGCGGAGACCTCCGGTCGTTCGAACAGGACCATCTCGACCTTGTCGAACTGGTGGACGCGAAGGATCCCGCGGGTGTCTTTGCCGGCCGCACCGGCCTCGCGCCGGAAGCACGGCGTGTACGCGACGTAGTGGATGGGCAGCGTCGCGGGCTCCAGGATCTCGTCGCGGTGCAGGTTCGTGACCGGGACCTCGGCGGTGGGGACCAGGTACAGGTCGTCGCGGGTGACGACGTACATCTGGTCTTCCTTATCCGGGATCTGCCCGGTGCCGCGCGCCGAGGCCTGGTTGATCAGGATCGGCGGCCAGATCTCCGTGAACCCGTTCTCGCGGGTGTGGACGTCGAGGAACCACGTGATCAGAGCGCGCTGGAGCGCGGCGCCGGCGCCCTTGTAGACCGGAAAGCCGGAGCCGGTGATCTTCGCGCCGCGGGGCAGGTCCAGGATGTCCAGCGCCTCGGCGACGTCCCAGTGGGGCTTCCGGTCCCAGGTCTCCTGGTCCGGATCGCCGTCGGGCCACTCCTCGGGGCCTTCGAGGTAGACAGTCCGCGAGAGCTGGTTGCCCCACGTCCGAACGGTCACGTTGGCTTCCTCGCCGCCGACGGGCACGTCGGCCTCGGCGGGGTTCGGGATGCGCAGCAGGAGGTCCTCGACCTGGGCCTCGACGGCGGCCAGCTCGGCCTCGAGCGTCGTCAACCGCTCGCCGATCTCGGTGGATCGCGCGCGCAAAGCGGCGACCTCCGGGCCATCGGGTTTGGCGCCGCCCTTGATCGTCTCGCCGATCGACTTCGAGGCGGTGTTGCGCTCGGCGCGCAGGCCGTCGGCCTCGCCCTGGAGCTCGCGGCGGCGCGCGTCGGCGGCGATCGCCGTATCGACGAGTGCGGGGTCCTCGCTCTTGTCGATGGCGCCCTTGCGGATCGCGTCCGGCTCCTCCCGGAGCCGCTGCAGCCCGACGCTCATGCCAGCCCACTCATGACGGAAGTGTGCCGCCGGTGGCGGCCTCGCGCAGGCGCCCTACTACGAATTGCGGCTCGAGCTTGGCGAGGAGCCAGCCCGCCCTCGGCCCGTTCGGCCGGCCCAGGAACGCCAGGTACAGCGCGCGGAAGGCACGGCCCGGCTTCATGCCACCGGCCGTCGCCGATTCGAAGATCGCCGCCTGCCACGCCTCGCCGTCGGCGACGAGGGACCGCTTGGCCAGGTCGTCGGCGCGCTTCAGCAGGTCGCCGAGGAAGGTTCGATCCATCGCGTCCAGCTCCGTCGCGGCCTCCGGCAGCGAGGGCTGGACGACGATCCTCGCGGTCTCGGGGGCGAACGTGTCCAGCCACGCCCGGGCCGCGAGTGTCCGCTCCTCGAGGAGGGCCTGCTCTCGCGGGAGGAGGTCCTCGCCCTTCTCGGCGCGCGCCGAGGCGGTCGCGTCAACGCCGGGGATCTGGATGAGCGTCGCCAGGTGCCCGAACGCGAACCGGAACATGGCCGCCTCGGCGTCCACGTCGGCCTCGGGATCCAGGAGCGAGTACTGGAACACGCGCTCGAAGCCGGCTGGCAGGTCGCCCTTCACGTCGCGGCCCGCGACGGCGGCGCCGAGCCTGTCGAACTCGTCGAACAGGCGGGGCACGGCGTCGGTGCCGAACGGATCGAACTCGATGGCGTGATTCGGACGGGGCCGCAGGAACAGCAGGCGGAGCTGCTCGGGCGGAACGACCTCGGTCATCTGCGTCGCCGAGGCGCCCAGGCCCTTCGATGTCGACATCTTCTTGCCGCCGATGTTCAGGAACTCGTACGGCACGTTGATCGGCGGCTCGCGCTCGAACACCTCGCGCGCGATTGCGTCCGAGCGATCACGCGACCCTCCTGCGGTGGCGAGGTCCTTGCCGCACGGCTCGATCGTGACGCCGAACAGCGACCACTGTGCCGCCCACTCCAGGTTCCAGGGCAGCTTCGCCGCCCCGCCGAACGGCGCGACCAAGCCGCTGGCGCCGCAGCCCCTGGCCCACGTGACGAGCGCCTCGCGGCATTCGTAGAACACCCGCTCCCCGTCCCACTCCGTGACGATCGTGGTGCCCACGCGGCCGCAGGTCTGGCAGATCACCGAGACCGGGTGCCACGTGTCCGGGTGCCGGACGTTCGCGACGCGCTGGTAGACCTCCCGGACCGTCGCCGCGCGATCGAGCGCGATCCGGATGTACGGATCCATGTCGCCCGCCGAGTAGTGCTCGCTCATCCAGTAGTAGCGGTCCGGGTGGATGCCGAGCCCCGCAAACGTGTCGATGAAGGTCTGGGCATGGTGGCGCGCGTACGACGCGTGCCCGTCGCCGGCCTGATCGGGAATGTGCGCGAGCGGGCGGCCCATCTCGCGCTCGACCGCGTCCGGCGTCAGGAGCGCCTGGGCATCCATCGGGTCGAGGTCGTCGATTCCGTACAGGAGCGTGGTCTCACGTCCCGCCGCGCGCAGGGCGCGCGTGATGACGTCGAGGATCACCGGGCCGCGCAGGCTCCCGACGTGGACCGTTCCGGATGGCGTCTTCGAGTCGTTGACGACCTGGGGTCCGGAGACCCGTGCCGCCAGCTCGTCCGCCCATTCCATGGCGGCTCGCCCTACGAGATCGAGACGATCTTGTAGTCGATATCGCCCGCGGGCACCTGGACGGTGACGTTCTCGCCCTTCTTCTTGCCCAGGAGCGCGCGTCCGACCGGGCTCTCGTTGCTGATCCGGCCCTCGGTAGGCTTGGCCTCGGTCGAGCCGACGATGGTGAAGCTCTGCGAGCCGTCCGGCCCGCTGACCTTGACGGTCGAGCCGATCTGGACGTGGTCGTTGCTCGTGTGCTCGTCGATGAGGGTGGCGTTCTTGATGAGCGACTCGACCATCTGGATGCGCCCTTCGACGAACGCCTGCTCGTTCTTGGCGTCCTCGTACTCGGCGTTCTCCGTGAGGTCGCCGTGCTCCTTGGCGTCGTGGATCCGCTGGGCGATCTCCGGCCGACGGAGGGACACCATCTCCTCGAGCTCCTGGCGGAGCTTCTTGAGGCCGTCCTTGCTGATGTAGGTTGGCTTGTTGTTCACGGTGGTCTCACTAGCCCGGATAAAGGAAAGAACCCCAGCCCCGCGCGAGTATGGTCGCGTGCTGGAGTCCGAGTCGACCGCGAAGCCTACATCTGCCCCCATGGGGTGTCAAAGGCGGGGCGGGCCCCTGAGGTCAGCTGCGACCCGCGAGCGCGAGCAGTCGATCGCGCAGCCGGCGGAGTGCCGGCCGGTCCGGCGTGGCAACGAAAACGGTGTCGTCGCCGGCGATCGAGCCGACGATCTCCGGCCAGCGGGTGCGGTCGAGGGCCGCCGCCACGGCGTGCGCGCTACCCGGCAGCGTGCGGATGACGAGGAGCAGGTCGGCGACGCGGAACTCGACGGGAACGTCGGTGAGCAGCCGCCGCAGCCGGTCCTCGCCGGAGACCTCCGCGTCGCGGAGGCGCGGCGGGAGCACGTAGGCCTGGCGCCCTTCGCGACTGCCTTTGGCGAGGCCCAGCTCGGCGACGTCGCGGCTGATCGTCGCCTGTGTAGCCCGGAAGCCACGCTCGCGGAGGGCGGCGGCCAGCGCCTGCTGGGTGTGGATCGGGCGCTGCTCGACCAGGTCGCGGATGGCTCGCTGGCGGAGCTGCTTCATGACCTCCATCGAGTCACCGGTGCCATGCCGTCAACGATCCCACATACCGGGCCAGGCGACGATCACGAGGGCGGCAAGCGCGATTCGGTAGACGACGAAGACGGTGACGCTGTGCGTGCGCAGGAAGCGCAGGGTGACCGCGATCGCCACGAGGCCGGCGAGCAGGCTCGCCACCATGCCCGCCGCGAGCGGGAGGAGCGGCAGGTCCACGCCGGACTCGCCGGTGAGGATCTTGCGCAGCTCCCACAGCCCGGCGCCGGCGGTGATCGGAGTAGCCATCAGGAACGCGAACCGCGCTGCCGCTTCCCTATCCAGGCCGGCGAAGAGCCCAGCCGCGATGGATATCCCGGAGCGGCTCACCCCGGGCACGAGGGCGAGGGCCTGCGCGGCGCCGATGCCGAGCGCCATGGGGAAGGTGAGAGCCTCGATCCGGCGCGTCCGGGACCCGAGCCGGTCCGCCAGCCACAGGATCGCGCCGCCGGCGACGAGCGTGACCGCGACCAGGCGCGGCTCGCGGAACGCCGTCTCGATGACGTCGTTGAGCGTCACGCCCACGATCACGGCCGGAACCGTGGACGCGGCGAGCAGCCACGCCAGCCGCCGATCCGGGTCGCCGCGGAACGACCGATCCCGGATCGTGGCGAGCCCGGCTGGGATGAGGCGCAACCAGTCGGCGCGGAAGTACAGCAGCAGGGCGAGAAGCGTCGCCACATGGAGCATCACGCTGAAGGCGAGGCTCTGGAGGAACGGATCGTCCCAGCCCAGCAGGGCCGGGACGACGATCAGGTGCCCGGAGCTTGACACGGGCAGGAACTCGGTGAGCCCCTGCACCAGCCCCAGCACGATCGCCTGAACAATTTGTTCCATTACCGGACTAGCGTGTCAGCGATCGTCGCGGATGGCGAGTCGAGGGCAAGGCGGCCACGAGGACGCCGGCGAGCGCACTGCAATGTGCGTGAGCCGACGCCCGGAGGGGCCAACGCCGCCATCGGCCGTCAGCCGCGACAGCTCAGCGAATGAAGAGAGGGGCCAGGACGAGGGTGATTGTCGCGAGCAGCTTCACCAAGACATGGAGGGAAGGGCCAGCCGTATCCTTGAACGGATCGCCCACGGTGTCGCCGACGACGGCCGCGGCGTGCGCCGGCGTGCCCTTGCCGATGACCTCGCCGGCATCGTCCTTGAGATTGCCCGACTCGATGTACTTCTTGGCGTTGTCCCACGCGCCGCCGCCGTTGTTGAGGACGGTGGCGAGGAGGACGCCCGCGATCGTGCCGACCATCAGCATGCCCGCCACGGCCTCGTGGCCGAGGAGCAGGCCGACGATGATCGGAGTCGCGACGGCCACGGCGCCCGGCAGGACCATCTGGCGAAGCGCAGCGGCGGTCGTGATGTCGACCACGCGGGCGTAGTCCGGGCGCTGGGAGTAGTCCATGATCCCGGGCATCTCCCGGAACTGGCGCCGGACCTCGACGATGATCGCCTGTGCGGTCGTGCCGACGGCGCGGATGGCCAGCGACGAGAAGAAGTACACGAGCATCGCGCCGATCAGGCCGGCGATGAACACGTCGACGTTGGCCAGGTTGACCGAGGTCAGCAGCTGGCGCGCGCCGTTGGTGCCGGCCTCGATCTGGCGGCCGATGATCAGGTTGACCTTGTCGATGTACGCGCTGAAGAGCAGGAATGCGGCCAGCGAGGCCGACGCGATCGCGTAGCCCTTGGTGAGTGCCTTGGTCGTGTTGCCTACGGCATCGAGCCGGTCGGTGATCTCTCGCGCGCCGGCCTCGGCGCGGCTGAACTCGGCGACGCCGCCCGCGTTGTCGGTGATCGGGCCGAAGGTATCCATGGCGAGTATGTAGGCCGTCGTCATGAGCATGCCCATGGTCGCGACGGCGGTGCCGAAGATGCCTCCGACATCGCGGCCGTCAGCGGTGGTGAGGTGCGCCTGCGTCCCAAGCCAGTGGCTCGCCCAGAGCGCGATGCCGATCGTGATCGCGGTGACGAAGGTCGTCTCGTAACCGACCGCTGTGCCCGAGATGATGTTCGTGGCCGGGCCCGTCTTGGAGGCTTCGGCGATCTCGCGCACGGGGCGGAACGTGCCGGCGGTGTAGTACTGGGTGATGTACACGAACGCGACCGAGGTTGCGAGACCCACGACGCCGGCCCCGAAGAACCAGATCCACGCGGGAATGCCGTTGGCGCCGAGCTCGCCGGCCGTGTTCATCATGAGGTTGGTCGTGATGAGCAGGCCGACGACGGACAGGATCGTGGTGACCCAGTAACCGCGGTTGAGCATGTTCATCGGGTTCTCGTCCTCGCGACCGCGGACGAAGAAGATCGCCACGATCGTGGCCAGCAGGCCGAAGCCGCGGACGACGAGCGGGAAGAAGATCCAGGCCTCCGGGTTCGGCCAGCCGGCCGCCTGGGCGATGACGAACGCGCCGACGCCGAGGATCATTGCGCCGATGTTCTCGGCGGCCGTGGACTCGAAGAGGTCCGCGCCGCGGCCAGCGCAATCTCCGACGTTGTCGCCGACGAGGTCCGCGATGACCGCCGCGTTGCGCGGGTCGTCCTCGGGGATGCCCTTCTCGACCTTGCCCACGAGGTCCGAGCCGACGTCGGCAGCCTTGGTGTAGATGCCGCCGCCGAGCTGCGCGAACAGCGCGACGAACGAGGCGCCGAAGCCGAACCCGACGATGAGGAACGGGGCGTCGTGGACAGCCTGCTCGCCGCCGAGACCGCCGTACGCGACGAAGATGCCGTAGACGCCCAGCAGGGACAGGGCGACGACAAGGAAGCCGGAGACCGCGCCGCCGCGCATGGCGACCTGGACGGCCTCGACGAGGCTGCGGCGCGCCGCGGCCGCCGTTCGCACGTTCGAGCGAACGCTGATGTACATGCCGATGATCCCCGACGCCATCGAACACGCGGCACCGACGAGGAAGGCCACGCCGGTGCGCCAACCGAGGTCGAGCCCGAAGATCGCCGTGTCGGCGACGTCCTCGCCCTCGAAGAGGGTGATGACGAGGCCGATGACGACCGCACCGACGAGGGCGAGGATGCCAATCGTCGTGTACTGGCGCTTGATGAAGGCGTCCGCGCCCTCGCGGATCATGTCGCCGACGTCCTGCATCGCCTGGGTGCCCTTGTCGCGCGACAGGACGTCGCGGGCGAGGTAGAGGGCAAACAGGATGGCGATGATGCCGGCGATTGGGATGGTCAGTTGGAGCGCGCTCGCATCCATCGGGCTTGGTGATCCTCCAGGCTCAAGGGTCCGTGCACGGGCGCCCGTGGGCAGGGCGTCGCACGTGCGTTCCAGCTCGGGAAAACGTGGGCGGTCCCTGATCGACTGAGCCGGCTCGGGGCGCTTGGCCACGTGCCGATCAGCCCCTCCGGGCCGGCCGGAGTCTAGCACGGCCCTCGCCTCTATACTCCCCGTCCTGTGAGCCAGCGACCCCCTGCATGACCCAACGCCCGGCCCTCGGCTGCCTCCTCGAGGTCGTCGAGACCCTCGTCCTTACCGTCCTCATCTTCCTCGGCATCCAGACCTTCGTCGCCCAGCCGTACAAGGTCCAGCAGGGCTCCATGGAGACGACCTTGCTGCAGGACCAGTACGTCCTGGTGGACAAGCTCACGCCGCGCTGGGCGCCCTACTCCCGTGGCGACATCGTCGTCTTCGAGCCGCCCGAGACGTGGTCGTCCGGCGGCGGCGTGCCGTTCATCAAGCGCGTCATCGGCCTGCCCGGGGATCGCGTGGAGCTGCGCGACGGCAACGTCTACGTCAACGACCTGGAGCTCGACGAGCCGTACATCTTCCTGGAGAACGGCGTCCCCCAGGACACCGATCCGACAGGCGGCGGGGCCAACGAGTGGCTCGTACCCGCGGGGCAGCTGCTGGTGATGGGCGACCACCGCGAGGACTCCGCGGATTCACGCAGCTTCGGCCCGGTCGAGGTCGGTCACGTGATCGGACGCGCGTGGCTGCGGTACTGGCCGTTCGACACGTTCGGGGTCCTGCCCACGCCCGCCTACGCCCAGCTCGGATCGCAGGCCGCGCCGACCTTCAGCCCGAGTCCATGAGCCTGGTCCTGGTCGCGGTCGTCCTCGCGATCGGGGCCGGTGCCGTCACCGCCGTGTCGACCCGCGAGGCGGCCGCGGCGGCGATCGGGCTGGCCGTGGCCCTCGTTGCGTCATCCCTGCTCGTCGATCCGCTGCCCTCCGCGGCCATCCTCGGCGTGCGCGTCGTGGCCGCGCTCCTGGCCGCCGCGCTGATCCGCTGGGCGGCCCACGGCGGACCGCGCCAGTACTCGCCGCTCGGCTGGCCGGGCGAGGCGATGCTCGCGACGGCGGCGGCCGTTGCCGGCCTGGGGCTGGCCATCGGCCTGGCCTCGGTGACCCCGCTCGGGGGGCCTCCGGTGGGGGCGCCGGGCGGCCCCGGCGTCGGCAATCCCGATGCCTCGGTCGTGACAACGATGGCCCTGACGATCGCCGCGGCGGCGACGCTGCTCGCCCTTGGCGCAGCGCCCGTGATGCACGGCAGTCCGGGCGTGCGGCGGGCCATCGGGCTGGTCCTCGTGACCCAGGCCGTCCTCCTCCTCCGGATCGGCCTCGCAGGCCCGGCGACCGAGCTCGAGGAGATCGCCCGCGCGGCGCTGCTGGTCGCCGTCGCGGCGAGCGGGTCGGCCCTCACCCGCGCAACGGCGGCGGCCGACTCCGGCGCGCGAGCCGAGGCGGACGCGTCGGCCGTGGCCGAACGGGCCACGGGACCGGGGAGGCCGGGAACGCGACGCCCGGTGACCACGCGCTGATGCTCGACACCCGGCGCAACGCCCTCCTTTCGATGCCGTTCGCCGTCTGATGACCCTCCTCGTCCTCGCCTGCGTCGCCCTTGGTGCGGGACTCGCAACCGTCCTCGTCGCCGGGGTGTCGCGGGCTGCGGCGTTGGCGATTGGACTCATCGGCAGCCTTGCGGTGCTCGGGATCGCGCTGGCGATGCCGCCTGAGGAGTCGCTGGTCGTCGGTGGCGTCGGGGTCATCGTGACCCCGCTGGTCCGCGCGATGGCGGTCGCGTGGTCGGCGGGCCTTGCCGTGCTCGGCCTGCTGGAGCTCGCCGTCGGCGGGCGCCCGACGGTCGTTGGTCCCTCGCTCATCGGCCTCGCCGTGGCAGCGATGGCGCTCGCGACGCGCGATCCCGCGAGCTCCATTGCCGCGCTGGCCGCTGGGGGCGTCGCGGCGATGGTCGTGCCGGGCCTGTACGGCTGGCTCGACGGGCGTGCCTCCCCGTCGCGACTGCCGACCACGAGCCGGGTGACCCTGGCGGTCGTCGGTTCGGCCCTGCTTGGGCTTACGGTCATTGCGTGGGGCGCGTCGCCGGCCGGACCGCTCGGCGGTGCCGCGTTCCTCGGGTTCGACCCGGAGGGGCGGCTCACGCTGGGAATCGCCCTGGTCGCGATCGTCGCCGCGGTCGCGATCCGCTGCGGCCTGATCCCGCTGCACGTCTGGCCGGCGCGGTTCATGGAGGGCGTCAGCCCGCTCGCGATCCCGGCGGCGTTCGCGTGGGGCAGCGCCGCGTTCGTGCTCACCGCGCTCGACTGGAGCCAGGTCGCACTGGGTCCGACCGCGGCCGGCGACGCCGAGCGGCTGCTGATCATCGGCCTGGGGCTCTCCAGCGTGGTGCTCGGCGGGCTGGCGGCGATGTTCCACGACGACATCGAGCACGTCCTCGGCTACTCCATCCTGTCGGACGCCGGGGTCGCGGTGCTCGCCTTCGCGTCGCTGGAGCCGGAGGCCGCGGCGGCGGCGCGCGATTGGCTGGTGGCCAGCGCGATGGTCAAGACGGCACTCGCCGCCTGGGCTGCGGTGGTTCGCGCGACGTACGGCGGCCACCGCCTCGCCGAGCTGGGCGGCTGGGCGCGACATTCGCCGGCACTTGGCGTCGCCTTCGCGGCGATCCTGCTGGCGGCAATCGGCCTGCCGGGGACGTCCCTGTTCGATGCCCGAGCGGGCCTCATCTCGGGCTCTCTGCCCGGGCTTGGCACCTTCGTCGCGCTCGCGGTCACGGCGATGCCGGCCATCTACCTCGGTCGAATCGCGCTCGCCGGATTGGCGCCCGTGAGCTCTGCCGTCGCGGGCGGGCCCGCCGGACGGCCGAGCTGGACCGGCGGTCGCGCCGAAGGCTGGAGCGAAGGCCCGCGCCTCCAGGCGATCCGCGCCGTGCCCGTCGAGCTGCGGGCAAACCGGGCCCCGCTCATGGCGCTCGGCGTAGTGATCCTGGCGGCGATGGCGCTCGTCACCGCGATCGGCGGCGCCGGTGGAGCGGCCAGCTCAACCCTCTGAGTCAGGTCGGTACTCAGTCCGCCGGCGCGAGCACCCAGCGATCGATCTCGCGCTCGTAGTCGACCAGCTCACCCGGGCCGAACCAGAGCGCGAGCTCGGCGGCAGCCGTCTCGGCGCCATCGGAGGCGTGGACGAGGTTTTGCGCCGTCTCGACGGCGAGGTCGCCCCGGATCGTGCCCGCGGCAGCCTCGTGCGGCCGGGTCGCCCCGACCATAGAGCGGACGACCGCGATCGCGTTCGGACCGTCCAGAGCCAGCGCGACGAGCGGCCCCGACGTGATGAAGTCGAGCAGCCCCTCGAAGAACGGCTTGCCGCGGTGGACCGCGTAGTGCTGCTCCGCGAGCGCCCGATCGATCTGGAGCAGCTTGAGCCCGGCGACCTTCAGGCCGCGCTCCTCGAACCGGGCGACGATCCGTCCGACGAGCAGGCGCTGCACGCCATCGGGCTTGACCAGGACCAGGGTTCGTTCCGTCACGTGACCTCCAGGTATTCCGCGGCTGCGTCGAACGCGGCCTCGGCTTCGAGATGCCTGCCCAGCAGGCGCTGGGCGTCTCCGCGTAGCAGCGCGGCGGTTGGCTCTCGCCGCAGGTGCAGGGTTTCGAGCACCATCGGCGCGAGTGTCGGGTCATGCCGGAGCACGAGAGCGAGGCGAAGGAACGCGCGCTCGGGCCGGCTCCCGAGCTCCGCCCGGGCACGCGCGAGCTCCGCCGCGGGGTCGAGCTGACCCTTGACGCGGCGCTCGCCCGGTCGCCCGCGGCGAACTTCGGGCCCGCCGCCGGCCTGCCCTCGCGGCTGCCATCCACCGGCGGCCAGCACTTCCCGGGGCCCCGGGATGGCGCCGGGATCCGCTCCGGTACCGGCGAGCTCCGCGGCTCTGGTGCCGGAGGCGGCTGTCGGGCGAGACGGGGCGAGGGAGCGTCGGCCAGGCAGGGCCTCGCGGCCAACATGTTGCCGCAGGTCGTCGAGGTCGCTGCGATCGACGGGGCCCGCGGGCCAGACCGCACGCCGGGGCATGCCGGCGAAGAGTTCGTCCAACGAGGAAGTGTCCGAGGACGGCAGGAGCTCCATCAGCGCGCGGGCATCCGCCGATCGGCCCTCCGCGGCCGCCGCCTCCGCGGCGATGCACAGCGCCACGTCGTCGGCGCCGCCGGCATCGAGGTGCGCCTGTGCGGCATCCGCCGCGGCGCCCTCGTCGCCGGTCCGCCAGCGAGCCTCGGCGAGGCTTGCGAGACTCGCCGCATCGAGCCGGTCGCGGCGCAGGAGGTCCTCCAGCTCCGCCCGGGCCAGGGTCAGCTGGCCGAGGCGCAGGTGGACGCGGGCGAGGCGGACGTCGGCGGCGGCCTCGGGCGCCACCGCGGTCCGAGCGGAAGCGGTGGAGGCGTGGTTCGCGTCGTCGGCGGGCATGCTCGTCATGCGGGCAGTTTGAGGTGTCGGTCCAGACCGCGGAGCGAGCGGCTCGGCCCGACCACGGCCAGTCGAAGGAAATCCGCTCGGAATAGCTGGCCGGCAAGGCGTGCAATGTCGGCCACCGTGACCCGCTCGACCTCGGCCAGCGCGTCGTCGAGCGTCAGGACGCGCTCATGCAACGCCTCCTGGCCGCCGATCCACGACGCGAGGTGGCGCGTCTCCTCCATTCGCAGCTCCAAGCCGCCGGACAGGTATGCCTTGGCCTTCGCCAGCTCGTCCGTGGCGACCGGATCGTCGCGCAGGCGTGCCAGCTCGCGCAGGATCACGTCGAGCGTCCGCCCGACCCGGCCCGGATCGACTCCCGCGGAAACCTGGAGCGCGCCGGCGTCGGCGTACTCGACGACGCCGGAGGACACGTCGTAGGCGAGCGCGTCGCGATCGACGAGCGACAGGAAGAGGCGGCTGCTCATCCCATCGCCGAGTATCGCGTTGAGCACGGCGAGGGCCCACGCGTCGGGATGGTCGCGCGGCAGCGCCGGGACGCCGAGGCACAGCTGCGCCTGGGTGGAGTCGCGGCGGCCGGTCAGGATCCGCTCGCCGGCGGGGAGCGCGGGCGCGGGCTCGAAGCCACCCGAGGCGCCGTTGCCCCGACCGAATGTGCGAGCCGTCAGCTCCACCGCGTCGTCGTGCGGCACGTCGCCCGCGAGCGCCACCACCGCGTTCGCGGGCCGGTACGTGGCCGCCCAGAACTCGCGGATCCCGTCGGCCGGCAGGGCGCGGACGTCGGATTCCTCGCCACAGATCTCGCGACCGAGCGCGGTCCGCCCGAACATCGCCTGCTGGAACAGGATCTGCGCGAACTCGGCCGGGTCGTCCAGGTAGCCGCGGATCTCCTCGACGATGACCTCGCGCTCGCGGTCGATCTCGGACGGGTCCAGCGCCGGCCGGCAGATCAGCTCGCCGAGCACGGTCATGGCCCGCTCGGTCTCGCGGCGCGGGACGCGGACCCAGTACACCGTCGCCTCGCGATCCGTGGCCGCGTTGAACGAGCCGCCGACGCCCTCGATGGCCTCGCTCAGGGCCCGCGTCGAGGGGAACGCCGCGGTGCCCTTGAACGTGAGGTGCTCCAGGAAGTGGGCCATACCGGCCTGCTCCGGCGCCTCGAGGCGCGAGCCGGCACGGACGTACGCGGCAATCGAGACCGACCGGGCGGCAGGCAGGGGCGCAGTGATCACGCGCGGCCCATCGGCCAGCGCCGTTCGTTGGAACATCGCCGGGATGGTACCCCGGGGGGCGGCGGCGCCCGCCGCGGCGAGGTTCGGCGGCGCCCGCCGCACCGGCTCTGACTCGAACGGCCGGCGCCCGAAAGGCGCCGGCCGCTGCGTGTGCGAGAAACGTCTCGCTCTACTGGGGCAGGTACGGCTCGACGAAGCTCTGGGCGAAGAAGATCACGAACGCGATCGAGACCACCCACATCAGCGGGTGGATCGCGCTCATCTTGCCCTTGACGATCTTGATGAGCGTCCAGGTGATGAAGCCTGCGCCGATACCGACGCTGATCTCGTAGGTCAGCGGCATGAGGATGATCGCCAGCAGCGCCGGGAAGCCATCCTCGAAGTCGTCGACCTTGATGTCCCGCACCTGCGTGAACATCAGGAAGCCGACCAGCACGAGGGCAGGCGCCGTGGCGACAGCCGGGATGATCCCCGCCAATGGTGCGAGGAGGATCGCAAACAGGAAGAGCACGCCGGTGACCACCGCGGCGAAGCCGGTGCGCGCTCCCTCGGCAACGCCGGCTGCGCTCTCGATGTACGTCGTGTTCGACGAGACGCCACCGGCGCCGCCCGCGACGGCGGCCAGGCTGTCGACCAGGAGGACGCGCCCGGTGTTGGGCACCGAGCCATCCTCGTTGGCCAGTCCGGCCTGGCTGGCCACGCCGGTGACAGTGCCCATCGTGTCGAAGAAGTCGACGAGCATGATCGAGAAGATCACCAGAATCGCCGTCAGGAGCGGCAGCGCGGCGAACACGTTCGTCAGGTCGAACGCCCCGAGCGTGGTGAACGCGGGCGTCCACGACATGTTCGCGGGCACCGTGGCGACCCCGGCCGCGAGCGCGACGATCGTCGTGCCCAGGATCGAGATGACAAGGGCGGCCCGGATCTTCCGTGCCCACAGGACGACGGTGAACAGGAGCCCGAACAGGAAGACGAAATGGCTGGGCGAGTTCGGGAAGATCGGCGCGAGTGCCGGACCTTCGGCGGACGTAAGGCCGGTCGAGGCGATGAATCCGCCGTTGAAGAAGCCGATGAACAGGATGAACAGACCGATGCCCGCCCCGATCGCTCGCTTGAGCGAAAGCGGGATGGCATTCATCACCGCCTCGCGGAAGCCCACGAGGACGAGCGCCGTCACGACCAGGCCCTCGAGGACGATGACGCCCATCGCCCCCGCCGGCGTGAGGCCGCGGGCCGTGAGGCCGAACGCGACCACCGCGTTGATGCCGAGGCCGGCCGCCAACGCGAACGGGTAGTTTCCGACCACGCCCATGGCGATGGTCATGATCCCGGCAATCAGGGCCGTTGCGGCCGACACCGCCGCGATGCCGGCGGGATCCAGCCCGAAGCCGGCACCGAGGATGCCGGCGTTCACGAACACGATGTAGACCATGACCATGAACGTGGTCAGGCCACCGCGAATCTCCGTGGCCATGTTGGTGCCACGCTCCGCGAACTTGAAGTAGTTCGCGATCATGCCGCCGCCCTCACTGGGACGCGGGGCGGCGTCCATCCCTGCAGTCACTCGGATCGGTCCCTCCTCCACTGGGCGTGCCGAACCCGGGTGGGCACGGTCCGCGCCTCCCTCCGAGGACCCATCCTTGGGCGGGTCCTCGCTGCCGAGATGGTACGGCCGGGCAAGCGGCGGATTTCGGCGATTCCGCGCATGTTCGCAGGGGGCGCTGTGAGTCCTGTCAGCGCGACCAGTCGAGCGGCTCGGCGGCCGGTCTGCGCGCCCGGCCCTACTCCTCGGCGGGCGCCGAGTCCAGGCCCTGGAGCTCCATCTGGACGAAGCCGGACGTGTCGAAGGCGAGCTGGCGCGGCTCGAACGGGTTGCCGCTGCCGTCGCCGCCCGGCGTGAACTCGACGATCACTGATTCGTCGCCCTGGACGAGCGTGTACACGAGCAGCTGGTCCGGGCGGGTAGTGAAGTCGAGGTGCTCGAAGGAATCGACGTTGAGGGTGATCGCGATCGGAGTGAAGTAGGTGGAGACCTCGGGCTGGTCGACGACGATCCGCTCGACCCAGCCGGTCCCATGCGCCGCGACCTCGCGCCCGCGCAGGTAGCGGTAGGACACCGTCTGCTTCAGGAGGGGCCGCAGGAGGTTGAGCATGTCCTCGCGGCTCGTGACCACGCCGTGATTCACGAAGAACTTCGCGGGCGGCAGGTTGGCCACGGGCTCCTCCTCCGGGGCACTCGGGTCGGGAGGGACGGAGGCGATGGTAACGCGGCCGGCAATGCCGAGATACCCCCGGCGAATTTACGCCCGCCCCTGCGGCCCTCGCGCCGGGCCCTCGCGCCGGGCGCTCGAATTCGGCCGCGTATGATCCGGCCATGCTCCTAGCGGTGGACGTCGGCAACTCGAATGTCAAGATCGGGTCGTTCCGGAACGGCTCGCTGGTCGCGGTGCGCCGCGCCGCCACCCCGCGCGGCGGGACGGCGGACGAGCTGGAGCTGCTGGTCGAAGGGCTGCTCCACCTCGATGACGCGGCCTTCGCCGACGTCTCGGCCGTGGTCGCAGCATCCGTCGTTCCGGAGGTGAGCGCAGCCCTGGAGGCCGTGACCGCACGCCGGGACCGGCCGCTGCTGCACGCCACCGCGGGTACGATCCCGCTCCCGATCCGCGTCGACCGACCCGGCGAGGTGGGTGCGGACCGGCTCGTGAACGCCCTCGCCGTCGCGCGCCTCTATGGAACGCCCGCGGTTGTCGTGGACCTGGGCACCGCGACGAAGTTCGACTGCGTGGCCGGCGATGGCGCATTCGTCGGTGGCGCGATCGCGCCTGGCATCGAGCTGGGCCTCGACGCGCTCGCCTCGCACACCGCGAAGCTCCCCCGCGTTGAGCTGCGAACGCCTGACCGCGCAATCGGGCGGGACACCACCTCCGCGATCCAGAGCGGCGCGGTCCTCGGGTACCAGGACCTCGTTGCGGGGCTGCTCGGAAGGATCCGCCGCGAGCTCGCCGACGCCGGCGACGTTGCGGCGAGCGACGTGCACGTCGTGCTGACGGGCGGCCTCTCCGCCGTGCCGTGGGCGGCCGCGCTGGAGGGCGTCGAGGCTATCGATCCTGAGCTGACGCTCAAGGGCCTCGCGATCCTGCACGCCGAGGTCGCGGGAGGCCAGCCGCTCAAGCTCCAGCTGTCGTGAGCGCGGGCGAGGGCGCGGGAGCGAACGCAGGCGCCGCAGAGGGCGCGGGCGCAGGTCACTTTGCGCCCCGTGCAAGAGTTCGACCAGCCCCTTCCGGCCTGGGCCAGGATCGCGTCGATTTGATACGCGGCGGGTATGACTTCGTCGACTCGGTGCCCTCCACGGCTGAGCTTGGTCGGTTTCTTGCGACCCAAGTAGCGATTCGACGACGTCGAGCTAGTCGATCGTCGAACTCTTACGTGGGAGGTATGGACTCCCGGACCTCGGACGTCACGTGTAGGAAATCGACCGCGAGTCCCGTCGCCGCCACCCAGGATCGGATCGCGTCGCGGGTGGGGCGGGCTCGGCCATGACAACCGCGCCCCGCCGCCTTGAGGGCCGGCTCATCGGACTCGGCGTGACGGCGTCGATCGCCGCGTACAAGGCCGTGGAGCTGCTTCGGCTCCTCGCGGCGGAAGGCGCCGACGTCGTGGTGATGCTCTCGCCGTCCGCGACCCGATTCGTCGGGCCTCTGTCGTTCGCAGCCCTCTCGCGCCATCCCGTCGAGACCGACGTGCTCGACCTCCTGCCCGACGGCCGAATCGGCCACATCGTCATCGCCGATTCCGCCGATGCACTGGTGGTCGCTCCCGCGACCGCCCACTGGCTCGCGGCGATGGCCAACGGGCTCTCCGGCGACGTGGTCACCGCGGCCGCGCTGGCGACCAGCGCACCGGTGGTCGTGGCGCCGGCGATGGACGGGGACATGTGGACGCACCAGGCGACCGTCGCCAACGTGGCCCGGCTGCGAGACGTGTTCGGTTACGCCGTCGTGCCACCCGAATCCGGCCCGCTCGCGTCGGGGCAGGTCGGCGTCGGGCGGCTCGCCGAACTGCCGGCCATCGTCGATGCCGTCGTCGACGCGCTCGCAGACCGCCCCGTTCGACAGCCGGGTGTCGACGCCCGCCCGCCGGTAGTCGAGGGCCCGCCCCGCGAGGCAGACCTGACCGGGCGCCGCATCGTGATCACCGCGGGCGGCACCCGCGAGCCCATCGATCCGGTCCGCTACATCGGCAATCGCTCCACCGGGAAGATGGGCGTGGCACTCGCCGAGGCCGCCCTGGCCCGTGGCGCCGCGGTAACCCTCATCGCCGCGGCGGTGGAGGTGCCGCTGCCGAAGGCCTCGAAGCAGGTCGACGTCGTGCGAGTGGAGACAGCCTCGGACCTCGGAGGGCGGCTCCTCAGCGCGATGGACCCGGTTTCAGGACCGCCTCCAGATGCTTTGGTGATGGCGGCAGCCGTGGCGGACTTCACCCCGGTAAGCCCAGCGGACCAGAAGATCACTCGGCGTGATGGCCTAACCCTCGAGCTGGCGCCAACCAGCGATCTTCTGGCCATGATCGCCACGATCGTCGAGGCAAAGGAGGAGTCGCCGCCGTACGAGCCGAACTCACCGACCGGCGGCTGGCCGCGTCCGATCCTCGTCGGGTTCGCGGCAGAGACTGGCAGCCTCGATCGTGCGCCGGCGAAGCTCGCCGCCAAGGGCGTCGACCTGCTCGTTGCCAACGACGTGAGCGAGCCCGGCTCGGGCTTTGGAACGGACACGAACCGGGTGATAATCCTCGATCGCGGCGGCGCGGTGGACGAGCTGCCGCTCCTGTCGAAGCGCGAGGTCGCGGATCGGATCCTTGATCGGGTCGCGAGAGCGTTGGACGCCCGCGACGCGGCGGCGCAGACTTCGACCGAGCAGCCCGCACGAGCCCGGGAGGGGCAATCCACATGAGCGCATCCGAGCAGCCGGTCCGCCGCCTGACCACCTCCGACATCGGCCGGATGTATGCCGACGGCGAGCGGATCCCGATGCTGACCGCCTACGACTTCCCGACCTCCCGCATCCTCGACGACGCTGGGATCCCGATGATCCTCGTCGGCGATTCGCTTGGCCAGGTCGCGCTCGGTTACGAGTCCACGGTGCGCGTCACGATGGACGAGATGCTCCACCACACCCGCGCGGTGGTGCGCGGGACGAAGCACGCGCTCGTGATCGGCGACATGCCCTTCCTGTCCTACGCCACGGTCGAGGAAGCCACCGAGAACGCGGGCCGGTTCATGCAGGACGGCGGCGCGCAGGCGGTCAAGGTCGAGGGCGGCGTGCGGAGCGCGCGGATCGTCGAGGCGCTCGTAAAGTCCGGCGTGCCCGTCATGGGCCACATCGGGTGGACGCCGCAGTCCCAGCACGGCCTCGGGGGCAAGGTCAAGGTCCAGGGCAAGTCGCGCGACGACGCGCGGGCGATGCTGTCCGACGCGATCGCGATCCAGCAGGCCGGCGCCTTCTCGATCGTGCTCGAGCTCGTCCCGGAGCAGCTCGCCGCCGTGATCACGTCGCGCCTGCGCATCCCGACGATCGGCATCGGCGCCGGCCCGCATTGCAGTGGCCAGGTCCAGGTCATCCCGGACATGCTCGGCCTCGGTGACTTCAAGCCGAAGCACGCCCGCGCCTACGCGGACCTCCAGGGCACGATCGGCGCGGCGACCCGCGCCTGGATGGCAGACGTCGTTGCCGGCACCTTCCCCGGCCCCGCCGAGACGGTCCGCATGGACGATGCGGTCCTCGACGAGGCCCTCGGCCGAACCGCGGAAGACCGCGCCGCCGGTGGAGCGCCAGACCGGCCCTCGCCGGCCCTGATCCCGCTCGACCGCGACCTTTAGCCGCGCCACCGCCCCTGCCCGCGGCCGGGTGCCCCGCCGACGGCAAGCGTGGGCGAGCCGCCCGCACTTGCACCCGACGGACCCGGCGGTGCTGCCTAAGGCCCACAACCGTCGCGTCAGAGCGACATTCGACCGCGCACCGAGCGTGCCGAGACGTTGAGCCCGCCGATTCGCGACATCGGGCCGTCGCTTGACGCGTACACGCGACATCTGACGGAGAACGGGCTGGTGGATGGGCGCGGCGCGAAGGATGGGTGGCTCGTTGTCGTCGTTTGACGCGTACACGCGATAGCTGACGGAGAACGGGCTGGTGGATGGGCTCGCCGACGTCGTTTGTCGCGTACACGCGACACCCGCCGCAGCGCTCGGTGAGGGGCGCCCGGCCGGACCGCGGAGGAACGCGACGTCCTGGAACGCCCGCCCCGTCCCTGGTCGATGGATCGACCGTCCGACGAAGAACATTGCTCGACGAGTCGGGCACGTCGCTTGATACCTGCCCTCCGGTTCCGCGTGGTCGATCTGGCGACCGATTGACGGCTGAGCTGCCCCGCTGGGATGGGAGATGGTTGAGCTGGAGGCCAACGTCCGTCGCATGGTCGATTGATCGACCAGCGGGGATCGATGGTTGACGATTGGCCAGCTCGCACGGCCGGCGCGCGGGCGCGCAGGCGGCCAGGCGCGCCGCTCAGGCGAGGGGCGTCGCTCAGGTGATGCCGTTCAGGCGAGAGGTGCCGTTCAGGCGAGAGGCGCCGCTCAGGCGAGGGGCGCCGCTCAGGCGCGCCACGCTCGGGCGCGCCCGCTCAGGCGAGAGGCGCCGCTCAGGCGCGCCCCGCTCGTGCGCAGGCGCCGAGGCGAGCCACTCAGGCGAGGGCCGCCACCTCGGCGTGCCGGAAGCAGTCGACCGTGTGGTCGTTCACGAGGCCCGTCGCCTGCATCAAGGCGTACATCGTCTTGGGGCCCACGAACCGGAATCCGCGCTTCTTCAGGTCCTTGGACAGCGCCGCGGACTCGGCGGTTTCGGCGGGAAGCTGGCCCAGCTCCGTGAAGCCGTTCTGGACCGGGCGCCCGCCCACGAAGGACCAGATGTGCCCGACGAAGGGTGTCCCCGCTGCCTCCAAGGCGATCAGCGCCCGCGCGTTGTCGATCGCCGACTCGATCTTCGCCCGGTTGCGGACGATGCCCGCATCCAGCATCAGGCTGTCGACGTCGTCCGGCGTGAACGCCGCCACGCGCTCCGGCACGAACCCCGCGAACGCGGCGCGGTACCCGTCGCGCTTGCGCAGGATCGTGGTCCATGAGAGTCCCGCCTGCGCCCCTTCGAGTACCAGCATTTCGAACAGGTGAGTTCGATCGCCCGACGGCGCGCCCCACTCATCGTCGTGATAACGGAGGTAGAGCGGGTCATCCCAGTTGCCCCACCCGCAGCGGGGGCGGCCATCAGTGCTCATGGATCGGCATCCTAGCCACGGTCGATTGGCGTAGCCTCACCTGGTGCTTATGCGTCCCGCATCCGCCGATCAACCGGACGACGACCCCGCCGCGGGCACGCGAACCGCCCGCGTCGTCCGTACCAGGGCCGAACTCCGGGAAGCCCTCGAGACCGCGCCGCGGCCCATCGGCCTCGTGCCCACGATGGGCTGGCTCCACGCCGGGCACCGCGCCCTGATCGGTCGTGCGCGCGCCGAAAACCCCACGACTGTCGTCTCGATCTTCGTCAACCCCCGCCAGTTCGGCGACCCCGCGGACCTCGAGCAGTACCCCCGCAACGAGCAGCGCGACGTCGCCATCTGCTCAGAGGAGGGCGCCCACATCGTCTTCGCCCCGCACGTAGAAGAGGTCTACCCGCCCGGCTCCGACACCAGCGTGCGCGTCGGCGCGGTGGCGCTGCCGCTCGAGGGCGCGGCACGGCCCGGCCATTTCGACGGCGTGGCAACCGTCGTCGCGATCCTGTTCAACCTCGTGGGCGCCGACCGAGCTTACTTCGGCCAGAAGGATGCACAGCAGCTGCTCGTCATCCGGCGCATGGCCCGCGACCTCGCCATCCCGATCGAGGTGATCGCCCACCCGACCGTCCGCGACCCCGACGGCCTCGCGATGTCCTCCCGGAACGTCCACCTCTCCCACGAGGAGCGCGCCGCCGCACCGATCCTCCGGCAGGCGCTGCTCGCGGCCCGCGAGGCCTGGGAGAGTGGCGAGCGGAACGCGGACGCTCTCCGCGACCGCATGCTGGCGGAGCTGGCAGAGGAGCCCATGGCGGACGTCGACTACGTCTCGGTCGCCGATGCCGGAACGCTCCAGGAGCTGGCGACGATCGACGGGCCGGCGCTCCTGTCGCTCGCGGTCCGCTTCGGCAAGACCCGGCTCATCGACAACGAGCCGCTCGAGTGACGTCGCCCTTGCTCGCGGCGGCACACACCATCCTCACCGATTTCATCCCGATCCGGCGCGCCATCCACCGCCGGCCTGAGCTCGGCCTGGACCTGCCCGAGACGCAGCAGCGGATCGTCAACGAGCTGCGACGGGTCGGCCTCGAACCCAAGCTCGGCAACAGACTGTCGAGCGTCACGGCGACGATCGGTGAAGGGCGGCCCGGGCGAACCGTCGTCCTCCGCGCCGACATGGACGCCCTGCCGCTGACGGAAGATACCGGGCTCGACTTCGCGTCCGAAATCGACGGCCGAATGCACGCCTGCGGCCACGACACCCACGTCGCGATGCTGCTCGGGGCGGCGCGGCTCCTCGTCGAGCGGTTTCGTGAGGACGCGGCGTCGCTGCCCGGCCCGGTCCGGCTCATGTTCCAGCCGGGCGAGGAGGGCCACTTCGGGGCGCGCGTCATGCTCGAAGAGGGCTTTCTCGACGACCTCACGCGGGAGCACGCCCGCGGCTTCGCGATCCACATCTCGGCGCAGTACCCGTCGGGCGAGGTGCACTCCCGCGCGGGCGCACTGCTCGCTTCGGCGGATAACTTCTCGATCACCGTCCGCGGCAGCGGCGGTCACGCCTCGGCACCGCACAACGCGAAGGACCCGATCCCCGCCGCGGCTGAGATCGTCACGGCTCTCCAGGTCGCCATCAGCCGCTCGGTCGACGTCTTCGACCCGGCGGTGCTGACGATCGGCCACGTGTCGGCGGGCACGACGTTCAACATCATCCCCGAGACTGCCCGGCTGGAGGGAACCTTCCGGAGCGTGTCGGACGCGCGGCGGGCTGCGATGCCGGACCTGATCCGGCAGGTCGTCGACGGGGTTGCCGCGGCCCACGGCCTTGAGGCCGAGGTGGAGGTCATACCGCTCTATCCCGTGACGGTCAACGACGCGGGCGTCTTCGAGGGGGTGCGCGACATCGCCGGGTCCCTGGTCGGCGAGGCGAACGTCCACGTGATGCCCGCGCCGATGATGGCGGCGGAGGACTGGTCGTACGTGCTCCAGCGGATCCCCGGGGTCATGGTCAACCTCGGCGCTCGCCCGCGCGATCGCGTACTCGAGGGCTTCCCGCAGAACCACTCGAACCTCGTCGTCTTCGACGAGGACGCCATGGCCGTGGGCGTCGCGCTGTACGCCGCCGTCGCCCAGCAGCTCGATCCCGAGGCCTGACACCGGACCCGTGACGTGACGCGACACCCTGTCGAGCTGACTCGTGAGCAGATCCTCGACCATCGACGGCGCGCCCAGGCGCTCGATGCGCGGCTGCCGCCGGGGCCCGAATCGCTTCGGCGAGCCGCGTGGGCAGGCCTCCAGGACAGCATGCCGCGCGCGGCGGTCCTGTCGATTCACGCTCGCGTCGAGGGGACGCAGCCAGGCACCTGGACGGACCCATCGCTCATCCAGCTGTGGGGGCCCCGCTACCAGGTCTACGTCGTTGCGCGTGACGACCTGGCGCCGTTCTCGCTCGGGCGGCTCCCCGACGACGCCAAGGGCCGATCGAAGGCGGAGGACCTCGCGGCACGACTGGACGAGATGCTCGCCGGCCGAACGACGATGACCTACGGCGAGGCGGGCTACCGGATCGGGGTGCACGGCAATCAGCTCCGATACGCCGCGGCGACGGGCACCGTGCTCATCCGCTGGGCCGGCGCCCGCGCGCCCACGATCTGGACGGTCCCAAGGCCCGCGATCGAGCCGTTCGAGGCCAGGCTAGAGCTCGCCCGGCGCTACCTGCACTTCTTCGGCCCGACTACGCCTGTCGCGCTCGCGAAGTGGGCGGCCATCGGGCCCGCGCAGGCGCGCGCGTCGTTCGAGGGCCTGGGCTCGGAGGTCACGGCGGTCCGATCCCCCACTGGCGACGGGTGGATCCTCTCGGCCGACGAACCGGGGTTCCGCGCGCCGAGCGGACCGACCGCGCCCGCGCGACTCCTGCCGAGCGGCGATGCGTACTTCCTGCTCTGGGGCGCAGATCGCGAGCTACTCGTGCCCGAGGCGGATCGGCGGGACGAGCTCTGGACCCCGCGCGTCTGGCCTGGCGCCGTGCTCGCCGGTGGCGAATTCGTGGGCACGTGGCGGCGCGACGGGGCCAATGTGTCCGTCGAAACCTGGCGCCGGCCGACGCCGGACGAACGCTCCGCGATCGAGTCCGAGGCGGCGTCCCTGCCGCTGCCGGACCTCAAGACCGACATTCGCGTCCGCTGGGACGCCTGACCGTATCGACGACGGCTCAGGGAGCGGCGATTCTCGCCTCCGTGGCCACACCGAGTATCAGGTCGATGTCGAGGTTCGTGGCGACGAGCTCCTTGATCAGCTCGATCTTCCCGACGTCGGCCGCGTGCGTCTTCACGAGCAGGTCATGGACCTCCGAGGCAACGGTGTACGTGTCGTGCGGCACGAGCGTCGCGAACAGGTCCGCGCGCCGGATCGATTCGATTACGGCCTTACGCGGGCGGTAGCCGCCGGTGAGCACGAGCCCGATCGCGGCGCCGGCGTGGCCTTCGTCGAGCTGGAGCGTCGGCTGGGCGATCTCCGCGGTTGTCGCGCCGCGCGGCGTGCCCATCAGGTGCGCGGTCGTCAGCGTGAGGATCACGTCCTCGCGGTCGCCGGGCACGATCACCAGTGTCTTCGGCCCGACCCGCTCCAGCATGTGGCCCGGCTCCATGGCGCCGATCGCAACGCCGTCGATGACCCGCTCCAGGTCCGGCCCGGCGTGGAGCGTCTCGCCCTTCACGCCCTCGAGGATCATCTTGAGAGTCGGGTTGGACAGGATCGGGCGGACCGGCAGGATCCCGAGGAGCGGGATGTCGTAGGGCTCGAGCCCGCGCTCGAGGACCCGCTGGATTCCCGGCTGGGCCTTGACGTCGACCTTGTTCACGATCGCGCCCGCGACGTGCACGCCGTGGCTCTCGAACAGCGACGCATTGAGCACGATCTCGTCGATCGGGCGCCCGACACCGCCCTCGCTGACGATGATCGCCGGCGCGCCGAGGGCGGCGGCGACTGCCGCGTTCGACAGCCCGATCACCGCCCCGACACCCGCGTGGCCCGTGCCCTCGATGAGGAGGACATCGTGGTCCGCGAACCGCGCGTGCGCCTTCGCGATCCTGGCGCCGAGATCCTCCACGACCTTGCCCGCGATGTAGCTCTTGGTGAATCCGCGCGGGATGTGGACCGGGCTCAGCACCGAGTACGGCTCCGGCAGCCCGAACGTCGAGCGCATGAGGACGGCGTCCTCGTCGGCCGGCTCGCCGTCGTCGATGACCGTACGTTGCCCCACCGGCTTCATGAACCCTGCGTTGAGCCCGCGCCGCAGGAACCCGTCGAGGAGCCCCAGCGCGGCCGTGGTCTTCCCGCGATTCTGTCCGGTCGCGGCGAGGTAGAGCTGCTTCATCGACTGTCCCGGCTCGCGGCCGAGCGCCTCGCCCGCCTCGACCCGCGGCTAGGTGCGGGAGGTCGTCTTGCGCTCGATCAGCGCGACGCCGTCGCGCAGGCGCGTGACGGTCTCGGCATCCACCGCCTCCGACTCGAGGTAAGGCCCGAGCCGGTCCATCACGTCGGCGACGAGCCCAAGGAACACCGCGGCGTCGGCGACGAAGAACTGCGGCTCGTTGTTGTAGCGGACGAGCGTGAGCCGGCCCTGGAGGACGCGGCGGTCCTCCACGTGGGCGATCTGGGTCGCGAAGTTGTGGCCCTGGATGCCGTCGGGGTTGTTCAGGAAGTTGAGGGCGTTGTCGATTGCCAGCCCGAAGCGGGCGCGCCACGCGACCAGCCGCTCGTGGACCTCGGGCGGGATGCGCACCTCGGCAACCTCGTCGAACACCTCCGGCGCGACGGTCAGCAGGCCCACGAGAGTGGTCCCGGGCCGCGCCCCGAGCATCACCTGGAGGCTTCGTTCCAGCGTGAACACCTCGCTGTCGAAGCGGGGGCTGGTGATGACGTCGGTGAGGAGGTCCTCGACGTTGTCGAGCGCACCCGGCTCCCCGAGCGACGTCGAGAGCGTGAGGATCTCTTCCTTGAACAGGAACTTCTCTTCGTGGTCAAGCACGGCGCGATCCTAGCAGGCCGTCCTGCGTGGCCGGCCAGCGGGACGTGCCGCGGGAAACCCGCGAGCGTGGCCCGGAGCCTCGGGACTCTGCCGGAGCGGCGGAGCTCTGCCAAAACCCCGCCATTTGGTGCTTACAGGCCGGCCGGATCTGGAACCGGCGATTCGGTCGCCAAATCCCCAACGGGCGAACGTTAGGCGACTCGAAGGGCCGCAAGTGGCGGAGTTCAAGCCGCATGCGAGGGTGACGCCGCCCAATTCGAGCGTGAGCGCTTGCGCCGGCAGCCGGCCAGGCGAACTCGGCGGTGGCAAAGACGCTCTCCGGCGAGGCTAACGTGCGTCTGACGGGGATTTGGCAGACAAGCCGATTCCGGGAACGCCCGTGGGCAAGACGGCGGAGCCCCGGCGGCGGCGGCCCGGGGCTTCGAGCGTCGTGCATCGATCGCGGCACCCGAGCGAGGGTGACTACTGGCACAAGCCGCGCGGGTCTTGACACGGTTCATATATTCACAACATGACTCATATCGGCAATCTTGGAGCTCGCCCATACATTTGGACGCCTGCCAGGACGAGGATCTTCTGTCATCGACGACCCGGCAGTCGCCCGCTCGGGCAGCCTCGCGGCCGGTTCAGGGTGCCCGTCTGACTGAACGTGAGCATCACGGCCTTCGACGGCATCGACGTGTCGGCAGCCGGAGTCGTCCACTACTACGTGGAGGCCACCGGCGCAGATCGGGGGCCGTTCGACATCCTCGTCTCATTCCAGGGGAGCGTCACGGACGACATCGGCGGGCTCGCGACGATCGCGGTGACGGTCGAGGAAGGCACGAGGACGTTTACGAGCCCCGAGGGTGGGGCAGACATTCGCCTCGACTTCCCGTTGACCGTCGTCCCTGGCGACGCCTTCAGAGTCGAGCTCCGCGTCAATGCGAACTCCACGGACGAATCGAATGACCTGAGTCCGCACGGAAGCATCACGATCGCGCAGCCCCCCGAGATCATCGTCTACGCGGTCGAGTGCCCGGAGACCTGACCCTCCAGCGGGGAGACGCCGGGCCGGCTGACTACGGGTACAGGCCGCGCAGCTGCGTGGCGTCGGCGACGCGCTTGACCGCGAGGAGGTACGCGGCGGTCCGCATGTCCACCTTCTCGCGCCGGGCGATGGCGAGCGTCTCCTGGAACGCCTTGACCATGATGCCCTTGAGCTTGTCGTTTACGACCTGCTCGCTCCAGTGGTCGCGGTTGAGGTCCTGGACCCACTCGAAGTAGGAGACCGTCACGCCGCCGGCGTTGCACAGGATGTCCGGGATCATGAACTTCCCGGCCTTCCAGAAGATCTCGTCGGCCTCGGGCGTCGTGGGGCCGTTCGCGGCCTCGGCGATGAGCCTGGCCTTGACCCTGCCGGCGTTCTTCTCGGTGATCTGGTTCTCCAGGGCCGCCGGGATCAGGATGTCGCACTCGACCTCCAGGATCTGCGCATTGGTGATGTCCTTCGAGCCCGGGAAGCCCTGGACCGTGCCGTGCTCCTTCTTCCAGGCGAGGAGCCGCATGATGTCCAGGCCGTTCGGGTTGTAGATGCCGCCGGTCGAGTCGGACACCGCGACGACCGTGGCCTTCTCGGCGTTGATGAGCGTCGCCGCGATGGAGCCGGCGTTGCCGAAGCCCTGGATCGCGACGGTCGCCTTGTCGAGATCGATGCCCAGGTGGCGAGCCGCCTCCACGATGCAGAAGACGGTGCCGCGCGCGGTGGCCTCGTTGCGGCCCTCGGAGCCGCCGAGCGAGATGGGCTTGCCCGTCACGACGCCCGGGACCGTGTAGCCCATGTGCATCGAGTAGGTGTCCATCATCCAGGCCATCACCTGGGCGTTCGTGTTGACGTCCGGCGCCGGGATGTCCTTCTCTGGCCCGACCAGGACCTCGATCTCGGTGAAGAACCGACGGGTGAGCGCCTCGAGCTCCTTCATCGACAGCTTCTTAGGGTCGACGATGACGCCGCCCTTGCCGCCGCCGTACGGGATGCCGACGACCGCGCACTTCCAGGTCATCCACATCGCGAGGGCCTTGACCTCGTCGAGGCTGACGTCCTGGTGGTAGCGGATGCCGCCCTTGGCGGGGCCGCGGCCGAGGTTGTGCTGCACGCGGTAGCCGGTGAAGACCCTGACCGACCCGTCGTCCATCTTCACGGGGAAGTGGACGGTCAGCTCGCGGCGTGGCTCGCGGAGCACGCGGCGCATGCCTTCGTCAAGGTCCAGCCGTTCCGCGGCGAGGTCGAACTGCTGCTGCGCGACGGCCCATGGGTTGATGGGCGCGGCGATGTTCTCGGTGGTCATGGGAGTGTTGGGTCCCTCGGTGTGACGTTCGACGGTGCGCATGTTGCCGATCAGGCCCCCCGGGGCCGTTCGTGGCGGCGAGTATAGCCGCGCCGGCTCGCTCGCCGGACGGTCTCGCTACCGTCTCGCAACCGTACCGCAACCCCCGACGGGTGCCGTCGGGGCGATCGTCCCGATCACGGGTGCCGCACGTCACGGCCACGGCGGGACCGCGCCTCGAGGGCGCCCTCAGCTCGGGCGGGAGGCCTCCGTGTACAGCGCCACCGCGCCGACGCAGCCGGGGCCCAGGTGCGGGCCGACCGACGGGCCGACGAGATCGACGGTGACCTTCGAGCGGTCGATGCCGCCGGGAACCTTCGCGATCAGCTGCTCTGCGAACACCTCGACCTCGGCCTCGGTGGTGTGCAGGATCGAGAGGCGGTCCATCGGCCGCGTCGTGAGCAGCTCCACGAGCTTTTCGCGCGCCTTGCCGCGGGTGCGGACGCGCTCCGCCGTCTCGACCACGCCGTCCTTGAGCTCGATGATCGGCTTCACGGAGAGCAGCGTGCCGATGGCAGCCCGGGCGCCGCTGATGCGGCCGCCGCGCTTGAGGTACTCGAGCGTATCGAGGGCGAGGAAGATGCCGATGTCATCGCGACGACCGGTCACCACCTCCGCGATCTCCGACGCGGACGCCCCGGCGTTGGACATCTCGACGGCGATCTCGGCGAGGGCGCCCTCACCCATCGACGCCGACATCGAGTCGACGATCTGGATGTCCTTGTCCTTGAACATCGCCCGCCCGATCTCGGCGGCCTTGATGGTCCCGGAGAGAATGCCGGCGACGTGGATCGAGACGATCGCGTCGGCGCCCTCGTCGAACAGTCGCTGGTAGGTCGTCTGGAAATCACCCGGGCTGCAGGCCGCGGTGGTCGGGAACGGCGAGCCGGGCATCTTGAGCTTCGTCCAGAACTCGTCGGTCGACATGTCGCGGCCGGCGGAGAAGGCCTCCTGGCCGAAATTCACGATCAGCGGGACGACGGTGATGCCCAGCGAGGCGGCCCTCGCCGGATCGAAGTCGGACGCGGAGTCGGTGACGATCGCGACGCGGCCCACGGCCAGACCCTCCCTATTCGCTGCCTGCGTGTTCCGGGGATCATACGGGCACGGGGAAGGGCCGAAATGACGCCCGCGCCGTGGGAGAGGCGCGAGCGTGCGCCGGTCGGTCGCCTACGCGAGCCGGCGGTGGGCCGCGGTGAACCGGCCGCCGTGCACGGTCGCTAGGCTACGCGGCCATGGATCGATCGCTGTGGGCCGTGCTGGCCGGTACGTTCACGCTGCGCTTCAGCACTGGCCTGACCGGCGCGATGCTCACCTTCTACCTCGCCCGACTCGACGAGTACCACGGCGTCCTGGACCAGCTGCTCGGGCTCGGCACCGGAATCCTGATCGGCGGCCTGGCCTTCGCGCTGATCCACGCGAGCTTCTACGCCTCGGAGCTCCTGCTCTCGCCGCTGTTCGGCGTCCTGTCGGACCGCAAGGGGCATTGGCGGGTCATGCAGTACGGGCCGCTGTTCGGCCTCGTGGCCGTGGTCATCACCTGGGCGACGACGAACATCCCGCTGATTGTCGGGACGCGCCTGCTCGAGGGCGCCGCGACCGCGGCGAGCATCCCGTCCATCCTCGGCTTCATCGCCGTCGCGACCGCGATGGACGAGGGCCTGCGGGGGAAGACCGTTGCCCGCTTCGAGGCGGCCACGCTGGCGGGACTCCTCGCCGGGTTCGCCGTCGCCGGCCCCCTGTTCACGATCCTTGGGCCCGAGGCGTTCCTGGTCAACGGCCTCGTGTACATGGTCTCGCTGCTCATCTACCGCTACGGCGTGGATCGCAACCTGGAGGCCTCGCTGGAGGCGCCCCACGCCGCCGGCGGCAGCAAGATCGACTTCTCGCGCTACCGCCGGATCCTGGGCCAGTCGCACGTCTGGCTGCTCGCTCCCACGTGGATCGCGATCAACGCGGTGCTGGGCCTGTTCACGACCCAGACGATCTTCCAGCTCATCCGGGAGCCGGACCAGCTCTTCGCGGACCAGCTGCTGATGGGCGGCTTCGAGCCGCTGCAGATCAGCGTCGGGCTCACCGTCGGGGGCCTGGTGTTCTTCGCCGGGCTCATCTACTGGGGGAACCGGTTCAAGAGCCTACGGCGGACGACGATCATGCTGTACGGGCTCGGCGGTGGCGCGCTCCTCGTCGTCGCGGCGGTCGCGATCAACCACAGTGCCGGCCTGGGCGACCTGTGGCGGTTCGCGTTCGCGGTGCCGGCGGTGTTCGGCCTGTTCGTGCTCGCCGGGGCGACGCCCGCCGCGATCGGGCTCCTGGCCGACGTCACCGAGGCCTACCCGGACGACCGCGGCGCGATTATGGGCCTGTACAGCGTCTTCCTCGGCCTCGGCCAGATCGGCGGCTCGCTCATCGCCGGCGTCGCGGCGACGGCGCTGGGGCTGGACGGCATCTTCGTCGCCTCGCTCGTCCTGCTCATCCTGGCGGTTGCCCCGCTGATCCTCCTGCGCCGCCACGAGCACTACCTGGCCGGTCCGTCGACCCCGGCGTCGATCGACTGACGGGCGCTGGACGCCCGCGAAACCTGTGCAATACTGCCGGTCACCGGTGACGCGCCGCGCTCACACGAAGCCGTCACCGGCCTTCCACCTCTCCACCGACCGGAGAAGCGCATGACCTCGAACGTCGGGCAGAACTACCCCTACTCGAGCGAGACCGAGGCCGAGCGCGCCGCCCGGGTCGCGGCCGCCGTCGAGGCCCAGGCCGGCCTCGCCGACAAGGTCGCCGCGGAGACCACGCCGCTCGACGCGCGTGATCGCTGGTGGACCTGGAAGTGCCCGACGTCCGGCTGCAAGGGCATCCTCCATGTCGCCGGCTACGCCCGCGACCTGCACGCCGTCTACGTGGTCTGCGACGGGGCCTGCGCCAATACGTTCCTGCGCTAGCGACGATGCCGCCACCGGGGCGGCGCCGAACCGTAACCCTTCCCTACCCTTTCATCGGTTATGGTTGCGATGATGGCCGCTGGGACCGTTGACCTCCGGGCGTCGCGACGGCAGCTCCTGCGCTCGTATGAGTGTGGGCTGCGCGCGGTCATCGTCGCCCTCGGCAAGAACCTATGCCAGTTGCTGCATAACGGGTAGTCAGAGCCTGTAGTCAGAGCCTGTAGTCAGAGCCGGTCTTCACAGCCGGCCTTCACAGCCGGCCTTCACAGCCTGTAGTCAGAGCCGCTGTGCGTCGGCCTCGATCTCGACGAGGATGGTGGGGTCGATGAGCGCGGCCACGATGACGAGGGTCGATGCGGGACGGATGTCGCGGAACCACTCGCCGTGGACCTCGCCGACTGCCGCCGCGTCCGCAAGATCCGTGAGGTACATCCGCGTCCGCACGATGTCGGTCCGCGCGAAGCCCGCCTCGACGAGCGCCCGTTCGATGATCACCAGCGTCGCGCGAGCCTGGGCGGCGGCATCGCCTGGGTGGCCGGAGCGGCCGTCCGGGCCAGCGTCCGTCGTACCCGCGACGTGGCACGTGTCGCCGAGCGCGACCGCGCGGCTGTACCCGTAGCGCGCCTCCCACGGGCCCCCGCTGGAGACGCTGCGCCGCGCTCCCGTGCCGCTCACGAAGCGGAGGATGCCGCCGGAACCGCCGGCGCCGGCGTGGATCGCCACCCAGCGACGACCGGATCCCGCGAGACCTCGAGCAGCAGCGCGGCAAGGAGCGCCGTCCGCGGGACGATCGAGTCGACCTCGAGGTACTCCTCCGGCGAGTGGTCCATGCCCCCGATCGGGCCGAGGCCGTCGATCGTCGGCACGCCCATGCCCGAGGTGGTGTTTGCGTCGGAGGCGCCGCCGGTGGCGACGTCGCGCGTCTCGAACCCGAGCCGCGAGGCCAGCGCGATCACGTGCTCAGCGAGCCGGCCGGACCGGTCCAGCTTTTCCATCGGCGCCCAGCTGTGCATCGTCTCGATGTCGACCGAGACGTCGGGCACGATCGGGTTCTCGGCGAGGGCCGCGATCGCGTCGATGGCCGAGCGCAGCGGGCCTGCCGCCATCGCACGGACGTCGACCTGGAGCTCCGCCTGGTCGCAGACGATGTTGGGGCGGGTGCCGGCCTTGAACACGCCGACGTTCGCAGTCACGTCCGGCCACTTGCCGTTCAGCGCGTGTATGCCCCGGACCATCTCGGCGCCCGCGACGATGGCGCTGCGGCCCTTCTCGGGCTCGACGCCCGCGTGCGCGGCGCGACCGTTGATCGTGAGCCGGATGTCGGTCATGCCCTTGCGCGCGGAGACGAAGTCCCCGGTGGCCCGGGCGCACTCGAGGACGAAGCACGCGTCGGCGGTCTCGGCGATCTCCTTGATGTGCGGCGTGGACGACGGCGAGCCGATCTCCTCGTCCGGGTTCGCGACAAAAGTCAGGCGTTCGAACGGCAGGCTCCCGGTCATGCCACGGAGCGCCGCGACGGCGCGGAGACCGGCCAGCAGGCCCGCCTTCATGTCGCTGACGCCGGCCCCCTTCGCGATCCCGTCGTCAACGCGGAACGGCCGCTTCGCGACGGTGCCCTCGGAGAACACGGTGTCCATGTGGCCGATCAGGAGCACCTGCGCCCCGGCGCCCGGCGTGCCCTCGAACGTGCCGATGACGGTGTCGCCGAAGCGCCCGTTGGGATCATGCCGCCGCTCGACCGCAGCGCCGAGGGACGCCAGCTCCGCCGCCACGAAGTCGCCAACGAGGTTGACGCCCGCGGGCGTGTAGCTGCCGCAGTCGATGTTGCAGAGCCGCTCGAGGTCGGCGATGAACCCGGGCAGCCCGGCGTCGACGGTCGCCCGGAGGGCATCTAGCTCAGCCTGTTCGACAAGGGAGCCGGCGGCGATCTGGTTGGTCACGGGCAGAGTCTAGGGTCACGACCCCGTTGCTATCCTCGCGGCACCGTGCGCCTGATCGAGATCCGACTCTTGGAAGGTCCCAACCTCTACCGGCTCGAGCCGGTGGTGAAGGTCGAGGTCGCCAGCGGCCGGCGGCGCACCTGGTACGGCCGCCGCGATCCCGAGCCGCATGCTCTCGTGCGCCTCGCCGCGTCTGTGCCCGCCAGCGTCCAGCCCGCGCGGGTCGCGATTCTCGCGGGCTGGGTGCGGCGACTCCGCCGCGAGGTCCCGGACGGCTCGATCGGTCCCGTCACCGTGCATCGATCGTCGGATCCCGGGCACTTCATCGTCGTCTTCCCGTGGGCGCTGGAAGATCGGGCGCAGGCGATCGCCGAGGGCTCCCTGGCGCTCGCGGGGCGCGAGGTGCCGCCGGGCCGGGAGATCGGTCTTGGGCCGGGGCGCGCACGGCTCCGCGATCGCGTGCTGGAACGCGTGAGAAAGGCGGAAGGCTCCCCGCCCGGGTACATCCGGGACGCGGATCGGCGTGTCCCGATCGTGTCGATCAGCGGCACGAACGGCAAGACCACGACGACGCGGTTGACGGCCCACATCCTGCGCGTAGCCGGGCGTCGCATCGGTGCCACCACGTCCGACGGCATCGTCGTCGGCACGAAGATGGTCGAGCCGGGCGACTGGACCGGATTCGGTGGCGGCCACGCGATCCTGAAGCGCGACGACGTCGACATCGCCGTATTGGAGACCGCGCGCGGCGGCATCCTCTTTCGCGGACTCGGCTACGAGTCGAACGACGCGAGCGTGATCACCAACGTCTCGCCGGACCATCTCGACCTGCAGGGCATCCACACGCTGCCAGAGCTGGCCGAGGTCAAGTCGGTCA
The DNA here is from genome assembly GCA_035513775.1 of Candidatus Limnocylindria bacterium. Lineage (GTDB taxonomy): Bacteria > Chloroflexota > Limnocylindria > Limnocylindrales > CSP1-4 > UBA5189. The sequence goes on from DATKBR010000089.1 coordinate 59,611, forward strand.
TCGCCCTGGTCACGACGCCGGGCGGCTGGGTGATCCTGAACGCCGACGACCACTACGTCGCGCAGATCGCACGGCGGGTTCGCGCGAAGGTCGCGTACTTCAGCCTCGAGGGCGACCGATCGCGGCGGATCCGCCGCCACCTGCGCGACAAAGGCGGCCGCGCCTACATGGTCCGCGACGGTCGGATCGGCGAGGCGGAGGGCTCGGCGTGGCGGCCCATCTCGGCCCTCACGGACGTGCCCATCGTGCTGGGCGGGATCGCTCGCCACAACGTCGCGAATGCGCTGGCCGCCGCCGCCGCATCGCGGGCGATGGGCGCGACCATCGCCCAGGTCCGCGCGGGCCTGAAGTCCTTCCGCCCGACGACCGAGGATTCGCGCGGCCGGCTGAACGTCTTCCGCGACGCGACGCGCGTTGTCATCATCGACTTCGCCCACAACGAGGCCGGCGTCGCCGTGCTCCTGGACGTGGCCGAGGCGATCGCGAAGGGCGTAGGCGGCGTACCCGTCACCGGCATCATCGGCCTGGCCGGCGACCGACCGGACGACACGTTGCGCGGCGTCGGCCGGATCGTGGCCCAGCGCGTCGACCGGTTCGTCCAGAAGGAGATGCTCCACTACCTGCGCGGGCGGACCCGCGAGTCGGTGCTCGGCGAGATTCGGCAGGGCGC
>DATKBR010000090.1:0-8179 GCA_035513775.1 Candidatus Limnocylindria bacterium
GCCGCCAAGCCCAGGATCATCACGCCGATCAGCGCCGCGATGGTCCGGTGGATCCATTCGATCCAGACCTGGAACCCCGCGTCGAGGCTCGGCAGGAACTGGCCCTCGAAGCAGCCGGGCCAGTGCGGGCACGCCATCCCCGAGTCCGTCGCGCGCACGACGACCCCGATCGTGACGAGCACGAACGTGGCGGCGACGGTCGCGGCAGCGAGCCGCTGGAAGCGGGTCACGGATCCTCCGGGTGGCGCGTGCGGATTCTATCCGGCCGCGCGACCCCGGCCTCGGCGATCCACGGGTACGCTTTCCCAGTGACACGCCCCTCCCGCCGCCTCCCGAATCCGTTCGCGCCGATCGTGGTCGTCATGGCCCTCGTCGTCGCCGGCTGTGCCGCTCCTGGTGGCTCGATCGCCCCGACCGGAGCGGCGGCCTCCCCTGCCGGCTCCGGTTCGGCCGCCTGCACCTCGGCCCCGACGCCGCCCGACAACCTCGAAGGCTGGGGCGCGCCCGGGGCGGCACCCGAGTTGGCGCCGCTGATCATCGCGAGCCCCGGCCAGCTCGTCTGCGGTCCGAACCGGGTCTTGTTCACGCTCCTGGACCTCGAGGGCCGACCGCTCGGCGCGCCCGATCGGACCGTCAAGGTTGCGATCTACAACCTCGGCCGCGACCCCTCGGCGCCGATCGCGACCGTCGACGGCGAGTTCGTCTGGGCCATCGAGGACCAGCGCGGCATCTACATCCTCAACACGACATTCCCCGAGGCCGGCCGCTACGGCGCGGAATTCACGACGGCCGCCGGTGGCGGCGCGCCGACCGTCGTCCGACTGACGTTCGACGTCCAGCCAAGCTCCGCCGTCGTCAAGGTTGGCGATCCGGCGCCGGCTTCGAAGACGCCGACCCTCGCCGACGTCGGCGGCGACGCGACGCAGATCTCCACGGACGCCACGCCCATCCCCGCATTCTACGAGACCTCCGTCGATCAGGCGCTCGCCGACGGCAAGCCGTTCGTGCTGGTCTTCGCGACGCCCAAGTTCTGCGCCAGCGCCCAGTGCGGCCCCACGCTCGACCGGATCAAGCCGTACCTGGCGAATTACCCCGAGGTCACGTTCATCAACGTCGAGCCGTACAAGCTCAAGCTGGTCGACGGTGTTCTCCAGCCGGACACCGACGCCAATGGCCAGCTCCAGACGGCGCCGGTCACCGACGAGTGGCACCTGTACAGCGAGCCGGCGGTGTACGTCGTGGACCGCGAGGGGATCGTGCGGGCAGCCTTCGAGCTGATCTTCTCCGACGCCGAGCTGACCGCCGCCCTCGACGCCGTCAAGTAGTTCGCAACTCGGCCGGCTGACCGTGGCGACCCGGCGACCCCGGCGGCCGGCGGTTAGGGCGCGGCGCCCGGCGTGGCGCTTGCCGGCGGCGGAGCGTCCTCGAGGCGGTACGCGACCGGGCTGCCGTTTTCGAGCCGGAAGTACGCGCGGATGGGCTCGCTCGTGGCGAAGTGCTCGCTGAGGTGGCTCGGCGAGAACTCGGACGCGTTCTCCAGCGGCCCCAGGGTGAACGTGATGGTCGAGCTGTCAGGGAGGCGGAGCACGAAACCCTGGACCTGGCCGAGCCCTTCCGACTCGACCGCCACGACGACGCCGTCGACGGGCGACGAGGCCCGGACCGAGGCACCGGGCGAACCGGGTGGCTGAAGCCCGGCGATCACGAAGATCACGGCGAGGCCGGCCAGGATGCCGAGAGTGGGGAGCCAGCGGATGGCGAAGGCCGGCCGGCCGGGATCCCAGCCGACGGCGCCGCCCGGCTTGATCGGGTCGCTGGGGCTGATCGGGTCACCGGGCATCATGCCGTGGCGGCTCCCGTGCTCCCGGGGGCGTGGACGGGAACCCCCGCTGCACACTGCGGACACGTCGGCTCGCCGGGCTCGAATGTCGGCAGGTCCAGGATCCACAGCGCGTTGAGTCGGTAGCGCCGGCCCGAAGCCGGCGAGGCGAGCGATTGCAGCCCACCGGACCGATCGACGACCACCGCGCACTCGACGATCTCACCGCCCATCGCCTCCACGGCCGGGATCATGGCCAACAGAGAGCCGCCGGTCGTGAGGATGTCGTCGACGAGGAGGACGCGCTCGCCCGGCTCGATGCGGAAGCCGCGCCGGAACTCGCGCCGCGGGTGGCCGCCGCCCTGGACCTCCTCGGCAAAGATCGACCGGGTCCCCATCTGGCGGCCAGTCTCGAAGGCTAGGATCACGCCGCCCGTGGTCGGGCCGGCGACTAGGTCGACCGTCGGTCGATCGTCCGCGCCGCGGTACTGGCCGGCCCAGAATCCGCACAGCTCGCTGGTGGCGGCCGGGTCCGAGAGGACCGCGAACTTCTCCAGGTAGGCGTCCGAGTGACGCCCGCTCTTCAGGAGGAAATGGCCGTCACGCAACGCGCCGGAGTTGCGGAACAGCGCTTCCGTCCGCGCGGCGATGGCGGCGCGCGCCGACTGCTCGAGCTCACGCTTGATCGTGGTCATGCGCCACGGAGTGTAGGTCGGGCGGGCGGGTTGCCCCGCTAGCCCTCCGTGCCCGGCGCCATCGGCAGCGCGGCCGACACGGGACGGCGGAACCGCCGGAGCACGAAGATGCCGATCGCGGCGAAAACCGCGAGCCCGAGCAGGATCGGCAGCCAGACGATGGCGAACCAGATGCCCGCCGTCGCGATGGCCTGCAGGACCCCAACGAGGCTCGCGGCTGCCTGGTCGACCTGGCTCGCCGGGTCGAACTGCTCCGTCGAGGCCAGCACCGGGTCCGGCTTGAGGCTGAACGTGACGGTCAGGGTCGACATGGCGGCCTGCGCCTCGAGGTGCGTCTTCTGGGCCGTCAGCTGTTCGATCTGGCCCCGGACGCTCGTCAGCTCGGCCTGCACCGAAAGCACGTCGTCGATGTCGACGGCGCGATCCATGATCCCCTGCAGCGCGAGCTCGGTGGCCTCGAGGTTGCGAACGCGGGCGCCGAGGTCGACGACCTGGGCGGTCACGTCCTCGGTCGCGGCACGCTCGAACAGCACTTTCGTGCCGAGGCTCCGAAGACCGGCGAGCGCCTGCTCCCAGCTCGCGGCCGGGATGCGGAAAGTCACCGAGGACTGGTCGCTCTCGCCGTCGCCGTTTCGCTCGGATCCGCTCACGTAGCCGCCGAGCGCGGTGACCTGCTGCGAAGCGGCGGTCAGCGCGGCGTCGATGCCCGCGACCTGGAGGACGAGCGAGCCGGTCTTGATGATCAGGAGGTCATCGCGGGCGACGGCATGGACGATCCCGCCCGAATCCGAGCCGGGATCGCCGTCGGATCTGCCGGTCGTGTCGCTGTCGCCGTCGTCGCCGTCGGAGGGGTCGTCCTGCGCGACGATGCCGGGGCCAGGACCGTACGGGCCCCCGACCGAGGCGCCGACCGTCGACAGGACGCCGCTGGCCTGCGACCCCAGGAACATGAGCGCAACCAGGCCCGTGAAGATCAGCCCGAAGACCACCGCGATCTGGGCGAACCACGACCGATCACGGATTCGCGCCGGTTCCATATCGCTGCCTCCCGCCGTGCTGCCTGTTCGGCAACGCTCGCAGCATCGGGTCGCGACGACTACCCGTGAGGGCGCTCCAGGAACGTTGCGTGTTGTCCCGCAACCAACGATCTAGGGCCGGTACTCGACACCCTTCGACGACGGCGCCGAGGCGCGCTTCGGCAGCGCCGTGCCGATCAGCCCGGCGTAGCTCGGCAGGCCGCGGCGACGGCACTCAGCGGCGAGCTCGTCGATGAGGCGGACCGGCAGCGTGGGGTCGGCGAAGATCGCGGTGCCGACCTGGACCGCAACCGCGCCGACGGCGAGGAAGTCCAGCACGTCGGCGAGCTCCGTCACGCCGCCGATGGCGAAGACCGGGATGTCGACGACCTGGCTGACCTCGTACACGATCCGCAGGGCCACCGGCTTGATCGCCGGCCCGGACAAGCCGCCGTAGGTGTTGCCCAGGAGCGGGCGCTGCCGGCTCGGCGCGACGGCGATCCCCGACAGGGTGTTGATCGCGGTCAGCGCGTCGGCGCCCGCGTCGGCAATGGCTCGGGCGATCGGGCGAACGTCGGCGACGTTCGGCGACAGCTTCACGAGCAGCGGCAGGTCCGTCGCCCTGCGCACGGCGGCTGTGACGCCCGCCGCCGCCTGTGCATCGATGGCGAACTGGATCCCGCCCGCGCCCACGTTGGGGCATGAGATGTTGAGCTCGATGCCGGCGATGCCCGGCACACCCTCCAGGCGCCGCACGACCTCGACGTAGTCCGCGACAGACTCACCGGCAACGTTCACGATCATCGGCACCCGCCAGCCGGCCCAGGTGCTGGCGTACTTCTGGATCACGGCGTCCACGCCCGGGTTCTGGAGCCCGATCGAGTTCAGCATCCCGCCCGGCGTCTCGGTCACCCGCGGCGTCGGGTTGCCAATTCGCGGCCGGAGGGTGGTCCCCTTGCAGCAGATCGCCCCGAGCCGCTGGACCTCGACGACGTCGCCGTACTCGACGCCGTAGCCGAACGTGCCCGACGCGACGAGGATCGGGTTCTCGAGCACCAGCCCTCGACCGAGATCGACCGAAAGGGCGACCGGCGCGTCCGGCGCCATCGCGGCGGGCGGGCTGCCGCCGGCGGCGACCGACAGGCCGGCCGACGAGCGGGGCGAGCTCGAAGGCGACGCGGCCGATGGCGAGGACGGTGACGGTGCCGCGGGGAGCGGCGGCCGGAGCTTGGCCGGTGCGATTGCCGGCTTGATCCGGCGGACGGTAGGGCGGCGCTTGGTTGAGCCGCTCGCGCTCACGCCGCCCCGGTTCGAGGTCACAACCCTGCGGCGCGCCTTCACCAGGCACCCTCCCAGTCGAGCTCTTCCGACCCGAACACGGGACCCTCGCGGCAGACACGCTGCGGAGCACCCGCGGTCGAGAGGACGACGCAGCCGAGGCAGGCACCAACCGCGCAGCCCATGTTCTGCTCCATCGATACCTGCAGGAACGCCTTTCGCCGTGCCTGCGCGGAGCCGGCGGGGATCGGCTTGCCGCCACCGCGCTTCCGGCCCAGGTTCGCGACGCCGAGCCGCCCGCGCCGCGACGAGGCGAGGCTCGCGAGGGTCTTGAGCATCGGCAGGGGGCCGCACGCGAACGCCTGGTCCGCCCACGCCTCGTACTGCGGGATGAGCTCGGTGACGAAGCCGCGATGACCGACCGAGCCGTCGTCGGTCGCGACCACGTACTCCACCTCGTCGGGCAGCAGTGACGACGGGTAGACGTCGCGCGCGCCGGCTCCGCCGAACAGCAGCGTTACCTGGCGGCCGTCGCGAATCGCCTCGTCGGCGAGGGCGCGGACGCCGGCGATCCCGAGCCCGCCCGCCACGAGCAGCACGTGCTGCGTTCGCGAATCCACCTCGAACGGGCGCCCCAGCGGCCCCAGCATATCGACACGATCCCCGGGCCGAAGCCGCGTGAACCACTCCGTGCCCCGCCCAATGGTGCGGAAGTGGATGGTGAGCGTGCCGGTGGCGTGATCGATCGTGTTGAACGAGAACGGCCGGCGCAGCACCAGGCCCGAGTAGTCGCCGGTCCGGACATGGACGAACTGTCCGGCGCGCGCGCCGGCGACGAGCTCAGGGGCGTGGTACGCCTGCAGCCACTGGCCGGGCAGGATCTCGCGACTTTCGAGCAGTTCCGCGCCCTCGAGCCGCATGGCCGGATCTGATCGAACCGGCAGGCTTGGGTCTCGCGTGCGGGTGGCCAGCCGTCCGGCCCTTACGCCTTCGAGTCGTCGGCGGCGTCTCCGTCCTCGTCGCCGTCGTCGTCGTCGCCGTCGTCGTCGTCGCCGTCGTCGTCGTCGTCGTCCTCTACGTCCTCGGCGTCCTCCACGTCCTCGGCGGCGGCCGCATCCTCGGCGACCGCTGGGTAGGCGTCGGCGATCGCCTCGGCGAGGTCGCCGAACACGTCGGTGGGGTCGTAGTAGCGAACGATCTGGTCCGGGCTGGAGATGTCCTGCCAGGTCGTCTCGCCCTCGGGGATCACCCGACCCCGGAAGCCGCCGACCTCCAGGGTGAGGTGCTCGTCCTCGTCGTCGACGATGGTCAGCGTGCCCACGAGCCCGAGGACGCCCGTCGCGGCGTTCTCGAAGCCCTCGATCAGGCCCGCCTCGGTGCGCTGGCTGCGATCCTGGAAGTCGAGGGCGAGCCCGTACAGGGCAGCCGCGGCCCCCTCCTCGTCACTGGCCTCGGCAACCGCGGGCTGTCCCGCCGCCCACTGGTTGGCGGCCTCCGCGTAGGGGTCGACCAGCGGCTCGCCCGCATCAGCATCGTCTTCCCCGGCAGCGGCGTCGGCGTCGCCCATCACCCCGGCATCCTCGGCCTCTGCCTCGGCGAACGCCTGGAGGATGTCGGCGGGGTTGTATATCTCAACGAGCTCGGCGGCAGTCTCGATGACCTCGGTCTCCGACAGCCACTCCCCGGTCGCCTCGTCGAACACGCGACTGCGGCTGCGGAACGTGCCGTCGGGCGCCACGGCGAGATACTCGGGGTCGTCGTCGATCAGGACGAGGCCACCCAGCTGCACGAGCCGGTGCCGGTGGGCGTCCATGAACCGGTCCAGCTGCTCGCCGGCGCGGGCGAGGAATTCAGCGCGCTCGATGTCCGCATCCCGAGCCAAATCGGCCAGGAGGGCGTTGCGTGGACCTTCCATCTCTCCAGGCCTCCTTACAGGTGGATCTTGAGCTCGGGTCCCATCCGCTCGCGGAGGAACATCGTGTGGTGCCGTTCCATGATCCATTCGGCGCCCCGGTGGGCGATCGCCTGGATCCCCTCGTCCTTCTCCATCGCGTCGAGCACGCCGTAGCTCGGCAGGTCGAACAGGATCACGTTATCGAAGTCCCAGCCATGCGCAACGTTGTACCAGCCGATGAGCTTTATCCCGTACTTGTCCCCGTACTCGCGGACCTGCCGCGGGAACAGGGTCTTCATGTAGAACTTGAAGAACGGGTCGCGGCCGCGTCGAACGGTGAAGTAGGTCGCGAGCACGGGCACGGGCGAGCGATCCTCCGCGAAGGTTCCAGGCGAGGGGTGCCTATTCTTGCACGCCGCGGGACTCGTCCTCGATCTCTTCCTGGGACTCGTCCTCGATCTCGCCGACCGTCTTCGTCTCCGAGCGCATCGGCCGGCGCCGCCCGGGTGCGCGACGATCGGCTGCGACGAGGCGCAGCAGGAAGATGATCGTCTGGCCGGCGAGCAGCAGCAGGACCAGCGTGATCGCCAGCAGGACGATCGTGACCGGCACCGGCCACGCCCATGCGGCGCTCAGCGGCGTCAGCACGATGACGATCGCCAGGACGACGATCTGGAGCCAGAAGCAGCCGAGCCCGGGGCCTTTCTCCGCGTCGAGCGGCGCGCCCTTGTAGGCGACGTCGCGGACGGGCGGGCGCTCGGGGGCAGGGGCCTGCGGCGCGGGGTCCGCCTCGGGGGTCACGGCACGTGACTGTAGCGGCTCCCGTGATCTCGCATCGCCGGCGGTCGATCGGGCTGCCTCACCCGCCGGCGTGGAGCCTCCACAGCTCCGCCGCGAGGAGCGCCGGGCCGACGAACCGCCCGGGGCCCGCCGGCGACGGGACGACGGCCGCCGCCGGCCACGAGCCGTCGGCGACGGGCCCGCGCACCGCGATCACGTGCCCGGACCTGCCCGCGATCATCCTTGCAACCTCGTCGTCAGCGGGTGACCCGGCCAGCAGCAGCGCCACGCTGCCGGGCAGCGCCGTGTACACGCCGACGTGGAGCCATTCGGCGGTCTCGAACACGTCGGCGGACCGCCTGGGGCCCTCGCGGAACAGGAGGGCGACCTGCTCCGCTGTCCCGCGCTCCGACCACGGCGCGAGGACGGAGATCGCCTCGGCGGACCGGGCTACGGCGAGTGCCTCGGGGAGCCAGGTATCGCGTGATGCGAGCGCCGTTCGCGCCGCCCGTGCGCCCGCGAGGATCTCCACGGCGGCCGACGTGAGCCCACCCGACGCCCCCAGCGCCGACGCAAGGTGCAGGAGCGCCGCGACCGTGCCGGCGTAGGTGGTCGTGGCAATCCCACTTTCCTCTGCCGCGACCGGCAACACGACGGTAGCGTGCGCGGCATCGGCCAGCGGGGACCCCGCGTCGCG
>DATKBR010000091.1:0-24866 GCA_035513775.1 Candidatus Limnocylindria bacterium
AGGGGTCGGTGAGATCCGCGTAGTGGAGGAACAGCCGGGCGCCGGCCTCGTGCGGGTCCTGGTAGAGGTGGTCGATCCGGCCGGTGGTGAACGAGCTTGAGCGGCGGATCAGGCCGTGGACCTCGTAGCCCTTGGCGAGCAGCAGCTCTGCCAGGTACGAACCATCCTGTCCGGTGATCCCGGTGATCAGTGCCTTCCGAGCCGTCATTCGGCGCGAGTATAGGCCTGACCGCAGCGCCGAACGGCAGTCGCGCGTAGCCCGTTTTGGTAGGGTGCCTGCGCGCACCACCCGCCGGTACACTCCCCGGCGATGCCCAAGATCGCGCCGTCCAGCCTCACGCTCGTGCTGCCGGCGTACAACGAGGCCGCCCGGATCGGGCCCGCCCTCGACGAGCTGTTCGCCTACCTGGACGCCCCCACCGAGGGCCTCCACCCGCGGATCGACGTCCTCGTTGTCGATGACGGCAGCTCAGATGCGACTGCCGAGATCGTCCGTGCCCGGCCCGAGGCGGAGCGCCCCGCAGACGGTGACCTCGCCCGGCTCGCCGTCCTGCCCGTCCAGCACGGCGGCAAGGGCTCGGCGGTGAAGGCGGGCATGCTGGCCGCCGAGGGCAACCTGGTGGTCTTCGCCGACGCGGACATGGCTACCCCGCCCGGGGAGCTGGTCAAGCTCGTCGCCGCGCTCGACACCGCCGACGTAGCGCTCGGCAGCCGGATCCAGCCCGACGGCTCGGACATGCGCGCGACGCAGCCGGGCTACCGGCGAGCACTGGGCGCGCTGTTCCACCTGCTCGCCTCGATCTGGGTGGTCGGCGACGTGAAGGACACGCAATGCGGGTTCAAGGGCTTCACCCGCGAAGCCGCGCAGGACCTGTTTGCGCGCCAGAAGGTGACCTCGATCGTGTTCGACGTGGAGCTCATCCACCTCGCGCGGCGCCGCGGCTACCGTCTCGCCGTGGTGCCCATCCGCTGGGAGGACGTCCGCGGCTCGCGGATGCGGCCCGGCGCGACGCTCGCGCTGCAGGTCGCGTGGGACCTGTTCCGGATCCCGCTGCTGCACCGGTCGGTCCGCAAGCGGCGATGACGCTCAAGCTGCTATGACGCGCAGGCGGCGGTGACGCTCGCGCCCGTGCTGCGGGTGGGGTACGCGCTGGCGCTCGCCGGGGCGCTGGTCTGGGCGGCGCTGATCATCCTGACCTCGTCGCAGAACGGGACGCTCGGCTACGACTACCTCGCCTACGACATGGCCGCGGATCGCTTCCTCACCGGCCAGGCCATGTACGACCCGGACGCGCAGTCGACCGGCTCGTTCGGCCTGTTCTTCTACCCGCCGCCGTTCGCGATGCTGGTCGTGCCGTTCGCCGTCCTGCCGACCGACATCGCGGTGTGGGCGTGGACGATCGGCCTGGTCGTCGTTTCCGTGGCGGCCATCTGGTTGTTGCCGGTCTCGGCGCGCGTGCGCTGGGTCGTGCTGCTGCTCGCGGCGCTGTCCTGGCCGCTGGTCTACGCGATCAAGCTGGGCCAGGTGGGGCCGGTGCTGCTGCTGACGTTCGCCGTGGGGTGGCGATGGATGGATCGGCCGGTTGCCCTTGGGGTCAGTGCCGCGCTGGGCGCCGTCATCAAGATCCAGCCGGCGCTGCTGATTCCGTGGGCGGTTCTTACCGGTCGGCGGCGGGCGGCGCTCGTCGCGGTCGTGGTGGGGGGCGCACTGGCGCTCGCCGCCACCGTTGTTGCCGGTCCCCAGGCGTGGCTGGACGAGATCTCGCTGCTTGGTCGCGTCAGCCGGCCCGTGCTGACGGAGCACGCGCTCGGGTTCGGCCGGCTGGCCTACGAGGCGGGCGCCTCCGAGTCGCTCGCGACGCTCATCCACTGGGCGAATTTCGCTCTCGTGCTCGCGGTCGTGGCTCTGGTCACATGGCGCGGCTCGGCGGTCGCGTCGTACCTCGCGGTGGTCATCGCGTCGCAGTTCGCCACGCCGGTGCTGTGGGACCACTACGCGCTGGTCCTGCTGCTGCCGGTCGCGTGGCTTCTCCAGCGGGGGGAGTGGTGGGCCGCCTTGATCCCGCTGGTCACCGCGACGGTCCTCGTCGGCATCACGCCCGGGGTCGCCTACCCGGTGTTCTTCTGGGTCACGCTGCTGGCCGTCGCGTGGTTCGGGCTGCGGGACGGCCGCGAGGCGCGCGTCGGCAGCCCGTTCTTCGCGTGAGCCGCCTCCTCGATCTGTTGGCCGGGCGGGCCCGGTTCTTCAGCCTCCTGTTCACGGGTGTCGGCATCCTCTTCGCCGCCTACTACTGGTATCAGCTGGCCGCGACGACGGGCCTCCCGGTCGACGTGCACGCCTACTGGGTCGCGGATCCGAACAATCTCTACCCGCCGGCCGACTCGCCGCTGCACGACGACGCGTACCTTTACTCGCCGGCGTTCGAGGCCCTCGTCGGCTGGGGCCGGCATCTCTCGTTCGAGGTTTTCACCGCGATCTGGCGCGCGCTCCTGCTCGTAACGCTCGTGTGGCTCGCGGGCCCGTTCACCGTCTTCGTGCTGTTCACGGTGCCGGTTGCCTCCGAGATCAACGCCGGCAATATCCAGCTGCTCATGGCTGCGGCGATCGTGCTGGCCTGCCGCCGGCCTGCTGCTTGGGCGGCGCTGTGGGCGTTCGTCGTCCTCACCAAGGTCACGCCGGGGGTGGGCGTGCTGTGGTTCGCCGTGCGCCGCGAGTGGCGCCACCTCGCCGTCGCGGTGGGCGCCACGGTTGCGATCGCGGCGGTGACCTTCGCGATCTGGCCGGACCGCTGGCTGGACTGGATCGCCCTGCTCGCGAGCGGCGGGACACCGGAGCCGCTCGCCCCGTACTTCCTGCCGTTCTGGCCGCGGTTCATCGTGGCGGTGCTGATCGTGGTCATCGGCGCGTGGCGCGGCTGGCGCTGGCCCGTCGTGGTGGGTGCCACGCTCGCGCTCCCGGCTTTCTACACGATCAGCCCGGCGCTCCTCGTCGGCGTGCTGCCCTTCCTTCGCGAGGCGCTCGGCCGCTGGGCGGCGCAGCGCGTCGCGGCCACATCGACGGTTATGCCGGCATGACCGAGGGGCGAGGGCGCCGCCGCGCGATTCGGCTGGTCGTCGGGCTGATGGTGAGCGGGTTGTTCGCAGTCGCGACGATTGGCCGGGTGGATCTCGCCGAGGTGGGCGCCGCGCTGGGCCGAGTCGACTTCGCCATCGTCCTGCTGGCCGTGCCGGTCGTTGGGCTCGAGCTCGTCCTTCGAGCGATTCGCTGGCAGCGCCTTCTCCGGCCGATCGCGCCGATTGCCCTTCGCCGGACGGTCGCCTATCTCGCGATCGGCTACTTCGCGAACAGCATGCTGCCGGCGCGGCTGGGTGACGTCGCACGAGCCTTCCTCGCAGGTCGCGCATTCGGCATCGGTCGCCTTACGGTGCTCGGCACGATCCTGGTAGAGCGACTCGCGGACGGCCTCTTCATCCTTGCCGTGGTCGCGGTCCTCGGGCTGACCGTCGCCGGCGGAGCATCCCTGGCGTCGACGGCGATCCTTCTCGGCGCCATCGGCGGGGCGGGGGTGATCGTGCTCGCCGCGTGGCTCGTGTGGGTGCGACGGCCGGTCGGCGGCCGCCTCCGCACGTCGGTCCGATCGTTCGTCGAGCGCGTTCTCCGCGGCGTCAGCGGCCTCCGGTCTCCGGCGGTCGCCGCGCCTACCGCCCTGCTGACCGTCGCCGCCTTCACGACCGCGGTCGCGATGTTCGCGATCGTCGCGGAAGCAGCCGGCGCAGACCTCACGCTTGCCCAGTGCGCGCTGGTCATGGGCGGCCTCGCCCTGAGCACGTCAATCCCGGCAGGCCCGGGCTCGATTGGCACGTATGAGTTCGTCGGCCTCACGATCCTCACCGCGTTGGGGCTGGCACCGGAGCCGGCGCTCGCGATCGTCGTCATCGTCCACCTCGTGGCCACGCTCCCGGTCGCGCTGGCCGGCCTGATCGCTGCGTGGCAGCTCCACTTCCGGTTCTCGGAGATCGCGGAGGACGCCGAGCCGGCGAACCTCGCAGCGGCCGAAGCCGCCCCGGAGCGCGCGTGACGTCGCCGGCCACGCCAGAACGCGATGCCCCGACGGTCGCCATCGTCATGCCCGCCTACAACGAGGCGGCGCGGATCGGGGAGACGTTCGAGGCGATCGGGCGCTTTCAGGCCGATTCCGGACGGTCGATCCCGGTCTTCCTCGCGGACGACGGCTCGAGCGACCGGACGACCGGCGTTGCGTGGGTTGCCGCGAAGCGCCTCGGCCTGGATCTCGAGATCCTCCGAATGCCGCATCGCGGCAAGGCACGGACGGTCCGCGACGCGATGATCGCGGTAACCGGGCGGACCGACGCCGGGTACCTGCTGATGCTGGACGCCGACAACGAGGTCACGGTTGACCACCTCGCCGGCGTCGAGTGGACCGGCGATCCGGACACGATCTACATCGCCCGGCGCGTCCGGGAGGCCGGTGGGCGCCTCGGGGCGACGCCGACTGCGTGGCGCCGGTTCATGTCGACCGGCATGCGCCTTGCCTCGCGGGTGCTCCTGGGCCTGCCGTACTCCGACACGCAGTGCGGATTCAAGCTGTTCCCGCGACGCCTTGCGTTCGAGCTGTTCTCGCAGCAGCGCTCGGGGGGCTGGGTCTTCGATGCGGAGATCCTGGTGATCGCACGGCGCTCCGGCCTGCCGATTCGCGAGGTGCCCGTCACTTGGCAGCCCCGCGGCGAGAGCCGGGTTGGCGCCGGGTCCGCCGTCTCGAGCATGCTCGCGCTCCTGGGGATCGGGGCGCGGCGGTGGTTGGGCCGCTACCGGCGCGTCGGCCCGCCGCGACGCCGCCGCTGACTTTTCGTTCGAATTTGAAAGGTTGCGTGGACAAGCAAGTACCGAGACCGGTGGTATTCTCGCCATGTGACTCCCACGCTCCAGGCCGACCCCGACTGTGCGCGTCCGCCGCGCGCTGACGTGGCGGACGACGACGAACCCGGTCCCGCGCCCGACGCCGCCCCGCTCCGCGCCGAGCGCCGCGCGTTCGACGACATCGACCCCGGCATCTGGGACGAGCTCGCCACGCTGAGCCCGTACGCGACGCCCTTCTCCGCGTGGGCCTTCCATCGTGCCTGGTGGGACGCGTATCGCGACAACGCCACGGACGAGACGATCGTGGTGGTCGATCCGTCCAGCGCGACCCCGGACCGGCCCGTCGCGATCCTGCCGCTGATGGACCGCCACGTGGTGGAGCCGTCCGACGCCGTGACCCACACCATGATTCGCCACGGGCACCCGCTGCCGCTCACGCCGCTGCCCGAGGATGCCTGCGTGATCTATTTCGGGGCCACCTACCACGCGGACTACGCGACCATGCTCGCCCATCCCGCCGACATGGCCCGCGCCGCGGAGGCCCTCGGCGACGCACTGGCCCGCGATGCGATCCCCGACCCCGCGCCGCCCGATCCCGACCACGACGAGTCCTGGGCGGCGGTCGACCTGCGTCGACTTCGCCAGGCGGACCCTGCCACCGACGCGCTCGCGACGGTGCTCGGCCACCGCGAGATCGCGGACGGCTGGACGCTCAACGTGGAGCGCGAGGACGTCTGCCCGGTCATCCGGCTACCCGAGGGCGCGGACCTCGACGGCTTCCTTGCCACGCTGGGCAAGAAGGAGCGCCACGAGATCCGGCGCAAGGTCCGGCGCGCCGAGGCCATCGGTCCGGTGGAGCTCGTGGAGTCCGTCGACCCGCTTGCCGACCTCGATGCCTTCATCGACCTGCACCAGGCCCGCTGGGGCGCCCAGGGCCTCTTCCCGTCGACGCCCGGCGGCGACCAGAGCCGGGTGTTCATGCGCCGCCTGTTCGAGCTGTTCGGCACCGCCTCGACCCCAACGACCGCCCCCGCCGCCCACGCGACGATCCACCTCTCGTTCCTGACCGTCGGCGGTCGGCGCATCGGCGCGGCGATCCACTTCGAGACCGCCGGCTCGATCCTGTACTACAACGCCGGCGTCGACCCGGCGGCCCGTGACCTCTCGCCCGGGGTCGTGCTCCTCGAACGGCTGGTCCGCCGGGCGATCGAGCGGGGTAAGTGCCGCGTCGATCTGCTTCGCGGCGACGAGCCGTACAAGTACGAGTGGGGCGCGGTCGACGAGCCGATCCAGCGGATCCTCGTCCGCCGCTCGGTGGCGGCAACCGACTCGCTCGCGGACTCGGTGGTGGCCCCCGCCTGATGCGCATGCCCCCAGCCGCCCTCGCCCCGGACCCCTGCTTCGAGCCGATCATTCGCCTGCCCCTGCCCGCCTCCCGGGGCCGCATCCGCGTCGTGGAGCTGCTCGCAACCGGCACCAGCGGTGGCGCCCAGGAGCACGTCTTCAACCTGGTGACCCGGATCGACCCTGAGCGCTACGACGTCTCCGTCCTCGCGCTGTCCGGCGGCCCGGGCGTCCGGCGCATCGAGCGCACCGGCGTCTCGGTTTGCGTGCTGGACGACATGGACGACGAGGCCGCCACCGAGGCGGTCGCAGCTCACCTCGCCGCGGTCAGCGCCGACGTCGTCCACAACCACATGTACCGGGCCGAGATGATCGGCACGCAGGCCGCGTGGTCGCTCGCCGCCGCCGGCCGGCGCCGGCCGTTGGTGGTCGGCACGGTGCATTCGAGCCGCGTTCGATCGGAAGAGGATCGCGACTCCGTGCGCCGCCTCACGCCGCAGATGGACCACCTGATCGCGGTCTCGCGCGCCATCGTGCGCAAGATCGAGGACGAGGGCCGCGTCGGCGCGCCGATCAGCCTCGTCTACAACGGCGTCGACCTGGCCCGCTACGCGGAGCCGCTGGCCTGCTGCACGCTCCACGGCGAGTTCCCGATCCCGGCCGGCGCGCCGATCGTGGGCGTCGTCGCCCGACTGGAGCCCGAAAAAGGCCACCCGACCCTGCTCGACGCGTGGCCGGCGGTGCTCGCCGCCGTCCCGAACGCCCAGCTCCTGATCGTCGGCGAGGGCTCGCAGCGCGAGCTGCTCGAGGCCCAGGCGCGAAGCCTCGGGCAGTCGGTCACGTTCACCGGCCGCCGCGACGATGTCCCGGCCGTGACCGCTGCGCTGGACGTCGCGGTCCTGCCCTCCTATCGCGAGGCCCAGGGCCTGTCGATCCTCGAGGCGATGGCGCTATCGCGCCCGGTGGTCGCGTCCGCGGTCGGCGGCATTCCGGAGATGATCGAGCACGGCCGAACGGGCCTCCTCGTGCCGCCGCGGGACCCCGACGCGCTCGCGGCCTCGATCATCCGCCTGCTCACCGACCACCCCTATGCCGATACGCTCGGCCGCGCCGGCCGCGACCTGGTTCACGAGCGCTTCTGCCTGGAGCTCATGGTCCGCGCCGTCGAATCGATCTACGACGAAGCCGTCGCCGACGAACGCCGCCTCGCCGCCGGCTGACGCTGCGCTCCCTAGCGCCGCGCCGCGCCGCGCCGCGCCGCCCGCCGGTCCGCCCCTCGTCGCCGCCCTCCCCACGCTCCCTCATCGCGTCCCCGTTCCGCTGCCGCCCCTCGTCGCCGCCCTCCCCACGCTCCCGCACCGCGTTCTCTCTCCGCTGCCGCCCCTTTTCGAGTTAGTTCCAATGAAGCGGAAGCATCGAAATTGCGGCCAGATTCGACGATCTCGCTGACCGCCCGGCCTTGGCCGCCGGCCCACGAACGGGAATTCGTCGCGATCAGGCCGCAAATCAGGGCTCACGCCCGACGGCGGCGGACGAGAGTCGAGCCACCTCGATCCCCGCGGCCGCTGGCGGGCTGGGGTCGCAGGACGGTGAGCCGGCGATTTTGAGCGTGGACTTGGCCCTACCCGTGGCCTCGCGACGCTCCGGATTCCGAAGGTCTCCGCGATAGTTCCGCTTGGGTGGAACTATCTGATTCCGGGCACCCAGGGGAAAGGCACACCGGCGAGCCGATCCGGATCACGGCGAAGCTCGCCGCCGCAGTAACTGCGAAGCTCGCCGCCGCGGTAACTGCGTAGCTCCTGATCGCCGCCGAAGGCTCGCAGCCTCCCGTCGCTTCCAAGTCCTTGGGTATCCCGGAGCTGGTCGAGCCGCTACAAGCAGCAGGCCATCGACGCGCTCGATCAGGTGAGCGGCGGGTTAGCGGACCGGCCTATCATCGAGGCGCATGACCCAGTTGCGCGCCAAATGGATGCGCCTTCCGGCACTGGGAGGCTTGCTCGGCATCGCCGCCCTGCTTGCCGCGCGGTTCGCCCGCCGCGGACCAGAACGGCCACGACCCACGGGACAGGAGCTCATGCGGATGAGCGACGCGGAGTTCGCCGCCTTCATTCAGTCGTCCGGGATCCAAACGGTGACGACCGCCGGTTTGGAATCGCGGGAGGGATCGGCTAATTGACCGCGTGCCTCGGGGCACGCCTTCATACGAGGCGAAGCTAGCCGCGCTCCCAGTTGGCAGACGACAAACCCTCGAACTCGTCGAGGAGTTGATCCTATCGGACCGGGACCGGGTCCACGCTCGACGCACGCTCGCGGATGGCACGACTTTCGACCTCACGGCCTTCGATGAGTTCGGCGTACTGGTTTCCTACAGATCCGGACTCAACGACCAGATTGAGTTCATCGACTTCCGCTTCTACTCGTGATCGATCAACGCCTGAAGAAGGCGACTCGGTACCAGTGCAGGTAGTGCGGTAGCCACTTTCGCAGCTTGAAGTTCGACTGGCCGGCGGTTCGGTCGCGCCACGTGGTGGGGATCTCGGCGACCCGGCGCTTCGCGAGCGTCGCCTTGACCGTCAGCTCGAGCGCGAGCTCGAAGCCGGCTGTGCTCTCGATCGTCGTCGATTCCAGGAAGCGGCGACTGTAGAGCTTGAAGTTGTTCGTGGGGTCGTGAGTAGGTACCCGCGCGAACCAGTGCAGCGTGAGCCCCGCGGCGCGGCTCATCAGGCGCTTGAGCGGCGGCCCGCCGACCTGCCGGCCGCCCTTCATGTACCGGGAGGCGGAGACGACGTCGGCGCCGCTGCGCGCCAGCTCGACCATTCGGTCGACCGCCTTCGGATCGTCAGACCCGTCGGCCATCGAGATGAGCACGTACGGCGTGGCGGTACCGGCAATGCCGGTCTTCATGGCGTTCAAGACGCCGCGCCCGAGGTTGTTGCGCAACCCGCGGAGATTCGGAATCTCGCCCGCGAGCCGCGCGAGCACCGGGACGGTCGTATCGTCATCGAAGTCGTAGACGACGACGAGTTCGTGCGGGGTCGTCACCGCGGAAGCGAGCGCACGAAGGACGGGTTCGACCGCCTCTCCCTCGTTGTAGACGGGAAGGACGATGGCGACCTCCGGCGGCGACCCGCCGCCGCCCCCGCTGCTCAAAGCCGGCCCGCGCCCAGCTCTGCGCGAATCCAGGGGGTGACCTCGTCCAGCATCGCGTCGAGCGTCGTGGTCGCCTCGAAGCCCAGGACGTCATGCGCCTTGCGTACGTCCGGCACGCGGCGCTGCACGTCGTGCTCAAAGGGCGGGTCGGTGACGTACCGGAACGGCTTTGAACCGCCGGGCTCGGCCTCGGCCCCGTGGACCTTGCGCCAGATCGCCTCCGCCAGCTCGAGGACCGTCGTCGAAGCGGCGGTCGAAAGGTTGAAGTCCTCGTTCACGGCCTTCGGCGATTCCATCGCGGTGCGAATCCCGCGGGCGAGGTCGCCGCCGTACGTGTAGTGCCGCACCTGGTTGCCCTCGCCCAGGATGTGCAGCGGGTCCTGGCCCTGGAGCGCCTTCAGCGCGAGATCCGGCACGACGTGCGAGAGCGCGAGCTTGACGTTGCCGCTCATGACCTGCGTGTCGCGGACCGCCCGGCGCTCGCCGATGCCCACGCAGTTGAAGGGCCGAAGGATCGTGTACGGGAGCTGGAACTGCTCCGCCGCGCCCTTGGCGAAGTACTCCGAGGCCAGCTTCTGGAAGCCGTACGTGGAGATCGGCGGAGGCGAGGTGAGCTGGGCGCCCTCGGGTGTCGGGAAGACCGTGGTCGATTCAAAGACCATCGACGAGCTCATCACGACGATGCGCTCCAGCGTGCCCGCCTTGTGCGCCGCGATCGCCGCGTCGAACGTGGCCGCGAGGATCCGCTCGTTCTCCGCGAGCAGGTCGTACGCGAACTCGTGGAAGTAGCTGATCCCACCGATCATCGCCGCGGCGGCCACGACCTGGTCGCACTCCCGTGCCAGCTCCGTGAGGAGCGCCACGTCCTTCGCGTCGCCCTCCACGAAGCGGTAGCGCGGGTGGGCGTCATACGACTTGGCCACCCGCCCGTACTTGCTGAAGTTGTCGACCCCGATCACCTCGTGACCGGCCTCCAGCAGCTCCGGGACGAGGTAGCCGCAGATGAACCCTGCCGCGCCGGTAACGAGGACGCGCATCAGAGCCTGATGCCGCCGCCCATGGCGCCCCACACGTCCACGACGTCGCGCCCGCCGAGCTCCAGCGACCGATAGGCGGCATGGGGCACGCCGAGGACGACGACGTCACTCTCGCCGACGACCTGCTCAATCGGGACCAGTCGGGCATCGACCACGTACGGATCGGTCGAGAGCACGCGCGCGCCGGCCCACGCCAGCAGCTTCCGAAGCTTGTACGAGAGCGAGGCCCGCGTGTCGTCCGATTCGGCCTTGAACGCCATCCCGAGAATCCCGATCGTCTTGCCCTGGAGCGTGCCGTACCGACGCTGCAGCGCGGACACGATGTATGCGGGAAGTCCCTCGTTGACCTGCATCGCCGCCTGGCCCATCGGGAAGTGGTCGCTGGTGAACGCGGCGAGCTGCATCGTGTCCTTGAACAGGCACGGCCCCGCCGCGAAACCGGGCCCCGGCAGGTCTCGCGCCCGCGGGTAGTCGTCGCGGATGGCTGCGAGAACCTTCGTGTAATCCACGCCCGCCTGGTCGGAGATCATGAGGAACTGGTTCGCGATGGCGAACTTCATGTACCGCCAGGTGTTGGTGAACAGCTTCGCCAGCTCCGCCTCCCTGGACGTGGTGCGGATCGTCTTGGGTCCCAGCTGCGCGAACAGCTCCGTGGCACGAACCGCCGCCGCGTCGTCATCCGCTCCGATGATCTGCGGCAGCGTCCGCAGCTCCTCCAGCGCGTGCCCTTCCGCGATCCGTTCCGGGCAGAAGGCGACATCGACGCTGCACCCGCGCTCCCTAAGCTGCTGGGTCACGTACTCCGTGGTACCCGGATACACCGTGCTTCGAAGGACGACCAGGGCACCATCGCGCAGGTGCGGGGCGATCTCGGCGACCGTCCGCTCGAAGATTGTCATCGAGGGCCCAAGGAACTCGTCGACGGGCGTGCCGACGACGACCACGACCCGATCCGTGCGGGTGAGCATGGCCGGGCTGGAGTCGAACGACAGCCGGCCGCTGGCGAGGACCCTGGGCAGCAGCTCGTCGGCGCCGTTCTCCATGAATGGCATCGCGCCGGCGGCGATTCGGTCCAGCTTCGGCCCATCGATGTCGTAGATGCCGACCCGCCAGCCCGAATTGGCGAACGCGAGGCTCAGCGGCAGGCCTACGTGGCCCCCGCCCCCGAGCACGACGAGATCGAGATCCGCCTCCGTCACCGGGCCGACTCTAGCAGTCCGGATGGGGGCACCGACGATGGGCTCAGGGTGTAACTCGAACGCACATCCCCGAACCCCTCCGCGCAACACCAGTCTGGACACGTAGCCCTAACCTGTACGGCTCGTGACTCGTCAGCTCGCCCTCCGAACCATCGATCGCCTGCTTGCGCAGCTGCCCGCGCCCGTCGAGGCGCGGGTGCGTGACCGGCTGGGCCTGGACCTGTTCATCGTCGTCGCGGTCGTGGTCATCGTGCTGCGCCTCTACAACGTCGGGCCGTGGACGCCGTGGGTGCTCGACATGCACACCTACTGGGCCACGGGAGCGGGCATCAGCTACGCGGGCTCGAATCCGTACACGATCGGCGCGTACCTCTACGCGCCGGCGTTCGCCCAGGCGCTGTACCCGCTCACCCTGCTGCCCTGGCCGTGGTTCGCGGCCCTATGGACTGCCGCGATCTGCCTCGTCTACGTCTGGCTCGTCGGCCGCTGGGCGTTCCCGCTGCTCCTGCTGACGGGCGCCGTGGCGCTCGAGTTCTACCTCGGCCAGATCGACATCTTCATCGCGGCCGCGGTTGTCATCGGCTTCCGCTACCCGGCCGTGTGGGCATTCCCGCTGCTTACCAAGGTCGCGCCCGGGATTGGGCTCATCTGGTTCGTTGTGCGCCGGGAGTGGCGGAATCTCGCCATCGCGATGACCGCGACCGTCGCGATCGCCGGTGTCTCCGCGGTCGCGGCGCCGCACCTCTGGAACGAGTGGTGGGAGCTCCTCCGGCGCAGCGTGATGGACCGCCAGGTGGTCGAGGGCGCGTACCTCGCCATCCCCGTCTGGCTCCGGCTGCCATTCGCGGTGGCCATCATCGCGTGGGGCGCGCGAACGGACCGCCACTGGACCGTGCCGGTCGGCATCCTGCTAGCAATGCCGATCCTCTGGCTCAACGTGTTCTCGCTCCTGATCGCCGCGGTCCCGCTCCGCGAGGAAGCGGGCCTGACGCCGGCCCGCGCGTGGCTCCTGCGCGAGCGACTGCTCCCGGACGCGATCAAGGCGCGCCGCACCGCCGCGCCCCAGGCCGGGTAGGGATCGGCGGCCGCGCGCCGCCGACCCCCGCGGCGGCCGCGCGACACCCTGTACCGTTCGCAGCGATGGCCGCCCCCGCGACTACCCTCCCGAGCACCGCGGCAAGCCCTGGCGCGAACTCCCGGTGGCCGTCGATCGCGGAGCTGTGGACGTTCCTCGCAGTGGGCCTGCCGGCCCTCGCGTCGCTGCTCGTGCCGATGCCCGCCGTGGACCTCGCCTACCAGCTCCGTGCCGGCGCCGAGATTCTCGCCGGCGACGGGATCCCGACCGTCGACACGTGGACCTTCACCGTGGCGGGAACGCCCTGGCTCGACCAGCAGTGGGGCGCCCAGGTACTCCTCGCTGCGGTGTTCCAGGCGGCCGGCTGGACGGGGCTCGCGATCCTGCGGGCGGCGCTCGTCGGGCTGACATTCGGGCTGGTGCTCGCGGCGGTGCAGTCCGCGTGGTCGCTCGCCTCCGTGCGAGCCGGCGGCTCGGCCATCGCGAGCTCCGCGCGAACCGCGACGCTGATCGTGCTGGGCTCATTCGCCGTGGCCGCGCCCGCACTCGCGCTGCGCCCGCAGCTGTTCGGGATCGCGCTGTTCGCCGCGACCATGGTGATCCTGGCCCAGCGAGCCACGCATCCGCGCCGGCTGTGGCTGATCCCGGTCATCGCCGCCGCCTGGGCAAACCTCCATGGCAGCTTCCCGCTCGTGATCGTGCTCGTCGGCCTCGCCTGGCTGGACGAGGTCGCACTCCTTCGCGAGCCAATCTTTGCCGGCCAACCGCGCCGTCGCCTCCCCGCGCGCCTTCTCGGCTCCACCGGGCTCGCGCTCATCGGCGCCATCGCCGCGCTGGCCACCCTCGCGAACCCGTTCGGCATCGACGTCTGGCAGTACATCTCGAATCTCGCCCGCAACCCTGAGATCACCAACCAGGTCTCCGAGTGGCGCCCGCCGTCGCCGCTCGACCCCTCCGGCGCGGTGTTCTACCTCTCGCTCGCCGTCGTGCTGGGCGTGCTGGTCTTCCGGCTGCGCAACGACCGCCGGCGCCCCCCGGCGCGCTTCTTCGCCCCGATCGTGACGGTCCTCGTCTTCGGGATCCTCGGCGTGATCACCGGCCGTGGGCTGGCCTGGTGGGCACTCGCGGCGCCCGTGGCGATGGTCGCGCTCCAGCCCGGGCTCCGCCTCGCCGACGTCAGCGTCCCCGGCGTGCCCACGCTCCGTGCCCGCACCGCCCGAGAGGCGTCGGCCATCGAGGGACGCCGGTCACCGCTGAGCGCACTCGTCATCGCGCTCCTCGGCGTCGTCGCCGTGATGCTTCTCCCGGTCTGGCGCCCGCTCGGGCAGGCCGGCGTGCCGGCGGGAGTGCTGAGTCACGCCCCGCAGGGAATTGCCGCCGAGCTGCGCAGGCTCGATGCGACGGGAGTGGTGAAGCGGACGAACCCCCGTGTCTGGAATCCGCAGAGCTGGGGATCTTGGCTCGAGTGGGCCGTCCCGAACATGCACGTCGCCGTCGACTCCAGGATCGAATTGTTCCCGCCGGAGCTGTGGGCCGACTCGAACCAGCTCGCCAGCGGCGCTGGTGAGTCGCTGGCGATCCTCGACCGGCGCGCAGTCGACGTCGTGGTCCTGACGGTGGAACAGGAAGGCCGGCTCGGACCGATGCTCGAGGGAGCCCACGACTGGAGCCGGATCTACGCCGACGGCGAGGGCACGATCTGGATGCGCGCGACCCGCTGATCTACGGCCGGTAGCTGTGCCAGTAGCGCTCCGCCGCGGCGCCCACCCCGCCTACCGTGCCGACCGCCGTAGCGTGCTGCCGGACACCGGCGGCCATCGCCTTCTCGCCACCGAAGAGCCGGTCGAGCTGGCTCTCGTACATCGAGATGCCGCGCACCTTGCGCTCCAGCTGGTCGCTGATGTCGGCGTAGCGGGGCGTGAGCATCACCTCGCGCGGAATACCGGCGAGCGCGCCATCGGTCAGCTCGTCCAGGCTCTGGAAGTTGTTCCACCACGCGTACGGGAAGTCCTCGTAGAAGACGACCTTGCCGGCCCATTCAGGGCCCGGCATGACCCACCTCCGAGGCTCCGCGAGCAGCGCCACGCCCAGGTCGCGGCACAGCTGGTGATCTACGTGGTTGCCGACCCCCAGCGGCACGTACACGGACTGGGGCTCGAGGCGCACGATCTCGCGGCGGAGGATCGCGATCGGGGCGTCGTCGTCGGCGCGGACCTGCCCGAGCAGCTGGTCGTCGCCCTCGTAGCCGCGGAACACCGCGTCGGGCAGGTCAAGGAACACGACCGACGCCTCGGCGAAGTAGGCGAAGCGCTCGTCCTCGACGCGCCGCCTGGCGATGATCTCGCCGGCGCTGGCGGCGTCGAGCAGGTCGTCCGTGTACAGCGCGCCCTGGGTGGATACGTCGTCGATGACGGCCTGGCCCGCGAGCGACTTGTTGCGGATGCTCGCGCGGCGGTACCACGACGCCCGCTGCCAGAAGCGCTTGGCCGATCCGTCCGCGTCCTCCTGGGTCGCGTCGAGCCGGTCTTCGTCGGCCGCCCACTCCGCGTCGGCTTCGCCGCCCGGCTGGTCGGCGCGGATGCTCGCCCGGTTGAACGCCTCGCTGTTCGGCCAGAGCGTCTTCGTCCCGAACCCGAGCGCCTCGCGCTGGTAGCCGGTTAGCCCGCCACCGCCGTTCGACCCCGAGCCCGAGAAGACGGTCAGGATCGTGACGCTCTGGCCGATCTCGCGCAGGCTCGAGATCAGGCCGCCGCACGAAAGGGCGACGTCGTCGGGGTGGGGAGCGACGAACACGTGGGCCATCGACGACCGAGTATATCGGCGCCCGGTCGCCCTACCGGTCGCTTCGGTACCTACTGGTCGCTTCGGCAGCACGTCGGGGCTAACATCGCGCGGTGGCCCCGCCGATCCTGGTGACCGGATCACACCGCTCGGGCACGACCTGGGTCGGGAGGATGCTGGCCCTCGATCCAGGCGTGGTGTACGTCCACGAGCCCTTCAACCCCGATGTCCGTGCGCCCGTGATGCGCGTCCGCCCACCGTTCTGGTTCCAGTACGTCACGGCCGAGAACGAAGCCGACTTCGTTGCGCCGATGCAGGACGTCCTGCGCTTCCGCCGGCCGCCGAGGCCACGGGAATCCGACACGATCCTTGGCCGGGTGGGCCGGAGCGCCAGGCTCGAGGTGGGCAGCCTGGCCCGGCGGCTGCGCGGGCGGCGGCCGCTCCTCAAGGACCCCATTGCCCTGATGTCCGCCGAGTGGCTTGCCAACCGCTTCGGCAGCCGCAACGTGGTGCTGATCCGCCACCCCGCGGCGTTCGCCAGCAGCCTCAAGCGGCTCGATTGGACGTTCGACTTCGGCCACTGGGTCGGCCAGCCGCTGCTGCTCCGGGACCTGGTCGGACCGTATGCGGCGGAAATCGGCTCGTACGCCGAGCGGGAGCGGGACATCATCGACCAGGCCATCCTCCTGTGGAACGTGATGCACCACGTGATCCTGGGCTATCGCGAGCGCCACCCGGACTGGATCTTCATCCGCCACGAGGACCTGTGCGAAGAGCCCACGGACCGGTTTCGTGAGCTCTACGACCGGCTCGATCTCCCCTGGAGTCCGGCGATCGCCGCGACAGTCCGCGCTTCCAGCTCCGAGGAAGGCCGCGGCGAGGTCCCGGTTGCGGCGCGCAACGTCGTGGTCCGGGACAGCCGGGTTGCGCGCTGGACGTGGCTGACCCGCCTCACCCCCGCGGAGCAGGTCCGAATCCGGGACGGGACCGCCAAGGTAGCAACGGCGTTGTACGACGAGGGCGACTGGGATCCCGCGAATGCCCCGGCCCCGATGGGCTAGGTCTCGACGGACCTAGGGCCGCTTCGACGGGAACAGCGCCTTGAAGTCCGCCTTCTCGAAGATGGTCAGCTTGCCGCCCACCGTGGCGTCGACGATGGAGCCTCCGGCCGCCTCGAACGCCGCTCGGGCCATGGTGTACCCCCGCTCCGACGTCTCAAGGTCCGGCAGCTGCCAGCGGTAGCCCGCGCCGAAATACGTGGGGTCGAAGTGGTCAAGATCGGGTCCGGTCGACGTCACCTCGGCATGCGCCGGGCCCGTGGTGGAGAACGAGTGGTCAACCCCGATGAGGACCACCTCGCGGTACCCGATGTGGTAGGCGAGCTGCATCGCCACGAAGGTGACGGTGGCGCCCGGCCAGAGGCCTCTACCGGGGATGTCCGTGCTGAATCGGCGCTGGGGCGCGGTCCGGACGAAGATGACGTCGGCCAGCCCCCTGGGAACCAGGGCTCGTTTGCGCCAGTCGAAGAACTTCGGGCACGGGGCGGCGATCATCTCCGCGCCCGACTGCTCGATGACGAGTCGATTGACCGACACGAGGTACGTCGTGGGCCCTCCGATGCGCGGGAACAGCAGGTGGCCGCGGTTCAGCCCGAACGTGACCTCGTCCCGCAACGGCCCAAGGTCCATGAGGTTCAGGCTGGGACCGTTGCCGATGATCACGCAGCGGCGTCCTCTCGCGGTATCGCGCATCGCCCGCAGGGCCGCGGTGGAGCGGCGTCCGTCAGCCGAGAATCGGTAGGCGAGGACCAGCGAAGCCTCGCTCTGCCAGCCACGGAACCCCTTGCGAAGCCGGCGCCCGGCCCGCCGAGCGCGGCGCACCACTCCCTTCGGCACGCGCGCCAGGGCGCCGAGCCCCTGCCGGGGTGCCTGCAGCGCGATCGCGGTGCGCGTCCGGCCGATGATGGTGAATCCCCGTTGGAGCAGTGCCGGCACGGCCGTGCTCCCTTTGCCGGCGTAACCGTCGTCCTCCGACCAGGTGTCGTCGATGACGACCAGGCCGCCGGGCACGAGTCGGGGAATGAGCGCCTCCGCGCAGGCCAGGTGCATCTCGCTCGACGCGGCGTTGGTGATCTCCGTCCCGAGGAATCGTCGGTAGCGATCGATCCGATAGGCAGAGTGCTTGCCGTGCTGGATGTCGAACGCGTCAAGGTACGCGGCGACGATCGGCCCCCCGAAGGTGGCGATGAACTCCTCGCCCCTGGCCGTCAGTGCTTGGGCGCCGGGGTAGTCCGTGAGGTCGGCCTGCGCTTGCTCGGTGTTCGCCGGGTCCATGTCCACCGTGATGAACGGCAGCCCCAACTTCGCGGCCAAACCGGCGAGGACGACGGTGGAGCCCTGGCCCGGAAGCTTCTCGCGGGTCGAGCCTATCTCGACGAGGGATCCGCGTCTCGCGCGCGAAGCGACCTCGGGGAGGAGGCTCTCCATCAGCCCGTGCCCGTGGGGCGTCGCCGCCTGGGGCGCCGGCCGGTCAGGTTTGGACGACATCGACGGTCATCACGTCGGCGGCAACCCGCGAGACCACGGCGTTCCGAAGGCGCTTGGACTTGTGCGGGCGCGAGCCCGACAGGACACGCCGCGGCCGCACGATCACGTCGCCCTCAGTCAGGAATCGGTGCCACGGGCCTGGCAGGCGACGCAGCCGTGACGCGACCAGGAACCGCCACCACAGCCAGCGTTGCCAGCGCATGTGGCGCGCGACGGCGCGCTTCCGGTCCGCGAGTCCGCCATCGGTCCCGGCGTGGCGAGCGCGCATCTGCTGACCCTCGGCGGCCATCGCGTCAGCCTGCGCGCTGGACAGCCGGCCGGCGTGGATCCGCTCTATGGCGATCACTTCGTTGAGGTGCGCGAACCTCGCCGCGGCCGCGCCGGCCCGCAGCCAGTAGTCGAGATCGGCGACGTAGCGCATTCGCGTATCGAACTCACCGATCCGGTCGAACAGGCGCCGGCGCCAGAAGACCGCGGGTTGCATGAGCGACTCGTAGCTCGCGAGGCTAACGCGGTCGAACGGCGGGAACAGTCGCAGGCGCTGGATGCCCGTCTCCTCCTCGATCTTCGTTCCGTCCCCGAAAACGACGTCCACCATGGGCCGCGATTCGAACACGCGCATCACCGATTCGATGGCCCACGGCAGGTAGGCGTCGTCGCTGGCGATGTAGGCAAGGATCTCGCCCTCGGCGAGCGCCAGGCCTTTGTTGACCGCGTCGTACATGCCGTCGTCCGGCTCGCTGATCCAGCGGATCGTGCCACGCTCGCCCTCGCGCCTGAGGATGTCCAGGGAGTCGTCGGTCGACCCGCCGTCGATGACGATGTGCTCGACCCGCGGGTAGCTCTGCGCCCGGACGGACCGCAGCGTAGCCTCCAGGAACCTGCCCTGATCGAGCGTCGGCGTCACGATCGAGACAAGGGGCCGGTCCACCGCCCTGTTCGCCAAGCTCTACTGCCCCTTCGCGCGCGCCGCGGCAGCCGTCATCAGCGCCTCGACCATGCGGAAGTCCTGCTCTTCGTCGATGTCGGACGCCTCGTCACGGTCGATCTCGAAGAGCAGCGGGTTCGCCCCGATCCTCGTGCCACGACCCTCCAGCAGCTCCCGCGAGAACAGGTACAGGCACGAGTTTTCGAGGTACACCGGGGCCAGGTCCTGAGTCCGGAGCAGCACCGCCGGGTCGTGGTTGAGCGGCTTCCCGGCGTCCGACCAGAGCCGCGCCTGGATGCGGGTCACCGAGAACATCGAATCACGCTCCGTGCTCGCCCGGAACTCGCCGATCGCCCGGCTGATCGTCGCCGCCTGCAGCAACGGGTTGGTGCTGTGGGTCTGCAGGTACATCTCGGCCGGGACCTGGCGAACGTCGTTGAGGAGCACGTCGTTCATCGGGATGCTGCCGTCGCGGAGATGCTCCGGCCGGTCCAGGACGAGGACCTGCGGGAACGCTGTCGCGGCGTCGCGCTTGATCACTTCGCTGTCCGTGTCGATGACGACACGGTCGATCTCGGGGCAGGCGAGGAGGGTCCCGACGATGTGCCGGTACAGCGGCTTGCCGGCCATCGGCCGGTAGTTCTTGCCCGGCACGCGCTCGCTGTCATGGCGCATCGGGACCAGGGCCACGATCCGGTCGGTCATCGCTCCTCAGGGTGCCTGATCGAGGAGGATGGCGCGTGCCGGCGCCGCCTCCGCGCCCACGAGCCGGATCGGCGCGGCGACCAGGGTGTAGGTCCCCGGTTTCACTCCGGCCAGGTTGAGGCCTTCCAGGATCGTCACGTCACCACGCATCAGGATGCGGTGCGTCTCGCCGTCGTCCTCGTACTGCTGGACGGACAGGTGATCGATCCCGATGAGCGCGAAGCCTCGCTCCACGACCCACCGCGCCGCGTCCTGGGTGAGGGCGACGTACACGGGATCGAACGGGCCCCAGCCCTTGGCCCAGCGGGCGGAGTTCGCGGTCTTCACCAGGAGTCGGCGGGTGCCCGCCGGGATGCCGGCCGCGTCGAGGTCGGCGGCGGTCACGCGCTCGCCCTGGAACTCGACGACGAGGGCGTCGCCCACGAACCGCTCCAGCGGCAGCGAGTCCAGCGGCGCGCCGTCAGGCAAGAAGTGCAGCGGCGCCTCGAGGTGCGTGCCGGTGTGGACGTCCATCCGCAGGTCGGTGACGTTGGCCGGATCGCCGGCAGCAATACGCATCGCCTGGTCGAGTGAGAACCCGCTGCTCGTCGGCCAGGTGGGCAGGCCGGGCCCGATGGCCAGGGAGATGTCGTGGATGCGGCGGGTCATCGATGCGGTCCAAGCTCGTCGTATGTGATGGGCGAGCCGATCTCCGACTCGTCGCGCTCCTTCCGTCGGATGCCGCGCGGGTAATAGAAGCGGCGCCGGAGCTCAGTGGGGACCTCGCCGCGCTGGGCGAAACCCTCGTACGTGCCCACGAACTGGGCGGTCCGGAAGCGCGGGATGCTGAGCAGGTTGCCCAGCAGCTTCCGATCGCGCGCGGCGTGCATGTAATCGCTGGCGACGTTGGCGGCGAGCAGGCGCAGGGCCTCCAGCCGGCTCATCCGCTGGTCACGGAAGATCCGCTTGTGCGCGATCGCCTCGCGCCGGTAGCGGTTCAGGGTCTGCGCGAAGCGCTCGTCATGGAGGTGCACGACGGGAGCCTCGGCAATGTACGAGATCCTGAGCCCGAGCTCGAGTGCCTTCGCCGCCCAGTCGAGGTCCTCCAGCCCGGTCAGGTCCTCGTCGTACGGCATCGCCTCCCAGGCGCTGCGCCGGATCGCGGCATTGGCGTTGTTCGCGAACGGGTGGTCCTGCCTGGGGTGCGACTCGGCGGGGAACCAGGCTGCGAGGATCTGGCTCTCCGAATACGGCGTCGTGGGGCCGCCTACCTGCCGGCCGTAGGCGAGGACGGTCTCGGGATCGTCGAAGGGCCTGGTCAGGTTTTCGAGCCACGTGTCATACACGGGGTACACGTGGGCGCTCGCGAACACGACGACGTCACCGGTTGCCGCGGCGATCCCGCGGTTGAGCGAGCGGCCGAAGCTGAACTCCGCCGGGTCGATCGAGTGGACTTCGACCGGATACCGCCGCGCGATGTCCAGGGTCCTGTCGGTCGAGCCAGAGTCGACGACCACGATCTGCGCAGGCTGCACGGTCTGTGCCGCGACGCCGCTCAGCAGTCGCCCGATCAGGCGCTCCTCGTTGAAGCAGCGAATGACGATCGAGATCGAGCGTGCGTTCATGCCTTCCAACTTCACCGGCGAGCCAGGCGCCATGGACGCCACGTGCCACTCACTCGCTTGCGAGCCGGGCCGTGACGCCGCCATCCACGGCCCACCCCTGCCCGGTGACGAAGGATGACCGAGTGCCATCCGCCAGGAAGACCACGACGCTCGCGATCTCGTGCGGTTGCCCGACCCTGCGCAGCGGCGTCCGTTCGGCGAGGCTAGCGAAGGGGTCATTCGAGTCACTCGCGTCGCTCGCGCCGAGGCGGGCATCGACACCGGCCCGGAGCATCGGCGTGTCGATGGCGCCGGGCAGCACCGCGTTGACCCTGATGCCGGCCGGCCCCAGCTCGAGCGCGGCCGCCCGCGTCAGCGCCACGAGGGCGCCCTTGCTCGCCGCGTAGGCCGCCACCTCGCTGGATGTGGCGACCGCGTGGACCGAGGCGACGTTCACGATCGCTCCCTTCGTCGCCTCCAGGAAGGGGACCGCCTCCCGGATCGCGACGAACGGCGCCCCTGCGTTCGTCGCCATCACGGCGGCCCAATCGGCGTCCGTGGTCTCCACCAGCGGCCTGGTGATCTGGATCGCGGCGTTGTTCACGAGGGCGTCGATCTGCCCGACCTCGGCGAAGAACGTCTTGAGGCGATCGGTGGTGGCGCGAACGCCGAGATCGATCTGCTCGTACCAGTCGCAGGCGACGCCCGCCGGCTGCGAGCCCTTGTCGGTCCCCGCGACGCGCCAGCCCTCGGCCTTGAACGCGGCGGCGCACGCGCTACCGATACCGCCCGCGACGCCCGTGATCACCACGACGCGGCTCATGCGGGCGCGGGATCCAGGACCGCGAGGAGGTTCTCGATGGCGAGGCGGTTGACACGACGGACTGCCTCGATCGTGTTCGAGGCGTTGTGCGACCCGAGGATCACGTTCGGGAACGACCGAAGCGGACTGTCCGAAGGCAGCGGCTCGGTCTCGAAGACGTCGAGCGCGGCCCCCGCCAGGTGCCCCGATCGCAGCGCGTCGACGAGCGCTGCCTCGTCGATCAACGGGCCGCGCGCCGTGTTGACCACGAAGCTGCCCGTCGGCATGCGCCGCAGCCGATCGGCGTTCAGGAGGTGGAGGTTCTCGGGCGTCATCGGGCAGTTGAGCGACAGGACATCGGCCTGATCGAACACCGACTCGCGCTCGACGACGTCGACGCCCAGCTCGCTGGCGGCTGCCTGGGCACGCGAGTCCGGATCTGTACCCACCACTCGCATCGCCATCGCCACGCCCCGGCGGGCCACGGCGCGACCAATTGCGCCCAGCCCGATTACCCCGATCGTCCGGCCCGCGAGCGACACGCCCTGTGGCTTGGGCCACCCACCGGCGCGGGCGCCGGCGTCGATGGTGTGCAGCCCGCGCGCGAGCATGATCGCGTAGCCGATCGCCACGTCGGCGACCTCCTCGGCGAAGGCAGCGGGGGTGTTTCGGACCTCGATGCCGAGCTCGCGTGCCGCGCCGAGATCCACGTTGTCAAGCCCGACCCCCCAGCGCGAGATCACCCGGAGGCGTGGCGCGGTCGCGAGGAGCGCGCCGTCGAGAGGCTCGTCGCCGGCAATGATCCCGTCGCAGGTGGGCAGCAGCCGCTCCAGGTCTGCCCGGGACACGTGCTGGGTGACCGGCGGCAGCTCGACCTCGATACCGCGATCCGTGAGCGACGCGAGCCACTCCGCGGCGGTGCGCTGCATCGGCGGGCACGTCACGAGGACGCGGCGTTCAGGCACGGGCGGTCAAGACGCGCCGGTGCGGATGCGCGAGCCCTCGTACCAGTGGACGGTCGCGCGCAGCCCGTCCTCGAAGGACGTCTTCGCCTCGAACCCGAACCGCTCCCGCGCGCGGCTCGTATCCAGCGCGCGCCGTGGCTGGCCATCGGGCTTCGTGGAATCCCAGCGGAGCTCGCCCTTGAAACCGGTCAGCTTGACGATCAGCTCGACGAGGTCGCGGATCGTGATCTCGCGCCCCACTCCCAGGTTCACCGGGTCCGCATCGCCATAGCGCTCAGTGGCGAGGACGATGCCTTCTGCGGCGTCGTCGACGTACAGGAACTCGCGCGATGCCGAGCCGGTCCCCCAGACCTCGATGTGGTCGTCGCCGCGCTCGCGGGCATCGACGCATTTCTTGATCAGCGCCGGGATGACGTGAGAGCTGGCCGGATCGAAGTTGTCGCCGGGTCCGTACAGGTTCACCGGGATGAGGTGGATCACGTTGAAGTCGTACTGCTGCCGATACGCCTGCCCCTGGACCAGGAGCATCTTCTTGGCTAGGCCGTACGGCGCGTTGGTCTCCTCCGGGTAGCCGCTCCAGAGGTCGTCCTCGCGGAAGGGGACCGGGGTGAACTTCGGGTACGAGCACACCGTGCCGATCTGGACGAACTTGTCGACGCCGGCGAGCCGCGACTGCTCCATGAGCTCGATGCCCATCGCCGCGTTCTCGTAGAAGAAGCGGCCCGGGTTCTCGCGATTGGCGCCGATTCCGCCGACGACAGCGGCCAGGTGGATCACCACTTCGGGCTTGCCCGCCTGCAGCGCCGCCCGAACCCCGTCGGCGGTCCGGAGATCGTAGTCGGCCGAGCGCGGTACGAAGACCTCGCGCACGCCCGCTGACTCGAGATGCTGGACGACGGCCTTGCCCAGGAAGCCACCGCCGCCGGTGACCATGACCCGGCGGTCGGGCCAACCCGTCACGAGGCGGCTGCCGCCGGCTCGCCCATGACGGCAGTCGGATCTAGCCCGGCCTCGCGGAGATCGGCCTCGAGCATCAGGCGAACGAGGCCGTCGAAGGTGACCGTGGGGCGCCAGCCAAGCACGCGCGCCGCCTTGGAGGCGTCGCCGCACAGCTCGTCGACCTCGGTCGGGCGGAAGTAGCGCTCGTCGATGCGGACGTGTGCCTGCCAGTCGAGTCCGACGCTGCCGAAGGCGACCTCGACCAGCTCCTGGACCGAGTGCGTCTCTCCGGTCGCGACCACGTAGTCGTCCGGGGTGTCCTGCTGGAGCATCCGCCACATGGCCTCGACGTACTCGGGGGCGTAGCCCCAGTCGCGCCGCGCCTCGAGGTTGCCGAGATACAGGTGCTCCTCGGTGCCGGCCAGGATCGCGGCGATGCCGCGGGTGACCTTGCGGGTGACGAATGTGCCGCCGCGTCTAGGCGATTCGTGGTTGAACAGGATGCCGTTGCTGGCGTGCATGTCGTACGCGTCCCGGTACTGGATGGTCATCCAGTGGGCGAACAGCTTGGCGATCGCGTACGGGCTGCGGGGCTGGAACGGGGTGCTCTCGTTCTGCGGGGCCGAGGCGCTGCCGTACATCTCGCTGGAGCCGGCCTGGTAGTAGCGGATCGGCCAGCTGGCGGTCCGGATCGCCTCCAGGAGCCGGAGCGTGCCCATGCCCACGCTGTCGGCGGTGAACTCGGGGACCTCGAAGCTGACCTTGACGTGGCTCTGGGCGCCCAGGTTGTAAACCTCGTCGGGCTTGACCTGGTGGAGGTGGCTGAAGAGCGAGGAGGGGTCGGTGAGATCCGCGTAGTGGAGGAACAGCCGGGCGCCGGCCTCGTGCGGGTCCTGGTAGAGGTGGTCGATCCGGCCGGTGGTGAACGAGCTT